>CBIMFD010000007.1:0-32972 GCA_966243085.1 uncultured Shinella sp.
AGGTGCAGCACGACCTTCTCGACCTCCTCGTCGGAGACGAAGGGGCCGTGGACGCGCGAGATGCGCCCGCCGCCGGCCATGTGCAGCATGTCGCCCTGGCCGAGGAGCTGTTCGGCACCCTGCTCGCCGAGAATGGTGCGGCTGTCGATCTTCGAGGTCACCTGGAAGGAAATGCGCGTCGGGAAATTCGCCTTGATCGTGCCGGTGATGACGTCGACCGAGGGACGCTGCGTCGCCATGATCAGGTGGATGCCGGCGGCGCGCGCCATCTGTGCAAGGCGCTGGATCGCCCCTTCGATCTCCTTGCCGGCGACCATCATCAGGTCGGCCATCTCGTCGACGATGACGACGATATAGGGCATTGGCTCGAGGGAGAGTTCCTGCTCCTCGTTGATCGCCTCGCCGGTTCCCTTGTCGAAGCCGGTCTGGACGCTGACGGAGATGGTCTCGCCCTTGTCGCGCGCGACGGCCACGCGGTTGTTGTAGCCGTCGATATTGCGCACGCCGAGGCGGGACATCTTGCGATAGCGGTCCTCCATCTCGCGCACCGCCCATTTCAGCGCCATAACGGCTTTCTTGGGATCGGTGACGACGGGGGTGAGGAGATGCGGGATGCCGTCGTAGATCGATAGTTCCAACATCTTCGGGTCCACCATGATCAGGCGGCACTCTTCTGGGCGGAAACGGTAGAGCAGCGACAGGATCATCGTGTTGATGGCAACGGACTTGCCCGAGCCGGTCGTGCCGGCGACGAGGAGGTGCGGCATCTTGGCAAGCTCGGCGATGACGGGTTCGCCGCCGATCGTCTTGCCGAGGCAGATCGGCAGCTTGAAGCCGGTCCGGGCAAAATCCTGGCTCTCGATCATCTCGCGGAAATAGACCGTCTCGCGCGTGGCGTTCGGCAGCTCGATGCCGATGACGTTGCGGCCGGGCACGACCGCGACGCGGGCCGACAGCGCCGACATGGAGCGGGCGATGTCGTCGGCGAGGCCGATGACGCGCGAGGATTTCACGCCCGGCGCGGGCTCGAATTCGTAGAGCGTAACGACAGGTCCCGGACGGACATGGATGATCTCGCCGCGCACGCCGAAGTCCTCCAGCACGCTTTCGAGAAGGCCGGCATTCTGCTCGAGCTGCTCCTGCGTCAGCACGAAGCCGACCGTGCGCGGCGGCTCCTGCAGCAGTTCGCGCGGCGGATATTCATAGGCACCGCCGGATGGCGTCGCCATCGTCACCTGGAAGGGACGAGCGCGCGACAGCACCGATGACGGCGTTTCTCGAACAGGCTCGACAACGGCGGCCACGGGAGCCGGCTTGCTCTCGACGACGGGCGGGACCGGCTCGGCAACGGGGGTCTCGGCAGCGGGTTCGACCGCAGCTTCGGGAGCGGTGACGACCGGCTCTGCGACGACTACGCGGGCGACCGGCGGGCGGCAATCGACGACGCGGAAGAGCGAGGCGATGGAGGACGGTTCCTCCCGCTTTTCGGCCTTCGGCACGATTGCGACCGGAAGAACGGGAGCGGCAACTGCGGCCGGAACGGGCAGCGGCATGCGCATGACGGTGACCGCGGGCCTTGCCGGCAGGTCGCCGGCGACCTCGTCCGGGACCATCGTCTCGAAGAAGGCATGATCGGAAAGATTGGCGAAGCGGCTGACCGCGGCGCGCATGTCTGCCTTTGCAACCGGCTGGAGCGCCGGTAGGGCCGTCGGCGCTGCGGCCGGCATCTGCAGCGGCACGGCCGGCTTGTAGGCGACGGGCGCATCGGCGGGCACGATGTTCCGCGCCGCGGAAACGACCGCCTGGACGAATTGCGGCACCGGATCGGGGGGCGCCGCGGCGGCAGCCTGCTGCGCCTCGAAGCGACGGCGGCGATCGTCGAGGGCCTCACGCAGGCGCTGGAGCAGTTCCGCCTGAGAAAGCTGCGGGGTCTCGGACGCCTGGGCCTCCGGCTCCTGCCGCATGGCGGGCTGCTCGGCGGCGGGCTCGGCATTCACACCCTCCTCGGCCGCCGCCTCTTCGATCCTGGCGGCGATCTTGTCGGGCGTGCGGGTGAAGCGCACGTTCGGGGCCATGTAGAAATGGCTTTCCCAGCTTCCGTCGGCATACTGGCCGGGATCGTAGCCGCGCAGCGCCGGCGAGCGAAAACGCGGCCGGTAGGCTTCGTCATTGGCGATCGGCTCACCCTCGGCATGCCAGGCGGCATCCTCCACGCTCTCTTCGGGCAAATTATTGTTTTCATAGGAGTAATACGACGTGTTTTCGTCGTTTTCCCCTTCGGTCTCAAGGATGGGATAGAAGTTTGTTCTGGAAATACGCATGAACCTGCAAACTCGACGATCATTGCCGATAGGGATGCGTAGATGGTTAGGAAATGAAGGTTAACAATGTCTTTGGAGCGGGGCAGAATCCTCGTGACGATCCCGCTTCGGACCACCGCTTCGCCCGGCTGCGAGGGTTCGCGGCCGGCACAAAAATTTCGCAGGAGGCGTCACTCGCCGGGAACGGGTTCTTCCCCGGCCTCTTCGGCCGGCACGTTCGGATTGCCCTCCGAACGATCCCGGTGAAGCGCGGCGCGGGCGAGCAGCATCAGCGTCACCGGCGTGGTGACGGTCACGAAGATGCCTATGAGGATTTCGTGCACGACCGGCCGGGTCGCAAGCACCGTGAAGAAGATCATCGACGCCATGACGATGCCGCCCGTTCCCCAGCTCGTGCCGAGCGTCGGAGCGTGGATGCGCTCGTAGAAGGTCGGCAGGCGGGCAAAGCCGATCGTGCCGATGAGCGTCAGCCCCGCGCCGATCACGAGGAAGACGGAGACGAGAAGGGCAACCCAGCCCGGCAGGTCGCCGGCATGCTCCATCGCGCTCATTCGATCACCTCCCCGCGCATGAGGAATTTGGCAAGCGCCACCGTCGCGACGAAGCCGAGCATGCCGATGACCAGCGAGGCCTCGAAATAGATCGTCTTGCCGGTGCGGATGCCGAACACCATCAGGAGCAGCATGGAATTGACGTAGAGCGTGTCGAGCGCCAGCACCCGGTCCTGGGCGCGGGGTCCGCGAAACATGCGCAGCGCCGCAAGCGCCATGGCGATGGCAAGGCACACCTGCGCGAAGGTGACGGACCAGAGGAGGATCGTATGGCTCATTGGAATATCTCCATCAGCAGCGCCTCGTAGCGCCCCTTGATCAGGCGCTGCCACTCCGCCTCGTCGACGAGGTCGAGGACGTGGATCACCACCGTCCGGCGCACCGAATTGTATTCGAGCCAAGCCGTGCCCGGCGTGCTCGTCACCACGACGGCAAGAACCGCGAGCCCGGTCGGATTCTCGAGGTCGAGCGGCACGGTGATGAAGCCCGACTTGTGGCTGCGCCGCCCGCCGGTGACGAGGATCGAGGCGACGGCGATGTTCGAGCGCACGATGTCATAGAGCACGATGCCGATGAGCTTCGGCAGGAGATACCATTTGGCGAGGCGCGGCTTGGCCGGGCGCAACGCCGCCATGCCCCAGGAGGCGAAGACCGAGACGATGCAGCCGAGGATGAGGTGGCCGAGCGTGAAGCCGTTCAGCGCAAGCCACATCAGGACGAGCGAGGCGGAAAGCAGCGGATAGGGCAGCATGTCAGATCCCTCCCCCGCCGTCCGGTCCGCTCGGCTCGGCAACGCCCGCGCGCCGCGCATTGATGACCGCATCGATATAGGTGGCGGGCTCACGCAGGCTGCGGACCGTCTCCTCCATGTAGTTCATCGCCGGGCCGGCCTTGATCGTGAGCGCCAGCGTCAGCGCGATCAGCAGCATGACCGGCGCCATTTCCATGACGAGGACGCGCGGCACCGTGCCTTCCATCGAGGCCCAGAAGGTGCGGATGCCGGCGCGGGTCATCGAGATGAGCGCGGCGAGCCCCGACAGGATGAGGAGGGCGACGATCCACCAGACGGAAGCCGGGATCGGCCCCTCGTTCGCGACGCCCGTGCCGATCATGCCCGTCAGCATGGCGAACTTCGCCACGAAGCCGGAGAGCGGCGGCAGGCCGGACAGGAGGATGCCGCAAGCGGCAAAGCAGGTGCCGAGCACGGCGATGGTGCCCGGCATGGTGACGCCCACCTCGACCTCTTCCTCCTCCTCGTCGGCATCGCCATAGGCTTCCATCGTCACGGCAAGGACCGAGGCGCCGGCATCCTGCCCGCGCTCGACGAGTTCGATGAGCAGGAAGAAGGCGCCGATCGTCAGTGTGGAGCTGACCATGTAGAAGAGCGCGCCTGCGGTCACCACGCCATTGTTGAGGCCGAGCACGGCAAGCAGCGTGCCGGAGGAAACGAGCACCGAATAGCTCGCCAGCCTTCCGAGCGCCTGCGAGGCCAGGACGCCGATCGTGCCGAAGGCGATGGTCGCCATGCCGCCGTAGAGGAGCACGTTGAGCCCGAGGCCGGCAGAGGCCCCCTGCCCGAAGACGAGCAGCGACAGGCGCAGGATGACGTAGATGCCGACCTTGCTCATGATGGCGAAGATGCCGGCGACGGGCGCTGTCGCCGCGCTATAGGCGCCCGGCAGCCAGAAGTTCAGGGGCCACATGCCCGCCTTGATGAGGAAGACGATGCCGAGGATGCCGGCGCCCGCCTCCAAGAGCATGCGCCGCTCGCCCTCGATCTCGCCGATGCGCACCGCAAGGTCGGCCATGTTGAGCGTGCCGGCCGAGCCGTAGATGGCGCTGACGCCGATGAGGAAGCAGAGCGCGGCGGCAAGGTTGACGGCGATATAGTGCATGCCGGCCTTGACGCGCATGGAACCGGAACCGTGCATCAGGAGGCCATAGGAGGCGGCCAGCATCACCTCGAAGAAGACGAAGAGGTTGAAGAGGTCGCCCGTCAGGAATGCGCCGTTGAGGCCCATCAGCAGGAACTGGAAGAGCGAATGGAAATGCGCCCCCGCGGCATGCCAGCGTGCGAGCGCGTAAACCAGTGTCGGGATGGCGAGGATAGAGCCGAGGACGAGCATCAGCGCCGAGAGCCGGTCCACCACCAGAACGATGCCGAACGGTGCCGGCCAGTTGCCGAGGAGATAGACGCCCTCGAAGCCCTTCGCATCGCCGGCAAGCCGGAACAGGCTGATGGCGACGGCGGCGAGCGCAAGGCACGACACGAGGCTGATCATCGCCTTGAGCACGCGCTCGCGCTCGTCGAAGAACAGGAGAAGCGCGCCCGCGACGAGCGGGATGACGATGGGCGCGATGATGAGATGCTGCTGCCACCCGCTCATTTCGGCTGCTCCCTGCCGTCGACATGGTCCGTGCCGGTAAGGCCTCGGGCGGCGAGCAGCACCACGAGGAAGAGCGCGGTCGTGGCAAAGCCGATGACGATGGCCGTCAGCACCAGCGCGTGAGGCACCGGGTCGGTCATGGTCGAGATGGCGACGCCCTCCTCCAGAAGGGGAGCGGCATCCGACTTCACGCCGCCGACGGCGAAGATGAAGAGATTGACCGCATAGGAGAGCAGCGAGAGCCCGACGATGACCTGATAGGTGCGCGGGCGCAGGATGAGCCAGACGCCGGAGCCCGTCATGACGCCGATGCCGATCGAAAGGACGAGTTCCATCAGGCCTCCTCCGCCTTGGGCGCTTCGAGGCCGCGCACGCGATGCACGCGGATGGACTGGTGGGCGAGCGCGATGAGGATCAGCACCGTCGCGCCGACCACCAGCGAAAACACGCCGAGGTCGAACAGGAGCGCGCTGGCCGCCGGCACCTTGCCGATGAAGGGCAGTTCTACATATTGCGAATGGGTCGTGAGGAACGGATAACCGAGAGCCCAGGCTCCCATGCCGGTCGCCGCGGCGACGACGAGGCCGAAGCCCATCCAGCGCAGCGGCAGGATGCGCAGCCTGTCCTCCGCCCAGCGCACGCCGCCGGCGAGATATTGCAGGAGGAAGGCGATCGCCATGGTGACGCCGCCGGCAAAGCCGCCGCCCGGCAGGTCGTGCCCGCGCAGGAAGAGATAGATCGCAAAGGTGACCACGACCGGGAACATCCACTGCATGATGACGGAGGGCACCAGGAGATAGTCGCGCACCGTATCGCCCGCCGAACGCTCGGGGGCCGCGTCGTCGAAGGCGTTCTGGATACGCTGCTGCTCCGGCTTCTCGATGCTGTCCGGCGCCGGGCGGAAGCGGCGCAGCAGCGCGAAGACGGTGAGCGCGACGATCGCGAGGACGGCGATCTCGCCGAAGGTGTCGAAGCCGCGGAAATCGACGAGGATGACGTTGACGACATTGCGTCCACCGCCCTCCGTATAGGCCTTTTCGAGGAAATAGCTGGCGATGGCGTCCGGCACCGGCTGCTTCATGATCGCATAGGAGAAGAGGAACATGCCGAAGCCGCAGGAAATGGCGAGCAGGAAGTCGCGGAAGCGGCGGCTGCGCGCCGCAAGCGCCACGGAATCGTCCACCTTCACCGAGCGCTTGGGCAACCAGCGCAGGCCGAGCAACAGGAGCACCGTCGTGACGATCTCCACGACGAGCTGCGTGATGGCGAGATCCGGCGCCGACAGCCAGACGAAGGTGATGCAGGTGGTGATGCCCGCCCCGCCGAGCAGGACGAGCGCGGCGAGCCGGTGGTACTTCGCCTGATAGGCCGCCCCGAGCGCGCAGAACGCGCCGATGCACCAGACGACCGCGAAGATCGGATCGACCTCGTCGAAGACCGGCGGCTTGGGAGAGAAGCCGGCGACATAGAGCGGAATCACGCCCGCGAGCAGCCCGGCCGCCGTGACGAGGCGGAGCTGCGGCTGGAGGTTGCGGGTGCCGAGGCGGCTTTCCAGCCAGCGCGCCCATTTCCACGAGACCGTGACCAGCACGCGCTCGAAGATGCGCTGGCCGACGAGATGGCGGAAGAGCGGCGGCCCGTCGTCGCAGCGCGCCAGATAATCCTTGAGGAAGGCGTAGAGCGCGGCCCCGCCGATCAGCGCGATCACGCTCATGATCAGCGGCGTGTTGACCCCATGCCAGATGGCGAGGCTGTATTCGGGCGTGCGCGGCCCAAGCACCGAAAGGACGGCGGAATGCAGGAACGGGCCGATCGACAGGCTCGGCACGATGCCGACGACGAGGCAGGCGAACACCAGGAACTCGACCGGAAAGCGCATCCAGTGCGGCGGCTCGTGCGGCTTGGGCTTGGGCAGGTCGGTCGGCGGAGGGCCGAAGAAGACGACATGGATGAAGCGGATCGAATAGGCGACGGAGAAGGCCCCGGCCAAGGTCGCGACATAGGGCAGCATGCGGTCGAGCACCGAATCCGCATGGGTCTCCACCGCCTCGGCAAAGAACATCTCCTTGGAGATGAAGCCGTTGAGCAGCGGCACGCCCGCCATCGCCGCGCTCGCCACCATGGCGAGCGTGCCGGTGATCGGCAGATATTTGAAGAGGCCGCTCAATCGTCGCATATCGCGCGTGCCGGTCTCGTGGTCGATGATGCCGGCGGCCATGAAGAGCGACGCCTTGAAGGTGGCGTGGTTCATCATGTGGAAGATCGCGGCCACGGCGGCGAGCGGGCTGCCGAGGCTGAGCAGCGTCGTGATGAGGCCGAGATGGCTGATCGTCGAATAGGCGAGCAGGCCCTTCAGGTCCTGCTGGAACATGGCGAAATAGGCGCCGAGCAGCAGCGTGCAGATGCCGGCGATGCCGACAAGCATGAACCACTCATAGGTGCCGGACAGCGCCGGCCAGAGCCGCACGAGCAGGAAGACGCCGGCCTTCACCATGGTCGCCGAATGAAGATAGGCCGAAACCGGCGTCGGCGCCGCCATGGCGTTGGGCAGCCAGAAATGGAAGGGCACCTGCGCGCTCTTGGTCAATGCGCCGATGAGGATGAGGACGAGCGTCGTGAGATAGAGCGGATGCGCCTTGATCGCGTCGCCGGACGAAAGGATGATGTCGAGATCGTAGCTGCCGGCGATATGGCCGAGCACCAGGAAGCCGGCGAGCAGGCAGAAGCCGCCGATGCCGGTGATCGTCAGCGCCATGCGTGCGCCGTCGCGCGCGGCCGCATTGTTGTGCCAGTAGCTGATGAGCAGGAAGGAGAAGATGCTCGTCAGCTCCCAGAACACGGAGAGCAGGATGACGTTGCCGGAAAGAACGATGCCGAGCATCGAACCCATGAAGGCAAGCAGGAAGGAGAAGAAGCGCGGGACCGGGTCCTCCTCCGACATATAGTAGCGGGCATAAAGAACGACGAGGAAACCGATGCCGGTGACGAGCATGGCGAAGAGCCAGGCGAAGCCGTCCATGCGCAGGGTAACGTTCAGCCCGAGTTGCGGCAGCCATTCAAGGTCGAGCCGCACCTTGCCGCCGCCTCGAACGGCAGGATAGAGCATGGCCGTCATCACGAAGCCGGCGAGCGTCACCCCGCCGGCTATGCGGGCGGCGAGCACGCGGGAATCCGTGCGAAGAAGGATGGTCGCGGCCAGACTTCCCGCAAAGGGGAGACACACCAGCAGCACCAGAATCGCTTCACCTGTCATCGTCGGGTCGATCGCTTTTGAACGTCAGAACTTCTCTCGTCCGGCATGCCGGCATCGGGGAAGGCTGCACGCGACCGTGGGCGGTGCAGCCGTCAGGAAGGTATCCATGCCGGAGGCGCCCGCGCGCCGGCTGTTGCCGGACGGCGCGTGCCGGCCCTGCCAACGGAAACCGGAACGGGCGCGGCATCGGCCCTTGCCGGAAGGGCAGGACCGCTTCCGAGCGGCTCCAGGATACCGGCGAAACCGGGCGGCGGCGCCTCACCGGCGGAACGTGCCTGGCGTTGCAAACCATCGAGGCCGGCCGCCTGGCCTGCCGCCTTCTGCGCGCCGCAACGGAATGCCTTTGCCGGAATGCCGGCCGCAATGGACACCGAGGGCGAGGCCACCAGTAGGAAAAGACAGGCCAAGCCGGTGCAGAGAAGGCAAAGCGCCCGACGGATCGGTCGATGCTGTCGCCTCGATGCTGCCAAACGCCCTGCCTCTCGCTCTATGGTTCGCGGTGAATATTCTCTCATGCGGACAATACGTTGGCGAGATCGGCACTGTCCACCCGAAGGGGTGAAACTTTTCCTAAATTCGGCTGTTTCGCCGCGGCCGGAGGGAGATTTTCCATCACGCGGGGACGAGCCATCCTGTCGCATCCCGCCCGCTTGAAGGCCTCACGCTTTGAGCGCATCCTAACGGCGCGAATCGCATGAAGCAGACCTGCTCCGCCCGAGGGCATCGCCCGGAGCATGGTGCACCGAATATCTGGACCGCCGGTGGAAGGTTCCCGGCCGTCCGGCGAGTTCCGTGTTCCGGTTCCTGCCCGAGAAAACCCGCAGCGTACCGGCACGGCGTCACTTCACGTAGAACGAGGACAGACCATGACGGACGCGCGAAGGGAATGGATCAGCAAACGGGCCTATGCGCTCTGGGAAGAGGCAGGGCGGCCGCACGGGCGCGACGGCGAGCATTGGGAGCAGGCGGTGCGCGAGCGCGAGGAATTCGAGCGCGTGGCGCTCGGCACAGAGAAGGCGCCGGTAAAAACGAAGAAGCCGCTGATCGAAATCTCCGGCACGGCGCAGGCCAAGCCCGCCAAGTCCACCAAGAAAGCCGCGGCGAAGGCAAAACCGATCAAAGGGACGGTCGACAGCAAGCCGGCCTGAGGAGATCGGCCCTGCGGCATTCGAGACCCTTGGACACACGGGAAGAACACTCTATCTGAGCGGTACGGCGTTTTCGACGGGGGTTTGGGTGCGCGCGATCTATATGGCCGCCGGCCTTGTGATGACGGCGCTCGGCATTCTCGGCGCCTTCCTGCCGCTGCTGCCGACGACGCCGTTCCTGCTTGTCGCCGTCTGGTGCTTCTCGCGCTCCTCTCCTCGCCTGGAGCACTGGCTGCTCAATCATCGCACGCTCGGCCCGCCGCTGGTGAACTGGCAGCGCGAGGGCGCGATTTCCGCGCGCACGAAGGCCGTCGCGATCTGCCTGATCGCCGCAAGCTACGGGTTCTTCTGGTATCGCATCCAGCCCTCGCCGCTTGCCGCCGTCGCCGTTGGACTCGTCCTGTCGGCAAGCGCGCTCTTCATTCTCACCCGTCCCCTGCCCCGGGGCAGCAAGCGATAACCTCAGCCCCTTTCGGCAAGGGTGGAGACCAGCAGTCGCACGAACGCCTCCCCCGCCTCTTCGAGCGGGCCGCTGTTGTCGATGACGACCGTGTCGGCGGCAACGACGATCTCCGGCACCGTGCGCTCAAGGCGACGCGCGATCGCCTCGATGCTCTCCCGGCCGCGGGCGGCAAGGCGCGCGGCCAGCACATCCGGGCGGGCGGTGATCAGCACGACCTTCAGCCGCGGATAGGCGTCGGCGAAATCCGCAAGCGCCGAGCGGCTGCCGTTGGCGATCAGCGTCATGCCGTCCGCCAGCCGGTCCAGCGTCTCGCGCGGAATGCCGTAGGAAAGGCCGTGCGCCTCCCAGGAGACGGCGAAGGCGCCCTCGGCTGCGCGCCTGCAGAATCCCGCCGCATCGATCGCCTCATGCGCCTCGCCGCCGGCATCGGCCGGGCGGGTGATGACGCGGCGCACGAAGGCGATACGGCTTTCCCCGGCAAAATGCCGGGCGGCATAGGCCATGACGCTGTCCTTGCCCGCCCCGCTCGGGCCGACGACGACGACCATCGCCCCGGCTTCAACCTTCATGCTCATGCGACGCGCTTGCCCTGCCGCCAGACGGAGCGAACGACCGGAACGCCAGAGGGACGGCGCACGCGCACGATGTCGGCGCGCAGGCCCGGCGCGATTGTGCCGCGGTCATCGAGCCCGACGGTGCGGGCCGGCGTCGCGGACACCATCGAGATCGCCTTCGGCAGGTCGATGCCCTCCACCTCGTCGGCGAGGATGAAGGGGGCGTGCATCAGGCTGAAGGGCACGTAGTCGGAGGAGAGCACGTCGAGCACGCCCATGCCGGCAAGGTCCCGCGCGGCGATGTTGCCGGAATGCGACTTGCCGCGCACGATGTTCGGCGCCCCCATCAGGACGCTCATGCCGGCGCCGTGGGAGGCCTTCGCGGCCTCGACGCTCGTCGGGAATTCGGCAAGGCGGATGCCGTAGCCGATCGCCTCCTCGACATGCTCCAGCGTCGCATCGTCATGGCTTGCGACCGAAATGTTGCGGGCGGCGCAGGAGGCGGCGATGGCATCGCGATGCGGCTTGGCATAGCGGGCGGAAAGCGCCTGCTGACGCCTGCAGAAGTCGGCGAACTCGTCGTCCGTCAGGCCGCGCTTCTTCTTGTAGTAGAGGACGTACTGGTCCATCGTCTGGAACTGGCGCTGGCCGGGCGCATGGTCCATCAGCGAGACGAGGCGGACCAGCGGGTCGTCCTCGAATTCCTCGTAATGGTCGAGCACATTGTCGGTCGAGACCTCGCAGCGCAGATGGATCAGATGCTGGGCGCGCAGGCGGTCTTCGTTCTGGGCCTCGGCGATGGCGTCGGCCATGGCGCGCATCTCGCCCTTCTCGAAGCCGCCGTCGGCGTCCGAGCCCATGCGCAGGCAATCGAAGACGGTCGTGATGCCGGAGGTGACGACCTGCGCGTCGTGCGACTGGATCGCCGCCGTCTTGCCCCAGCGCACGCCGGGCCGCGGCGAATAGTGCGCTTCGAGATGGTCGGTGTGCAGCTCGACAAGGCCGGGGATGAGGAAGTCCCCTTCCATGTCCTCACCGCCGGCGGAGAAGCCCTCGGAGATGTCGGCGATCAGGCCGTCGCGCAGCACGAGCGTGCCGTCGAGAATGCTGTCCTCCAGCACGATACGGGCATTGGAAAGAACGGTTTCGCGGGTCATGTCATGCGGTCTTTCTGTTGGCTTCTCCCCCGAGCGGGAAGAGAGAATGGACGGTGAAGTCGGCGCCGCGCGAGGGCTCGCGGAAGAGCGCGAGTCCGCCGATGGGAAGCGGCCGGCCGTGGAAGGCGGCAAAGCGGTCGAGAAGCACGGCTTCCACGCCATCGCGCCGCTCGGCTGGAACGCGCCCCGTCAGCGTCATGTGGAAGCGGAACGCGTCGAAGACGTAAGGGTAGCCCCATTGCACGAGGTTCTGGCGCTCGTCGGCGGTCAGTTCGTCCGGCTTGCGGCGAGCGATGTCGGCGGAGGTGAGCGGCGCGCGGAACCGCTCGAAGCGGCGGACCACTTCGCCGGCGAAGGCCTGCAAGGCATCGCAATGATCGCCCGGCACCAGCGCGAAGAAGGAGCCGAGCCGGCCGACGACGACCTCCGGGATTTCAAAGGGCTCGGCCTCTGCGACGAAATGGCCGATCTCGGTCACGAGTTCGGCCTCGCTGCGGCCCTCGGCAAGCGTGAACGGCGCCTTCAGCGTGGCGTGGAGGCCATAGCGGCGCGGATCAGCCGTCAGCCCGGCAAGCGCCGCCGCGTCGAAGCCGGCGGCGGCCGGCTGCTCCAGCGGCGCGCCGGTAAACGCGTTACGCCCCAGCCAGGCCGCGGCCGTCAGGGTCAGCGGATCGCTTGCGGGCGGGGTGAAATAGAGAGCGTAACGCACGGGGCCTGTTCCTGTGAGAAGTCTTCGGCGCCGCCGGAAGGGCGCCGCCGCATAGTGACGGGATTCGTGTGGCAGCACCATGCCGCCACGCCGATTAATGCGCCGGCCTGCCCATCAGGCGCGAGCGCAGCGCGTTGGATATGCCGTCGAAGACGAAGACGACGGCGAGAATGAGGAGAACCATGTAGGCGACGTTCTCCCAGTCCGAATTGGTGCGCATCGCCTCCCAGAGCTTGAGGCCGATACCGCCTGCCCCGACCGCGCCGATAATGGTGGCCGAACGGGTGTTCGATTCCCAGAAATAGAGCGCCTGCGAGGCGAAGAGCGGCATGACCTGCGGCAGGACGCCGAAGCGCTGCACCGCGACCGGCGCCGCGCCGACCGACTTTACGCCCTCGCGCTGCCTGTCGTCGATATTCTCCAGCGCTTCGGAATAGAGTTTACCCAGCGTTCCCGTATCCGTGAAGAAGATGGCCGACATGCCGGCAAGCGGCCCCGGACCGAAGGCACGGGTGAAGAACAGTGCCCAGATGAGCATGTCGACCGAACGCAGGAAATCGAAGAGGCGCTTTGTCACCTGATTGAAGACCCGGTTGCGCGTGATGTTGCGCGCGGCAAGGAAGGAAAGCGGGAAGGCGAGCAGCATCGCGAAGAGCGTGCCGACGAAGGCCATCACGATGGTCTGGAGCAGTTTCGTCCAGACGTCGAGATGCTGCCATTCGGCATTGTAGAGAATGTTGTCCCAGGCAAGCGAGAGGTTCGACCGCGCCGGGTCGATCCGCTCGCCCGACGCCACCAGCGAGAAGACCTCCGACAGCGACTTGCCGTGAAAGGGCGAATTCGTGTCGAACAGGAAATTCGCCCAGCCGGGGAAGCGGCGGCGGATCGTGACGTCGTCCGCCTCGATCTCCCCCCAGCCGGAAAGGCCGAAGGAAACCGTGATCTTGCCGCCCGGCTCCTTCTGCGCGGCCCAGGCAGGCAAGGCGCCCTCCGCCGTCACCCTGCCACCGCCGATATCGACGGCAAGCGTCTCGCCGGCGTGCTGTACGGTCACCCGCTCCGGCACGACCTCGACGCTGGTGGAGGAATTGAGGGTGATCTTCGCACGTTTGACTACCTCCTCCTCGCGCGTCGCTGCAGCGGCCGTGGTGCGCGCTGCCGAGCCACCCACGCTGCCGCCCGCTCCCATGAAACCCATCGAGGCGGGTTTGCCGCCGGTTGTCGCAACCGCGTCGGCGGCCGGGATCGTGCGGATCATCGTGCCCCGCTCGATCTCCACCCAGTCGGGCTCGGCATTCGGGCCGAGGGGGGAAAAGCGCGGATAGTCGAGTTCCATCGCGCCGTCCGCATGGATCGTCACTTCCGGGCGCACCTCGTAGGAGACCCAGTCGGCGAGATAGGTCCCGGCAATGCCCCAGTTGGCGGTGCCGAGCACATGGCCGATGGCGAAAAACCACCAGCAGTAAAGCACATAGAGCACGAGACCGCCGGCGATGATCGGGGCGCGAAAGCGCTGCCAGAAAGAGCGGTCGAAGACGGCGGGATGGCGCGCCGCGATCTCGTCCATCTGTGCGGGATTGAGGATCGTCATGACGCGCTCCTATGGGGCCGGGCGGAAGGCATGGTCGCCGACGAGCCGGCGCCGCAGCCAGGCGGAGAACTGGTCGACGGCGACGATGGTAAGGAGCAGGAGCAGCACGATGGCGAGCGTCTTGGCCGCATGGCCCTGCCCGATGGAAAGCCGTAGCAATTCGCCGATGCCGCCGCCGCCGACGGCGCCGATGATGGTCGAGGCGCGCACGTTGATCTCGAGGCGCAGGAGGAAGTAGCTCATGAAGTTCGGCGCTACCTGCGGCACGATCGCGAACCAGACGCGCTCCATCCAGCTTGCGCCGACGGCGCGAAGCCCCTCCTCCGCCTTCATGTCGACATTCTCCACCGCCTCGAAGAAGAGCTTGCCAAGCGCGCCGACCGTATGGATCGACACGGCGATGACCGCCGGCAGCGGCCCGATCGACAGGATGGCGAGGAAGAAGCCGGCAAGCACCACCTCCGGGAAGGCGCGCAGCACTTCCATGAAGCGGCGCACGGAACCGCGAACGAGCCGGTTCGCCACGAGATTCTTCGCCGCAAGGAAGGATAGCAGGAAGCCGAAGACCATGCCGATGATGGTGGAGAAGAACGCAATGTTCAGCGTTTCCAGCATCTTGTGGAAATATTCCGGCACATAGAGGCCGCCGATCAGATAGAGTCGGCCTTCCGGATAATTGTACTTGAAGCTGCCGTCGTCATAGGGCGACGGCAGGTCGAACAGCGCGCGGAAGATTTCCCAGCCATCGCGCGGCACCATGTCGTCGATGAAATCGAAGAAATGCGGCAGGCGGTCGAGGAATTTTCCCGCATTGGTCTCGTTGGCGAACCATAGCGAGCCGGTGAGCGCGACGATGAGAGCGGCAAGGCCAAGCCAGGTATAGAGCCGGCGGCGGGCGCTCAGTTCATGGAAGTGCCGCTCGATCAGCGCCCCCTTCTCGCTGAAGCCGTCGTGAAGCGTGTTCATGGCCATGGTCTGCGCGTTCCTTGACAATGCCGGCGCCAGCGTTGAGGGCGGCTTCGCGCCGTCCTCAACGCGCCGGCGCTCTTATCAGCCGCCGATCGTCGCCTTGCGGGCGTCGATGATCGGCTTGTAGAAGTCGACGTTGACTTCCGTGAAGGCCGTGAAATCGCCGCCCATGACGGCGGCGAAGCAGGCGGCGTCCTTCTTCGGCAGGTCGAGCATGAACTGCTTGAACTTCGCCTTCATGTCGTTTTCCATGGAGGTGCGCACGACGATCGGGCCGTTCGGGATCAGCGGCGACTTCCAGATCTCGACGACGTCGTTCATGTCGAGAATGCCCTTCTCGACCATCTTGTGGAGATTGCCGGACGTGTAGCCGTCCTTCCATTCGCCGACGCCCGAGCCGAAGGTCGTGCCGGCGTCGAAAGTGCCCTTCATGACTTCGAGGACGAGGTTCTCGTGGCCGCCACCGAAGCCGGTCTCACCGAAATATTCCTTGACCGGCGCGCCGACCGATTGCGGCAGGGTGACGAGCGGGATGAGATAGCCGGAGGTGGAATCCGGGTCGGCAAAGCCGAGCTTCTTGCCCTTGAGGTCTTCGAGCTTGGTGATGCCGGAATCCTCGCGGGCGACCATGATCGAATAGTAGCCGGTCGAGCCGTCCGTCTGAACCGTCGTCAGGATCGGCTCGACGGCCTTCGGGTCGGCAAGATAGATCTTGGCGAAGCCCGAAGCGCCGAGTTCGGCATAATCGAGCGTGCCGCCGAGCAGGCCCTGGATGACGCCGTCATAGTCGGCAGCCGGGAAGAAGGAGACCTTCTCGAAACCGAGTTCGGCCTTCAGGTGATCACCGAGGCACTGGTAGTTGCGCAGGCGATCGGCTTCGTTCTCGCCGCCAATGATGCCGACGCGGAATTCCTTGAGGTCCTCGGCCTGGGCGTGGCCGGCGAGCGCGATGAGCGCGACGGCGCCGAGAAGAGCTTTCTTCAGCATGATCTTTCTCCTGTTTGGCCGGCTTCGCCGGACCTCGAAAGGTTATGACCCTTGACGCGGGCCGTTCGATCCCGGCGGGCTCAGAGGCCGGCCAGTACCAGCGGTGTCGGGCTGGCGGATTGCTTGACGTTGTCCTGGCGGGCCGGATTGCGGATCGCCGTGGAGGTGACGCTCTCGTCGATCTCCGCGCCATCGGCGCCGGAACCGTAGATCGTGCGCACGGCTTCCGCGTCGAGGTCGCGCGCCGGTCCGTCGAAGACGACGCGGCCGGCGGACATGCCGATGATGCGTTCGCAATAGGCGCGGGCCGTATCGAGCGTGTGCAGGTTGGTGACGACGGTGATGCCCTCGCGCTCGTTGATGTCGCGCAGCGCGTCCATGACGATCTTGGCGTTCAGCGGATCGAGCGAGGCGATCGGCTCGTCCGCCAGCAGCATCTTCGGATTCTGCATGAGGGCACGGGCGATAGCCACGCGCTGCTGCTGGCCTCCGGAGAGCGTGCCGGCCGGCTGCAGCGCCGTCTGCTCGATGCCGAGGCGTTCGAGCGCGGCGATCGCCATGATGCGTTCCTCGCGGGTGAACATGTTGAGGATGCTGAGCACTGTGGGACGATGATTGAGACGGCCGAGCAGCACGTTGGTCAGCACGTCGAGGCGGGGCACGAGGTTGAACTGCTGGAAGATCATCGCGCAATCGCGCTGCCAGTTGCGCAGGTCCGCGCCGCGCAGCGCCGAGACCTCGACGTCGCCGAAATGGATCGAGCCTTCGCTCGGATCGGCAAGCCGGTTGATCATGCGCAGCATGGTGGACTTGCCCGCGCCGGACCGGCCGATGACGCCGACCATCTGGCCCTCGGGGATGTCGAAAGTCACGTCGTCGACCGCGACGCGCGCGCCGAAGCGGCGGGTGACATTCTTCAGTCGGAACATGGCGGATCCTCTCTTCCGGGCGTCAGGTCCCCAAGGGGACCGTGTCGTTTTCCGGATTGGCTCTAAACGCTGTCGATGAAGGGGCGATGTCAGTTCGATGTCGGAAAGATTACAGTCCACAGGCCTGGAATTCCGGCATCCGACGGATGCCCTCAACCGCCGTGACGGCTGAGGAAGGCTTCTGCGTCAAGTTTGCGAAAGCCGTCGAGCGCATCGCGCAGCCGGGCATGATCCCAGTCCCACCAGGCGAGTTTTTCCATGCGTTCGGCAATGCTTCGGGGGAAACGCTCACGGATGACTTTCGCCGCGACGCCCCCGACGACCGTGTAGGGGGCGACGTCTTTCGTGACGACCGCACCCGATCCTATGACGGCGCCGTTGCCGATCGTGACACCCGGCAGGATGGTGGCGCCGTGCCCGATCCACACGTCATGGCCGACCGTGACGCGATGCTCGCGCCGCCAGGCAAAGAAATCGGCCTCCTGGTCGGCGTCCGGCCAGTAGTCGTTGGCGCGATAGGTGAAATGGTGCAGCGTCGCCCGCCACATCGGATGGTTCGTCGCATTGATGCGCACCGAGGACGCGATGTTGGCGAACTTGCCGATCGTCGCGCACCAGACCGAACCGTCTTCCATGACGTAGGAATAGTCGCCGAGTTCGGTTTCGCTGATGCGGCAGCGCTCGGAAATCTCCGTATAGCGGCCGAGCGTGCATCCGGCGACATGGGCCGTCGGGTGGACCAGCGGCGTTTCGGACAGTTTTGTCATGCAGCGGCCTTTCGCGGCGAGAAGGCGGAGACGTCGACGACGCGGTCGGCGATCTTGCCGCGCACATCCTCGTCGTGGAAGATGCCGAGAAGCGCGACGCCGGCCGCCTTCTTCTCCGCGATCATGGCAACGACGACGGCGCGGTTCGTCGCGTCGAGCGAGGCGGTCGGTTCGTCGAGCAGCAGGATGCGGTGATCGGTGATGAAGCCGCGGGCGATGTTGACGCGCTGCTGCTCGCCGCCGGAAAAGGTGGCGGGCGGAAGCTGCCAGAGTTCGCGCGGCAGGTTGAGCCGTGCGAGCATCGTTTCCGCCGCGTGCCTCGCCTCCGCTGCATCGACGCCCCGGGCGGTGAGCGGTTCGGCGACGACATCCACGGCGGCGACGCGCGGCACGGTGCGCAGGAACTGGCTGACATAGCCAAGCGTGCCGCGGCGTACGGCAAGGACCGTGCGGGGATCGGCCGTCGCCAGATCGACAAGCCTGCCTTCGTGCTCGACAAGGATCTGGCCGCTGTCGACGGCATAGTTGCCGTAGACCATCTTCAGAAGCGAACTCTTGCCGATGCCGGACGGGCCGCCCAGCACGACGCATTCGCCGGCTTTCACCGAGAAGGCGACGTTCGACACCACCGGCAGGCGGATGCCGTCGCGAAGATGCATGGTGAAGCTCTTCGCCACTTCGGAAACAACGAGCGGGGTCGGCATGGTCACACCTGCAGGATGGAGGAGACGAGGAGCTGGGTATAGGCTTCGCGCGGATCGTCGAGCACGCGGTCTGTCAGGCCCTGCTCGATGACGAGGCCGTCCTTCATCACCATCATGCGGTGCGACAGGAGGCGCGCGACGGCAAGGTCGTGCGTGACGACGATCGCCGAAAGGCCGAGGTCCTGCACGAGACTGCGCAGGAGGTCGAGCAGGCGCGCCTGCACCGAGACGTCGAGGCCGCCCGTCGGCTCGTCCATGAAGACGAGGCGCGGCGAGGTCACGAGGTTGCGGGCGATCTGGAGGCGCTGGCGCATGCCGCCGGAAAAGGCGCGCGGCTGGTCGTCGATGCGGTCGGTGCCGATCTCGACACGGCCCAGCCAATCGCCGGCCGTCTCGCGGATATTGCCGTAGTGCCGCTCGCCGACGGCCATCAGGCGCTCGCCGACATTGGCGCCGGCCGAGACCGCCATGCGCAGGCCGTCCGCCGGATTCTGGTGGACGAAGCCCCAGTCCGTGCGCATCAGGAAGCGGCGTTCCGCCTCGCTCATGCGGGCAAGATCGCGCATGGTGCCGTCGCGCATGCGGTACTCGACCGAGCCGGAGATTGGCATCAGCCGGGTGGCGAGGCAATTGAGCAGCGTCGTCTTGCCGGAGCCGGATTCGCCGACGATCGCCAGCACCTCGCCGGGCCAGAGATCGAAGGAGACGTTCCGGCAACCGATGCGCGCGCCGTAGAATTTCGAAATGTCGCGGACCTTGAGAAGCGGGGCGTCGGTCATTGGGCGGCCTCCGTGGTATGGCAAGCAGCAGCAGTCGCATATGGAATGGAAACGCCGCCACATCCCCTTCTCCCCGGCGGGGAGAAGGTGCCGGCAGGCGGATGAGGGGGATGCCGAAGGCAGGAAGAAGTTAAAGATTCCATCTGCCTCGCCCCCTCATCCGTCCCTTCGGGCCACCTTCTCCCCGCTGGGGAGAAGGAAAGAACGGCCACGTCGAATTTTATATGCAATGGCCCTGCTCGTGAGAGAGATGTCCGGCAGGACAGAGGGGGGTGGCGCCGGATCATGTCGTAACGAGGGTTCATTCCACAACCTCCTTCTCATGGGCGAGGCGGCCGCGGTGGCCGCTCGCGCAGCGTTGTTCGCAATGGTCGGTGTCCGAGCAGACGAACATCCGCCCGCCCCTGTCGTCGAGCACCACTTCGTCGAGATAGACGTCTTCGGCGCCGCAGAGAGCGCAGGGCTTGTCGAAGGTCTGGATCTCGAAGGGGTGGTCCTCGAAATCGAGGCTGACCACGTCCGTATAGGGCGGCACCGCGTAGATGCGCTTCTCGCGGCCTGCGCCGAAAAGCTGGAGCGCCTCCGACATGTGCATCTTCGGGTTGTCGAATTTCGGCGTCGGCGACGGATCCATGACATAGCGGCCCTCCACCTTCACCGGATAGGCATAGGTCGTGGCGATATGGCCGTTGCGCGCGATATCCTCGTAGAGCTTCACATGCATCAGGCCGTATTCCTCCAGTGCATGCATCTTTCGGGTCTCGGTCTCGCGCGGCTCGAGGAACCGCAAGGGCTCGGGAATCGGCACCTGGTAGACGAGCGTCTGGCCGGACGTCAGCTTCTCTTCGGGGATGCGGTGGCGCGTCTGGATGATCGTCGCTTCGCGCGTCCTCGTCGTCACCGCTACATTGGCGACCTTCTGGAAGAAGGCGCGGATGGAGACGGCGTTGGTCGTGTCGTCCGCCCCCTGGTCGATGACCTTCAGCACATCCTTCGGGCCGAGGATCGCCGCCGTCACCTGTACGCCGCCGGTGCCCCAGCCGTAGGGCATGGGCATTTCGCGCGAGGCGAAGGGCACCTGGTAGCCGGGGATGGCGATCGCCTTCAGGATCGCCCGGCGGATCATGCGCTTTGTCTGCTCGTCGAGATAGGCGAAGTTGTAGGTTGCGAGGTCTGCGGTCGTCATTCTGCGGCCTCCGGAAGGTCTTCGTTCTGCGCGCTCTCGTATTCGCGCCGCATGCGGCGCACGAGATCGAGCTCGGCCTGGAAATCCACGTAATGCGGGAGCTTCAGGTGCTCGACGAAACCGGTCGCCTGCACGTTGTCGGAATGGGAGATGACGAATTCCTCGTCCTGCGCCGGAGCGACGATATCCTCGCCGAATTCCTCCGCGCGCAGCGCCCGGTCGACCAGCGACATGGCCATGGCCTTGCGCTCGCTCTGGCCGAAGACGAGACCATAGCCGCGGGTGAACTGCGGCGGGTTCTTCGCCGAACCCTTGAATTGCGCGATCATCTGGCATTCGGTCACCTGGATGCGCCCGAGCGAGACGGCAAAGCCGAGCTCCGGCATGTCCAGCTCCACCTCGACCTCGCCGATGCGCACCTCGCCGACGAAGGGATGGGTGCGGGCATAGCCGCGCTGCGTGGAATAGCCGAGTGCCAGCAGAAAGCCCTCGTCGCCGCGGGCGAGCGCCTGGAGGCGAAGGTCCCGCGCCATGGGAAATTCCAGCGGCTCGCGGGTAAGGTCGCCCGGCACGTGGCCTTCCGGCAGGCTGCCGTCGTCCTCGACGAGACCTTCGCCGGCAAGGATGTCGGAAACGCGCATGACGGGCTCGCCGGCCTCCTCGCGCTCCAGCGGCGCGTCCACCTCCTCGTCCGTCAGGAGCGACGGGTCGAGCAGGCGGTGCGTGTAGTCGAAGGTGGGCCCGAGGAGTTGGCCGCCCGGCAGATCCTTGTAGGTCGCCGAGACGCGGCGCTCGACGAGCATGGCGCCCGTCTCGACGGGCCTCGAATAACCGAAGCGCGGCAGCGTCGTCCGGTAGGCGCGCAGGATGAAGATCGCCTCGATCATGTCGCCGCGCGCCTGCCGGACGGCAAGCGCGGCGAGCGACCGGTCATAAAGCGAGGCCTCCACCATCACCCGGTCGACGGCAAGGCCGAGTTGGGCGACGATCTGCTCGATACGTATCGCCGGCAGCAAACGGTCGCCGCGGCGGCGGTCGGCGAGAAGTCGATGGGCGTTGGAAATGGCGGCTTCGCCACCCTTGACGGCAACGTACATGGCTCAGGCCTCCTTCACGCGGAAGGCGGTGGTGCGGGGCAGGCAGAGGACGGCATCGCCGGCAACAAGGATCAGGTCGACGCCGCGCGGGAAACTGCGCCGGTTCTCGGCCCAGAAATGCGGGAACATCTCCGGCAGGCCGACAGGCGCGATCTCCTCCACGGTGCGGATGCCCGGCCCCGTCAGCGTGAGCGGACGTCCGCCCATGAAGGCCTCGATCTCGACCACCAGCGTCGTCGAACGATCCGGATATTCCTGTGTGCCCTGCGCGAAGAGATCGGGACTGGGCAGCATCGCGCCTTTCTCGATGAAGGCGAAGCGGGCGGCGTGCCGCTCGTCGGTGACGGCCGCGCCGGCATGGAAAGCGAGCCAGCCGGGCAGAGCCGAGGCGCCGAGCGCCGGCGTCAGCCAGACGGGGGTGTCGTTGTCGCACAGCGTCAGCGCGACGGCCCCGGCAGCGGCGCAAAGCGGCGCGGGCGGGGCGACGGTGGCAACCACGGAGCCGATCGTGCCCGGGCGGGCCATGCAGTCCATCAGCGTGCGGAAAACGGCCTGAGCTTCCAAGACCGGTTCCTTGAAGCCGCCGGCAAAGGCGAGCGTATCGTGAGACATCAATCCTCTCCCCGTACCATGGTGAAGAAATCGACGCGGGTGGCAGCCGTCCGGCGGGCCTTCCCGGCATCCTCCCCGGCAATGCGCGCCTCGATGGCGGCAAGCAACGCCTCGACATCGCCCGTGCGGGCCGGCTGCTGGAACAGCGCATCGAAGATCGCCGCGAGCCGCGCCTTGGCGCCGTCCGTGCCGAGCGCCTGGCCGTGGCCGACCGTACCGTCGTCGAGGCGGATGCTCGCGCGGCTCACCGTCGCTTCGCCGAGATTGAACGGCGCGCCGCCGCCACCGATGCGCCCGCGCACCATGACGAGACCCGTTTCCGGCCCGCGCACCGGCTCGACCGCGGGCTTAACTTCGAGCGCATCCCAGGCCGCCTGCAATTCGGCCCGGCCGGCCTTGGCAAGAAGGCCCATCGCCCTTTGCCGTCCGCCCGTCTCGGCGGTTTTTCCAATTGATGCCATTGCCTCATCTCCAAATGTCTATTAATCTAGACAACCGAACATCTAAGTCTCCTCCTAAACGGCGGGAATGACAAGGGTGTGACAGAGGACGATCGCGGGGGCGAAAATGGTGGAACGGCAATCGGGCGTGGCGCTCTGGCGGCAGATCGCGGATCGCATGCGCCTTGCGATCAACAATGGCGATTTCGACGAGACCGGCATGATGCCGCCGGAGACGGCGCTCGCCGCCCGCTTCGGCGTGAACCGGCATACGGTGCGCAGCGCCATGGCATCGCTTGCGGAGGAAGGCATCGTCCGGCCGGTCCAGGGCATCGGCACGCGCATCGAGCGGCGCGACCGGCTGCGCTTTCCGATCTCGCGCCGTACCCGCTTCTCACAGGGTCTCGGCAACCAGGCGAAGGAACTGGAAGGGCGGCTGCTCGGCACGGCGACGGAACCGGCATCCGCCACGGTGGCGCAAGCGCTGGGGCTTGCGGCGGGAACGCCCTGCGTGCGGCTCGAAACGGTGAACAGCGCCGACAAGCGGCCGATCTCGCGCGCCACGCACTATTTTCCGGCCGACCGTTTCGGCGATATCGCATCGGCCTATGAGCGGACGCGCTCCATCACCGCCGCCTTCCGCGACCTCGGCGTGCCGGACTATGTGCGCCGCTCGACGGAAATATCGGCCATCCATGCCGAAGGCGAGGACATCCGCCACCTGAAGCTCTCGCCGGGGGCGATCATCCTCGTGGCGACGGCGATCAATACCGATCTTGCCGGCCGGCCGATCCAGTTCTCCCGCACGCGCCTTGCCGCCGACCGCGTCAAGCTGACGGTCGAGCCCGAGAGCGAAGGGAAATAGAAGGAAGGCCCGGCCTCAGGCCTCGAAATCCCCGAAGATGTCCTGGAGGCGCGTGAGCGTCTCCACGCGCTCGTTCACCTCCTCGCCGAGGACGACGATGACGTTGGACAGCATGAGATCCATGACGGCCGTCATGGTCGCGGCGCCGTCCCACAGGGGGCCGTGCGAACCGGGCACGATGAGGCAGATATCCGAGACCTCCGGCCCCCAGGGGCAGAATTCGTCGGTCAGGAGCACGACCTTCACGCCGGCGCGCCGGGCCTCCTGCGCCAGGGGCCTCGCCTTGGCGGCAAAACGGCGGACGTCGTGCAGGAAGAGCAGCCGGCCCTCCACCGAGCCGTCGAGCAGCTCGGAATAGGTGCCGTTGAGGCCGTCGACGAACTGCACACGCGGGCGCGTATAGGAAAGCTGGCTGGCGAAATACTGCGCGACGCCGCGCACGTTCTGGTAGGCGGCGACATAGACCTCCGTGGCGCCTATCAGCGCGTCGATGGTCTCCTGCCATTCCGGTGACTGGACCACGGCATAGATCTGCGTGAGATTGTCGATCTGCTGCTGAATGAGGCCGGCAAGCAGCTTGCCCTCCTTGCGATCCTGCTCCAGCCCCTCGAAACGCCCCTTGACCTGCCAGGCCGGGTTGGCGCTGCCGTGCCGGAGTTCGTTCTTCAACTCGTCGAGGCCGTCGAAGCCCATGCGGCGCAGATAGCGCCCGACGGTCATCGGCGAGAGCTGCAGGCGCTGAGCGATGGAGCGCGCTGTCTCGAAGGGAAGGTCGGCGATGTTGCGCTCGATGTAGTGCGCCAGCAGCTTGTCGGATTTCGACCGCCTGAGGTCGTCGGACTGAACGAGCTTCAGAATGCGTTTCGACACGTCGTCCCTCTCCTCGAAATCCCGCCCGTCCGGCGACGGGCGGGGATCGTCCGTTCTCACTGTGCGGTCTTGACCCGCGTCCAGACGCGGTCCACCTGGCGCAGCGCCGGGCCCAGGTCCTCGAAGATCTGGAGACGCGCCATCGTCTCGGCCGGCGGGTTGATTTCCTTGCTATTCTTGATCTTTTCCGGGGTCAATTGCCGTGCCGGCACGTTGGCCGTGCCGTTGGTCTGCTGCGAGACGTTAAGGGCGACGATTTCCGGCTGCGTATAGAACTGCAGGAACTTCAGCGCGTTCTCCTTGTTCGGCGCGCTCTTCAGGACGCAGATGTCCTCCTGGTACATGGTCGCCCCCTCCTCGGGGATCACGTAGCCGAGATCCTTCTCGTTGCCGAAGACGTCCACCATGGCACCAACGAAGGCGTGGCCGGCTGCAACGTCGCCCGCCTGCACCATCGGCCGCTCGTCGTAGGTGAAGGCCGCGACATAGGGTTTCATGGCGATGATCGTGTCGGCCGCCTCCTGGAGCTCGGCCGGATCGGTGGAATTGATCTTGTGGCCGTTGAGGATGAGGCCGACGGCGAGCACCTCGCGCATATCGTCGAGCAGGGTAAACTTCAGGTCCTTGGCCTTGACCGTCTCGATCAGGTCCTTCCAGCCGGTCACGTCCTTGCCGAGGACCTTGCGGTTGTAGAAGATGCCGACCGAACCCCAGGCATAGGGCAGGCAATATTCGCCGTTCGGGTCGCTCTTTGCCCTCAGGAACGCGGGATCGATGTTCTTGAAGCCCTCGTATTTGTTGATGTCGGTCTTCTCGAGAAGATCGAGCTTGGCCATGATGTCCTGCATGTGCACGGACGGGAAGACGATGTCGTAGCCCGTCGCGCCCCCTTGGATCTTTGCCAGCATCTCCTCGTTGGAGGAATAGGTCGAGAGGTTGACCTTGATCTTGGTCTCCTCCTCGAACCTCTTCAGCACTTCCGGATTGATGTATTCGCCCCAGTTATAGACGTTGAGTTCGGCGGCGCCCGCCATTCCGGCCGTCGCCGCCAGAGCGGCAAGCGAAAGGGCGGTGCGGCGCGTCCAGGCGCGGAAGCCGGATGCGCCGGCGCGATCGGTTTTCGTCATCGAATATTCTCCTCTGGTGGTTCGGCCGTCCTGGCCCGGCGCTTTCCTTTGCGCCGCCTGTTCCCGTCCCGGCTTCTGCGGCCGTTGACTTGGGTGAGCAAATGGTATCCATATATCTAAATCGCACAAGCGTTATTTTTATAACATTTTGGGGAACGACGATGCGAGAATCCATAGTCCGCCTGGAGAAGGCGGCCAAAGCCTTCGCCACGCCCGAAGGCCAGACGATCACCGCGCTCGGCGGGATCGACCTCGATGTCCGGCGCAACGAATTCCTGACGCTGCTGGGGCCGTCGGGCTGTGGCAAGACGACCCTCCTCCAGGCGATCAGCGGCTTTGTCGAGCTCGATTCCGGACGCATCCTGATCGACGGCGAGGACATGACGGATCGTCCGCCCTATCGCCGCCCCGTCAACACCGTGTTCCAGAACTACGCGCTCTTCCCGCACATGAGCGTGGGCGAGAACACCGGCTATGCGCTGGAGGTCGCCGGCGTCGGACAGCCGGAACGGGCAAGGCGCGTCGCAGAAGCGCTGCACATGGTCGGCCTCGACGGCATGGAAGGCCGCAAGCCGCGCCAGCTTTCCGGCGGCCAGCAGCAGCGCGTGGCGCTCGCCCGCGCCATCATCGCCCGGCCCAAGCTGCTGCTGCTCGACGAGCCGCTTTCCGCGCTCGACAAGAACCTGCGCCAGGCCATGCAGATCGAGCTAAAGACGCTACAGCACGAACTCGGCATCTCCTTCATCTTCGTCACGCACGACCAGCAGGAAGCGCTGACCATGTCGGACCGCGTCGCCGTGCTCTCGGGCGGGTGCATCCAGCAGCTCGACACGCCTCGCGCCATCTACGACAAGCCGAAGAGCCGTTTCGTCGCGACCTTCATCGGCGCCAGCAACCTCTTCGAGGGCGAGGCCGCAGGCGGCCGGCTTGTCACCACGGACGGCATCGCCATTTCCCACGGCCAGCCGGGATCGACCGGCGCGGCGACCGCGCTCATCCGCCCCGAGCAGTTCTTCCTCGCGGACCCCGGGCAAGCCGGGCCGGCCCTCGACGTCGATCTCGAGCAGATCGTCTTCGTCGGCTCCACCTTCGAGCTTTTCGGCCGCACCGCGGCAGGCCGGCGCGTCATCGCGGAAATCCCCGCCATGCGGCGCAGCCTCGTCGGCGAGATCGAGCAATCGCGCCGCGCCCGCCTTTCCTACGATCCGTCCGCCGTCCACCTCATCCCGGCGGAGGCCGCCTGACATGCTGACGATCGCCGCCCGCCGCCGCGCCCAGATCGCCATCCTGCTTGGCCCGGCTTCGCTCTTCCTCGCCGTCTTCTTCCTTGGCCCGCTCGCCATCATGATCGTGACGAGCTTCCTCGCCCCCGGTCTCTACGGCGGCGTGGAATGGACCTGGTATCCGCATAATTACGGCCGCATCCTCGGCTTTGCCGATCCGATGTTCGAGGATTTCGACCCGGTCTATATCGCGATCTTTCTGCGCTCGCTGAAAATCGCGGCACTGACCGTCGTCGCGACGCTTCTCGTCTGCTATCCGGCCGCCTTCTGCATCAGCCGGCTTTCCGACCGCTGGAAGAGCTTCTGCCTCTTCCTCATTACGCTGCCCTTCTTCGCCAGCCTCATCGTGCGGCTCTTCGTCTGGGTCCTGCTCCTGCGCCAGACGGGGCTCGTCAACAGCGTGCTGCTGCAGACCGGCATCGTCGAGCGTCCCGCCGACCTGATCTATACGGAAGGCGCGATCATCCTCGGCATGGTCTACGTTTTCATTCCGTTCATGTTCATGCCGGTCTATGCGAGCGTCGAAAAACTCGACTGGACGCTGGTGCGCGCCTCGCTCGATCTCGGCGCCGGGCCCGTCCGCACGTTCCTGCGCATCATCCTGCCGCTGACGGCGCCCGGCATTGCGGGCGGCGCGGTCATCGTCTTCATTCCCGCGCTCGGCAATTTCATCGTGCCGGCCATCCTCGGCGGCGCGAAGGTGATGATGCTCGGCAACCTCATCGAGAGACAGTTCCTCGCCGCGCGCAACTGGCCCTTCGGCTCGGCGCTTGCCATGATGGTGATGAGCGTGATGCTCGTGCTGCTGTTCGCCTATGTCGTCGTTTCCAGCCGCCGCGGCCTCGATGCCGCGCCGGGACGCTGAGGAGGCCGCCCGCAATGAAGATCTTCGCCTCCCTCGCCCGCGGCAGCCTCGTTGCCTATACCGCGCTCTTCTTCGCCTTCATCTACATCCCGCTCGTGCTGATCGCGGTCTATTCGTTCAACGCCAATCCGATCAACATGATGACGTGGTCGGGCTTCACCACTGACTGGTACGCCCAGGTCCTCGGCTACAGGACGGCCATCACCGGCGACGCCTTCTATGTCGAATCGACCGACCAGCTTGTGCAGGCCGTCTTCAACAGCCTGACGATCGCCATGTCGACGACCATGCTCGCCACGGTGCTCGGCACGGCGATTGCCATTGCCCTTTATCATTTCGATTTCTTCGGCCGGCGCTTCTACCGCGTCGTCATGTTCATGCCGATGCTGATGCCGGACATCGTGCTCGGCATCGCGCTCCTCATCTTCTTCGTCAATTCGGGCATCAATCTCGGCCTGAAGACCATCATCACCGGCCAGTGCACGTTCCTGACCTCCTATGTCTTCATCGTCGTCTCCGCCCGGCTTTCGGGCATGGACCGCACGCTGGAACATGCCTCGGCCGATCTCGGCGCGAACGAATGGACGACCTTCCGCAGGGTGGTCTTCCCGCAGCTCCTGCCCGGCATCCTCGGCGGCGCGCTGCTCGCCTTCATCATCTCGATGGACGATCTCGTCATCACCTATTTCATCGCCGGCGTCGATGTGACGACGCTGCCGATGTTCATCTTCGCCATGCTCCGGCGCGGCATCAAGCCGGAGATCAACGCCATCGCCGTGATGATGCTGTCCTTCTCCTTCGTCATCGCCTCCCTCGGCCTCTACCTTCGCTCCCGGCAGAAATGATCATGAACGAAAAGACGAAACCCCGCGCCCGCGAACTCGGCCTGCCCTTTTGCGGCCGCACCGGCCCCTTCAATGCGATCACGGATGTCGAAGGCATCGCCGTCGGCTTCCGCACCATCCGCGAGGAGGTGCCGCGGCCCGGCCGCAAGCTGCCGGTGCGCACCGGCGTCACCGCCATCCTGCCGCACAGCGGCAGCCAAACGCCCGTGCCCGTCTATGCCGGCGTGCACCGCTTCAACGGCAACGGCGAGATGACCGGCACGCACTGGATCGAGGACGGCGGCACCTTTCTCGGCCCTGTCATGATCACCAATACCCACGGCGTCGGCATCACCCACCACGCGACCATCCGCTGGATGCTGGAGCGCTACGCCACGACCTACGAGGTCGGCGATTTCCTCTGGCTGATGCCCGTCATCGCCGAGACCTATGACGGGGCACTGAGCGACATCAACGGCCTGCCGGTGACGGAGGCGGACGTGCGCGCGGCCCTCGACGACCTTTCCCCGGGTCCCGTCCAGGAGGGCAATTGCGGCGGCGGCACGGGGATGATCACCTACGGCTTCAAGGGCGGCACGGGCACCGCCTCGCGCGTCGTTTCCTTCGGCGGCCGGGACTACACGATCGGCACGCTCGTCCAGGCCAATCATGGCCAGCGCGACTGGCTGACGGTCTGCGGCGTGCCGGTCGGCAGGCACCTCCAGGACAATACCCCGCAGAGCCAGCTCAAGGAGCGTGGCTCGATCATCGTCGTCATTGCCACCGACCTGCCGATGGCCCCGCATCAGTTGAAACGGCTCGCCCGGCGCGCCGCCGTCGGCATCGGCCGCGGCGGCACGCCGGGCGGCAACAATTCCGGCGACATCTTCCTCGCTTTCTCGACCGCCAACCCTCAGCCCATGGCGCATCGCGCCCCGGCGATGCTGGAGCTTGCCATCGTCAACGACGAGCGGCTCGACCCCGTCTACATGGCGGCGGTGGACAGTGTGGAGGAGGCTGTGATCAATGCCATGCTGGCGGCCGAGGATACCGGCGGCACGCCACATGACCGGCTGCGCGTCGATGCCATCCGCCATGACGACCTGATGGCCGTCATGCGGCAATACGGGCGTTGAAATCTCAGTGGCCGGTGCCGTCGGGCGTCACGGTCTGGCTCTCGCCGCCGGTGCTGGACTGCGGGGTCGGGTCGCGGTCGGTGGGCGCCGTGTTGCCGCCGCCGGGAGCGGCTTCGTCGATCGTATCCTGCGACGGCGTGCTGCCGCTGGTGGTCGATGAGGTCTGTGCGTCGTCGAGAGGTGCGGAGGGATCGGCCTTCTCGCCCCATATCTCGACGGCACCCCAGACGAGGAAGACGAGAACCAGGCTGATGCCCAGCACCGTGAGGACCGGCCGGCCGAGGCCGCCCTGACGGGCTTCCCGCGCGCGGTATTCCTTACGGTCCGGGTCGTGGGTGCGGGTCATCGGGTCGCCGCGTTCGTCCTGCTGATGGGTCATGGCTGGCACTCCCTGCTGTCGTTCAGGGGGAGAACCGGCGGCGGCGGCGAAAGTTCCTCAGGCCTCTCCCGGCCCGTCGAGCCCGAGTGCCTCGACAAGCCGGCGCTGACGCAGGAGCAGGTGGGTGAGCGCGGCGACGTCCCCCTTTGCCGGCTGGTGCGTCATGCCTTCCGCCACCGCCTCCACGACGGCCTCGAGCGTATCGGCGATCTCGCGGGAGACGTCGTGCAATTCGGCAAAGCGCAGATCGCCGGCGGCCGCCGCCAGCGCCGCGGTGGTGACGGCGCCGATGCCCGCCGGCGCCTTCACACCGCCGTCGACGTGACCCTCCGGCAGGTCGCCCTTGCGGTTGACGACGCGTCGGTAGCGAATGACGTCGATGATCTGGTCGACGGCCCGGCAAGCGCCCGCGACGCGCGAGGGATGATCCGTATCCGCCGCCGCATGGGGCAACAGCTCCAGCTTGCCGGGATGGCGCTCGGCAAGCTTCAGATAGGGCAGCATCGGGCCGCTCAGCGTTCCGCTCGTCGCATTCCGGAAAAGATCGGCGTCGATGGCGGCATGGCGCACCTGCCCGCTTGCCAGCGCCTTGTCGAGCGCGGCGGTATCCACCACCTCGCCGCGGTCATAGTTGACGACGACCGCGCCGCGGTTCATCGCCGAAAGCACCGCCTCGCCCACGAGGCCGGCATTGGCATAGCGCCGCGTCTCCTCGTCGAGCCGGCCGAGGCCGACATGGGCGGAGAGCACGTCCGCGCCGGTCGCCGCCGCCACAGGCGTCTCGGCGAAGGTAAAGCCTTCCGCCTCGATCCATTGCCGGTGGCGCGGGCGGGCATAGACCGCGACCTCCATGCCGAAGGCACGGCCGAGCTTTGCGACCTCCCGGCCGATATTGCCGTAGCCGAGCACCGCGAACCGCCGACCCTCCAGCTTGGCGGTGGGATAGAGCTTCAGGTCGCGGCCGGTATCGAAGTCGCCGGCGGCGACGCGGTCATGCAGGAGACCGACCGGCAGATCCGGCAGCACCTTGAGGATCGCCTTCATCGCCATCTGCGCCGTCGCGCGGCTGTTGATGCCGGGCGTGTTCATCAGCGGCGCAACGCCCTTTTCGCCGTTACCTTCACCCCAGGAGGCCGAGCCCATATTGCCGGTGCCCGCACCGATGCGCACGCCGCCGAACGGGAAGATCGCCTGCCTCGGAATGAAGGTCGCGGCGGCGATCAGCGCGTCGTAACGCCCGTCCGCGGTCTCGGCGATGATCTCCGTCTCGGCGCTGATGTCGGGCTGGTAGAAGAAGTGGATGCCGGGCGGCAGGGTCTCGCGCCTGTAGCCGCCTTCATGGAAAGTGCCGCCCCGCGCCTCGATATGCGCGCGCACCTCGCCGTGGTCGGGCCGGCCTTGCGCATCGAATCGCAGGCCGATGAGATCGGCGATCAGCACCTTGTAGGCGCGTTCGGGATCGTCGAGCCGCGTATCGCCCCGCAAAGCCGCCTGCCGTTCCTCCATGTGCCCCTCCCCCATGTTTTCCATTTTCGTAGGCGAGTTTTCCGGATCGGACAAGCCATCCCTCAAAAGCGACATGCAAGGTCAAAATCATCGTATTGCCCGCCTCCGGCGCCGCCGTCATAAAAGCGGAAAAGAGGAGTAGCCATGTCCCGCGCCTTCACCGTCATCGAAAACGAATGGATCACGCTTGCCGACGGCACGCGGCTTGCCGCGCGCATCTGGATGCCCGAGGGCGCCGAGGCCGATCCCGTGCCGGCCGTCCTCGAGTTCCTGCCCTATCGCAAGCGGGACGGGACGAGCCCACGGGACGAATCGACCTACCCCGTCTTCGCCGCCGCCGGCATTGCCGGCGTGCGCGTGGATATCCGCGGCTCGGGCGAATCGGACGGCGTCATTGACGGCGAATATACGCCGCTGGAGCTGGCGAATGCCTGCGAGCTCATCGGCTGGATCGCCGCCCAGTCCTGGTCGAACGGATCGGTCGGCATGATGGGCATCTCCTGGGGCGGCTTCAACTGCCTGCAGGTCGCGGCCCTCAAGCCGCCGGCGCTGAAGGCCGTCATCTCCATCGCCTCCACCGTCGACCGCTACAACGACGACATCCACTACAAGAACGGCACGCATCTTTCCGCCCAGCTCTCCTGGGCCGCGACCATGCTCGCCTACCAGTCCCGCTCGCCCGATCCCGGGATCGTCGGCGAGCGCTGGAAGGCGATGTGGCTGGAGCGGCTGGAAAAGGAACCCTTCTTCCTGGAAGAATGGCTGCAGCACCAGCGCCGCGACGCCTTCTGGAAGCACGGCTCGATCTCGGAAGATTTTCCCGGCTTCCCCGTGCCCGCCCTCGTCATCGCCGGCTGGGCTGACGGCTATCGCAGCACGCCGCTGAAGGCGGTGGAAGGTCTCGGCGACAGGGCGAAGGCCCTCATCGGCCCGTGGATTCACAAATACCCGCATTTCGCCTGGCCGAAGCCGCGCATGGATTTCCATGGCGAGGCCATCGCCTGGTGGAACCGCTGGCTGCGCGGTGAGGCGAACGGCGCGGAAAAGACCCCGCAGGTGCGCGCCTATATCCAGGATGCCGCGCGCCCGGCGCTCCGCCGCGAGGCCGACCCCGGCTTCTGGATCGCCAAGGACCGCTGGGAGGCGCCGGAGATGGCGACCTTCTACGTCGAGCAATACGGCGCGCTGGCGCCCGGCCTGCCGATTGCCGGCGCATCGGGCCATGACCGCTACATCAGATCGCCGCTCGATACCGGCACCATGGCCGGCGAATGGTTCACGCTGAAGCCGGATGCCGAAATGGCGCTCGACCAACGGCGCGACGATGCCGGCTCGCTGGTGATCGAGACCGCGCCGCTTACGGAGGCGCAGGATTTCCTCGGCCAGCCGGTGCTGGAGCTCGACGTCGCGACGGAGGCCGAGATCGCCAATCTCTGCGCGCGCCTCGTCGATATCCACCCGGACGGCACGGCGACGCGCGTCACCTTCGGCGTCCTCAACCTCGCCCATCGCG
>CBIMFD010000008.1:0-32643 GCA_966243085.1 uncultured Shinella sp.
CCGGCTTCACCACCAATCTCGGCTTCATCGCCACGGCCTCCACGACCTACGAGGAGCCCTACAACACGGCGCGCAAATTCGCCTCGCTGGACCTCATCTCCGGCGGGCGCGCCGGCTGGAACGTCGTGACGACGACGGGCGATCCGACCGCGCAGAACTTCAACCTCGAGACCCAGCTTCCCCATGCCGCCCGCTATCGCCGCGCCGCCGAGCATGTCGAGGTGGTCAGGAAGCTCTGGGAGAGCTTCGAGGACGACGCCTTCATCCGCGACAAGGACAGCGGCGTCTTCTACGATCCGGAAAAGCTGCACGAGAGCGAGCATCGTGGCGAGCATTTCCAGGTGCGCGGCCCGCTCAACGTGCCCCGTTCGCCGCAGGGCCATCCGGTGATCGTGCAGGCCGGCCAGTCGGATGACGGGCGCGGGCTTGCCGCCGCCACCGCCGAGGTGATCTTCACTGCGCACCAGCACATCGGGACGGCGCAGGAATTCTACAGCGACATCAAGGCCCGCGCCCGGGGGCTCGGCCGCAACCCCGACCATATCCTCATCATGCCGGGCATCGCGCCCTTCGTCGGCCGCACGAAAGCCGAGGCTGAGGAGAAATACGACCGCCTGACGTCGTACATCCTCGAAGAGGACGGTGTCGGCCTCCTCAACGGCCTGACCGGCGGCACGCTCGACCTTCGCGGCTACGATCTCGACGGGCCGCTGCCGCCGGCCCCGCCCACCGAGGGCATGAAGAGCCGGCAGGCGCTCATCCGACAGATCGCCGACGAGAACAATTTCTCGATCCGCCAGCTCTACCAGTGGGTCGCCACCGCGCGCGGTCATTTCACCATCGTCGGCACGGCCGAAACGATCGCCGACACCCTGCAGGAATGGTTCGAGAACGAGGCCGCCGACGGCTTCAACATCCTGCCGCCATGGCTGCCGACCGCGCTCGACGATTTCGTCGACCTGGTGATCCCCGAGCTCCAGCGCCGCGGCCTGTTCCGCACCGAGTACGAAGGCCGGACGCTGCGGGAAAACCTCGGCCTGCCGTTCCCCGTCAACCGTTGGATCGGCGCGCGTGCCGCCGTCCAGGCCGCCGAGTAAGGAGAAAGCCATGTCCTACGAGAACGTCAACTCCACCCTCGGCGCCGATTTCCGCCTGACGGCCCGGCCGCGTCCGGTCCTGGTGCTCGCCGCAAGGCTCAAGGCGGGCCTCTCGCCCTTCCTCGCCCGCTACGGGCTGGTGGTCGGCTTCCTTGCGCTCTGGCAGATTTCCGCCACGCGCGGCTGGGTCAACCCGGCCGTCTTCCCACCGCTCGACGTCATCGTCTCGGTCCTGTGGGGCAGCATTTCCAGCGGGGCACTGGTCGACGATATCGCGATCAGCCTCCAGCGCGCCGGCATCGCCTTTGCCGCGGCCGTTGCCGTCGGCATTCCGCTGGGCCTCGTCATGGGGCAGGCGCGTGCGGTCGAACAGGCGCTCGATCCGCTGTTCCAGTTCTTCCGGCAGACCTCGGCGCTGGCGCTCTATCCGGTCTTCATCCTGCTGCTCGGGCTCGGCGAGACCTCGAAGGTCTTCGTCATCTTCTGGGCGACCCTCTTCCCGATCCTGCTGTCGACCATCGGCGGGGTGAAGGAAGTCGACACGAAGCTGATCGAAATGGCGCGGACCTATGGGGCAGGCCGGCTTGCCATCTTCCGCCGGGTCGTGCTGCCGGCATCGGTTCCGGCCATCTTCGTGGGCCTGCGCCTCTCGGCCACCACGGCGCTCCTGCTCCTCATCGCCGCCGAGATGATCGGCGCCAACAAGGGTATCGGCTTCCAGGTGATGAACGCGCAGTACAATTTCCAGATCCCGCTGATGTTCGCGGCGATCCTGCTGCTGGCGCTGCTGGGCCTTGCCGCCAATGCCGCGCTCGTCCTTCTCCAGCGCAAGCTGTGCCGTTGGGCCCAGCCGGCCGTCTGATCTTCCCCCTTCTTCTCTTTTTCCAAAGGAAACCGACATGACCCTCCATTCCCGTAAACTGCTTCTTTCCGCCGCGCTCCTCCTCGGTCTTGCGACCACCGCTTCGGCGGAAGAGGTGAAGCTGCGCTATCTTGCAAGCCAGGGCGGCCTTGCCGCCCACGAGCTTGCCGACGAACTCGGCTACTTCAAGGGCACCGGCATCACGCTGGAAAACGTCGGCTATGCCGGCGGCGGCCCGGCCTCGCTGATCGCGCTCGCCTCCGGCGACGTGGAGATCGGCAGCGCGGCGACCGCCGCCGTCCTCAATTCGATCGCCGTCGGCAACGATTTCATCGCCGCCTATCCCTCGAACGGCATCAACAAGGAGGTGCAGTCCATCTTCTACGTGCTGGAGGACAGCCCTATCCACGAGATCAAGGATATCGCCGGCAAGAGCATCGCCGTGAATACGCTCGGCGCGCATCTCGACCACACAATCCGCGAGGCGCTGCATTCCGTCGGCCTGCCGACCGACGCGGCCAACCAGGTCGTCGTGCCAGGCCCGCAGCTCGAGCAGGTCCTGCGCTCCGGCCAGGTCGACATCTCGGCCTTCGGCTACTGGCAATCGACCTTCGAAGGCGCGGCGCGCAAGAACGGCGGCCTGCGCGCCGTCTTCGGCGATACGGACGTGCTCGGCGAGATCGCCGGCGGCTTCGTCGTCCTGCGGCGCGATTTCGTGAAGGCGCATCCCGAGGCGGCCAAGGTCTTCGTGGAGCAGTCGGCCCGCGCGCTCGACTACGCCCGCGAACATCCGGAGGAAACCCGCAAGATCCTTGCGAAGGCCCTGGAGGCGCGCGGCGAGAACCCGGATATCGCCCAGTATTTCCAGGGCTACGGCGTTCGCGCCGGCGGCCTGCCGGTCGAGCGGGACGTGCAGTTCTGGATCGACGTGCTGGTGCGCGAGGGCAAGCTGAAGGAAGGCCAGCTCGTCGCCAGGGACATTCTTTATTCCCCCGAAGCGGCAACGAACTGAGGCATCGGTTATGAGCCTTCCCGCCGAGACGATCCGTGGAGAGGTGACGATCCGTCACCTCTCGAAGAACTACACCCTGAACGGCCGGCCGCTGCCGGTCCTTGCCGATCTCAACCTGCAGATCCGCTCGGGCGAAAGCCTCGCCATCGTCGGCGCCAGCGGCTCGGGCAAGACCACGCTGCTGCGCATCCTCGCCGGGCTGGAAAACGCCGACAGCGGCGAGGTGCTGATCGACGGCAAGGCGGTTTCGGGCGTCGGCGCCGAGCGTGCCGTCATCTTCCAGGAGCCGCGCCTGTTGCCCTGGCTGACAGTCATCGAGAACGTCGCCTTCGGCCTCGACACGCGCGGCGTCAGCCGGGTGGAGGCGCGGAACCGGGCGCGCCGCTATGTCCAGCTCGTCGGCCTGCAGGCCTTCGAGAACGCCCATCCGCGGCAGCTTTCCGGCGGCATGGCGCAGCGCGTCGGCATTGCCCGGGCGCTGGCGGTGCAGCCGGAAATCCTCCTGCTCGACGAGCCGCTCGGCGCCCTCGACGCGATGACGAAGATCGGCATGCAGCAGGAACTGACCCGCATCTGGCACGACGAGGACGTGACGACAATCCTCGTCACCCACGATCTGGAAGAGGCGGTCTACCTTGCCGACCGCATCCTCATCCTGCCGCGGGAGAAGAATGCCGCGCCGCGGCTGATCGGGATCGATCTTCCCCGCCCGCGCGACCGCAGCGCGCCGGAATTTGTGCGTTACCGGGAGGACCTGCTGAATCTTTTCGGCCTGCACTGACAGGCGGCCGTGCAAACGAACGACCCCGCGTGCGAAGGCGCGCGGGGTCGTCCTATTTCAAGCGTCCATTAGCCCCTCTCGGCGCGCTAAAATGTCAAGCCGCCGTGTGCGTGGGGCCCTTGCCCTGCCCATCGAGAAGCCAGCTTATGCTGACCTGCAGGATGCGTGCCAGCATGTCGAGGCGGTTGGCCCGCGGCTCAGCCCGGTCGTTTTCCCAGTTGGTCCATGTCTCCACGGTCACGCCGGCGACGGCGGAAATCTGCTCGACCGTGAGGCCGACGGCGTCGCGGGCAAGCGAAATCCGGCCGCCGATCGTGTCGTAGGCGGTGTCGACCGCAGCGCGCGGTGCAAGGGTGGCGTCATAAGGCATGTCGGTACTCCTTGTCCTGGGGGGTCGCCCCGCGGGTTGTCCGCGAGGCGTGCATGGCGTTCCGTGGAGGCGTCAGCCGTCTTCCTTGCCGAGCCAGGCCTTGATCTCGTCCGGATGGGCCGCGATGTACTTTTCGACGGCCTTTTCGTACGAGGTCTCCTGGGCGTCGAACATAGCAGCCTCGAGATCGTCGATCGGCAGCTTCATGCGCGACAGGAAGCCGGCGACTTCCGGATCGTCCTTCTCGAAATCCTTGCGGGCGAGGACGTCGACATGCTCGGCCTTGCCGAGCGCGGCCTTCGGGTCGTCGATGTAGCGAAGCTCGTACTTGCCGAACATCCAGTGCGGGCTCCAGGAGGTGGCGACGAACCAGTCCTTCTTGCGGATCGCCCGGTCGACCGTCGTCAGCATGCCGGCCTCGCTGGAGATCTGCAGCTTGTAGCCGTCAAGCCCGTAATCCTTGATGGCCTGTTCGGAAAGGCGCGTCAGGCCGGCGCCTGGATCGATACCTTCGATACGGCCCTTCAGCTTCTCCTTCACCTCGTCCTTCTTCAGGTCCTCGATGGAGGAGATGGCGTCTTCGGGAATGTATTTCGGCACGACCCAGCCGAGCTTCGCCCCGTCATAGACGGTGCCGAGCGTCGTCACCTTGTCCTTCACCTTGGCGAAATAGTCAGCATGGGTTTGCGGCAGCCAAGCCATCATCATGGCGTCGAGGTCGCCGCGGGCAACGCCCTGGTAGAGCGGCGCGACGTCGGTCTGGACCAGATCGACCTCCCGGCCGAGCTCGTCCTTGATGAGCTTCGCGGCGAGCTTGGTCACGAATTCGGCGTCGGACCAGGCGGCCCAGCCGATCTTCACCGGCGCCTTGTCTTCCGCGAATGCCGTGCCGAACGTGCCGGCGACAAGTCCGGCGGCAAGGCTCATTGTAACGAGTGTCTTCAACATCTTTGCTCCTTTTTTGAAGGTTCGCATGCGGCGGCGCGAAGCCGCCCTTTTCAGGCTACAGCGGTGGAGACCACCTGCTGCCTTGCCTGTCGGCGGAAAAGGCCGCGCCAGAGGCTGGCGCGTTCCTTCCCGAGGCTCTGGGTGATCCGGTCGAGGATCACCGCAAGAATGACGACGGCGATGCCGCCCTCGAAGCCGGTGCCGACGTCGAGGCGCTGGATGCCGGTCAGCACCGTGTTGCCGATGCCGCCCGCGCCGATCATCGAGGCGATGACCACCATGGAGAGCGACAGCATGATCGTCTGGTTGATGCCGGCCATGATGGAGGGCAGGGCATTGGGAAGCTGCACCTTGAAGAGCAGTTGCGAGGCCGTGCAGCCGAAAGCGTTGCCGGCCTCGATGAATTCCACATGCACCTGGCGGATGCCGAGATTGGTGAGGCGCACGACCGGCGGCATCGAGAAGATGACCGTCGCGATGGTGCCGGGAACGGCGCCGAGGCCGAAGAACATCGCCGCCGGGATGAGGTAGACGAAGGCCGGCATGGTCTGCATGAGGTCGAGCACGGGCCGCACGACGGCGGCGACCCGGTTGCTGCGCGCCATGGCGATGCCGAGCGGCAGGCCGATCAGCATGGCGACGAGCGTCGAGGCGATGACCAGCGACAGCGTCTCCATCATGGCGGGCCACAGGCCCATATGGTTGACGAGCCAGAGCGAAAGGGCCGTGAACACCGCAAAACCGAAGCCCACGCGCCACAGCGACAGCAGCACGAAGACGGCAAGGGCGAGCGGCATGGGCGCGGCCAGCAGCAGCGCCTGGATGCTGTTCGTCACCGCGCCGATGGCGGCGGCGATGAAATCGAGCAGCGGGGCGAAATTGTCGAGGATGTAGTTGACGGCGCTGTCGACGCCGTCACCGATATCGAAAGTCATGGGATTGTCTCCGAAGGGGCACGATCAGGCGGTGCGATCGAGCGTTTCGAGAAGCGCGGATTTGCTGATGGAGCCGAGATAGCGGTTGGCCTCGTCGACGACCGGCACGGGAACCGCGCTGGCGGCGACCTTGCCGAGTACGTTGGAGAGGCTCTCGGCTGCGGGGATCGGCTCGATATCCGGCAGGAAGGCGCGACGGTAGGGATCGCTCGCCCCGTCGCGTGCGGTTTCGATCAGCGAGGAGCGGCTGACCATGCCGTGATAGGTCTTGTCGCGGCCGAGGATGATCGCGACGTCCCGGTCGTAATGCTCCATGCGCTCCAGCGCCGCGGCGGCGGAAACGCCCTGCCGCTCGATGATCGTCACCTGCGTCTTGCGGGCGACGTCGCCGGCGCGGAAGACCTGCGAGACGTCGACGTTGCGGAAGAAGGACCGCACATAGTCGTTGGCCGGCTTCAGCACGATCTCGTCGGGCGTGCCCACCTGCACCACCTCGCCGTTTTGCATGATGCAGATGCGGTCGCCGATGCGCATGGCCTCGTCGAGGTCGTGGCTGACGAAGACGATGGTGCGGCTGTGCTCGGCCTGAAGGCGGACAAGCTCGTCCTGCATCTCCGTGCGGATGAGCGGGTCGAGCGCGGAAAAGGCCTCGTCCATCAGCAGGATCGAAGGCTCGCCGGCGAGCGCCCGGGCCAGGCCGACGCGCTGCTTCATGCCGCCGGAAAGCTGGTCGGTGCGGCTCTCGTCGTAGCCGTCGAGTCCGACGGCGCGCAGCGCGGCGCGGGCGCGCTCCTTGCGCTCGGCCTCACCGACGCCGGAGACCTCCAGACCGAAGGCGGCATTGTCGATGACGGTGCGGTTGGGCAGAAGCGCGAAGGACTGGAAGACCATGCTGATGTCGCGGCGGCGCAGCGCGATCAGTTCGCTGCGCGGCATGCGCGCAACGTCGCGGCCCTCGATCTCGATGACTCCCGACGTGGGTTCGATCAACCGGTTGATGAGGCGCAGCATGGTGGACTTGCCGGAGCCCGAAAGCCCCATGATGACGAAGATCTCGCCGGCGCGGATATCGAAGCTGGCGTCGTTGACGCCGATGGTGCAGCCCGTCGCCGCGTGAATCTCCGCCTTGGTCCTCCCGGCTTCGAGAAGGGCGAGGGCCTTTTCCGGGCGCTCGCCGAAAACCTTGAAAACGTTCCTGATACTGATCTTGACCGGCCGGTCGTCTGCCGGAAGGCCGCTCTCAGTTGAAAATGCCATATTGTCCTGGGCCCGGCTCCGGAAGCGGGGCGCTCTCCTTTGTCTATCTTGAGCCGATGAAGCAATCAGCGGAATGAAAGACGCGCATGCGAAAGGGGTTCGCAAAAAAGATAGCGCGTCGCAATTTGGACACGTTATGGCATGATGGCGCTGAAATGTCCACACTGAAAGAAAAAAATTCTATCATTGGGATTTTTCTATACGGAAAATGGAATGGTTTCGCGGGATTTTTAACGCGCCTTTTCCCGCGTCGTCCATGCCTCTCGTCGAATAAACCAAATCCTTACGCCGACACTCTAGTCTCACGCGAGGCGTGAAGCGTCGCGCCGGTCCGTTGTGAGTATCGAACGCATGAAGAAGCCTGAAATCGCAGCTTCGATTGGCGATGAATCGAACGATGCGACATGCGGGGAGCCGGCTTCGGGCCGTTCCTGGCAGGAACTCGATTTCTGGATGAACTGCATCGGCGCTCCGATGGTGCTGGTGGAGAAGACCGTGCTGACGGTGCGCTATGCGAACCGCAACGCGGCGATCCTCTTCGGCATCGGCCTCGAAGCCTTTCGAGATCATCCGGTCGAGGGCCTCGTCGGCCCCGAGGCGACGCTCATGCTGGGCCAGATCTGGAGCGTCGCGCCTGTCGGCGTGCCGGGAGAGCCCTTCCTCATCCGCGCCGTCGTGCAGGGGCAGGAGCGCGTCCTCATGGTGCAGGCGACCAAGATCGTCGTCGAGGGCGAGACCCTGCGGCTGCTGACCTTCATGGATGCCCCGCCGCAGGGGTCCGTCACGCTGGCGGGCTGGCAGGAAAACGTCCTTTCCCTGCTCAACTGGCTTCCCTTCGGCTTCGAGATCGCCAGCGCCGACGACCAGATCCAGTTCGCGAATTCCACGTTCAAGGACATGTTCGGCTATTCGCAGGACGACATCGCCGATATCGACGACTGGTGGCGGCTTGCCTATCCGGACCCCGACTATCGCGCCTTCGCCCGCTCGCAATGGTATACGTCGATTGCCGCCGCGCGTGCCGAAAACCGTGAGATGACGCCGTTCGACCTCGATGTGGCGACGGCGCGGGGCGAACAGCGGACGATCCAGTTCCGGCACCGCACGATCGGCAATTTCAACGTCAATCTCTATATCGACGTCACGCGCGAACGCGCCTATGCCCGGGAATTGAAGGTCCTGGCGGACACCGATCCGCTGACGGGGGCGATGAACAGGCGCCGCTTCTTCGAGGAGGCCGACCGCCGCCACGGGAAGGCCAGGGCAATCGCCTTCCTCATGCTGGATATCGATCATTTCAAGACCATCAACGACAAGTACGGCCATGGCGTCGGCGACCTCGTCCTCGTCGAGTTCACACGGCGCTGCAACGCCGTGCTCCAGACGGAGGATTGCTTCGGGCGCATGGGCGGCGAGGAGTTCGCCATCGTCCTGACGCGGCCCGACGGCATGGCGGGTGTTCACGCGGTCGCCGAGGAGATCCGGCTTGCGGTCTGCGCGCAGCCCTTTCTTGTCGCCGGCGCTTGCCTCTCGGTCTCCACCAGCATGGGCGGCGCGATCTGTGCGTCCGGCGAGAGCGTCAGTTCGGGTATCTCCCGCGCAGACCACGCGCTCTATTCCGCCAAGGCGGCCGGCCGCAACCGCGTCATCTTCGATCGCGAGTAAGGTTTCTCAATTTTCCGCCGGACAGGCCACCCTTGCCTCCGATGACGTTTTTCCGTCTTCCGTCTGTGCCGTCTGCAGGTTCCTGTACCGTCCGTCCTTCCGGGCGATGAGTTCGCCGTGTGTGCCGCTTTCGACGATGCGGCCCTCGTCGACGACGAGGATGCGGTCGGCGTTCGCGATGGTGGCGAGGCGATGGGCGATGACGAGCGTCGTGCGGCCCTCTGAGAGTTCGGCGAGCGACTGCTGGATCGCCCGTTCCGTTTCCGTGTCCAGCGCCGAGGTCGCCTCGTCGAGGATGAGGATCGGCGGGTTCTTCAGGAAGATGCGGGCAATGGCAAGGCGCTGCTTCTGCCCGCCCGAGAGCTTCACGCCGCGCTCGCCGATGATCGTGTCGAGACCGTCCGGCAGGCTGGCGATCACGTCGTCGAGGCGTGCCCGGCGGGCGGCGTCGCGGACCTCGGCCTCGCTTGCGCCGAGCCGGCCATAGGCGATGTTCTCGCGAACAGTGCCGGCGAAGAGGAAGACGTCCTGCTGCACGATGCCGATATTGGAGCGCAGCGATTTCAGCGTCATGTCGCGGATGTCGATGCCGTCGATGGTGATCGCGCCGCAGGCGACCTCGTAGAAGCGCGGCAGCAGCGAACAGATCGTCGTCTTGCCGGCGCCCGACGGGCCGACGAAGGCGACCGTCTCGCCCGCCTTCACCGCAAGGTCGAGCCCGGCAAAGATTGCCCTGCCGCCGCCATAGCCGAAACCGACGCCGCGGTATTCGATATCGCCGGCAAGCCGCGCGACGTCCTTCGCTCCTGCCCGGTCCATGATGTCCGGTTCGGTATCGAGGAACTGCGTATAGCGTGTGAAGCCGGCAATGCCCTTCGGATAGGTCTCGATGATCGAGTTGATCTTGTCGATCGGCCGGAAGAACACGTTGACGAGCAGCAGGAAGCCGACGAAGCCGCCGGCCGAAAGCTCGCCGCGCGTGACGAACCAGGCGCCCGCCAGCATCACCACCACCTGCACGAAGCGCATGGAGAGATAGGAGAGCGAGGCGGAAGCGGCCATCACCTTGTAGGCCTCGAGTTTGGTCACGAGATAGTTGCGGTTGCTCTCGGCAAACAGCCTGCGCTCGTGATCCTCGTTGGCGAAGGCCTGCACGACGCGGATGCCGCCGACATTCTCCTCGATGCGGGCGTTGAAGTCGGCGACGCGGCCGTAGATGGCGTGCCAGGTGGAGGTCATGCGCGCGCCGTAATGGGTGGTGACGAAGGCCGTCAGCGGCACGATGACGGCGGTGATCAGCGCCAGCGGCACATGCACCCAGAGCATGAGGAAAAAGGCGCCGACGAGCGTCATGACGGCGATGAAGAGGTCCTCCGGCCCGTGATGGGCGACCTCCCCGATCTCTTCCAGATCCTTGGTGAGCCTCGCGACGAGATGGCCGGTCTTCTGGTTGTCGAAGAAGCCGAAGGAGAGCTTCTGCAGGTGGTCGAAGGCCTTGCGGCGCATCTCGGCCTCGATGCGGATGCCGAGCATGTGGCCCCAATAGGTGACGATGACCTGGAGGCCCGCATTGAGAAGGTAGATGAGGAAGAGGCCGACGGCGGCGAGCGCGATGAGGTCGAGCCTGCCGGTCGGAAGCAGCCGGTCGATGAAGAGCGTGACGGCGACGGGGAAGGCGAGCTCCAGCAGGCCCGCGGCGACGGCGGAGGAGAAATCCAGCACGAAAAGGCCGCGATGCGGGCGGTAGTAGGACGCAAAACGCTTCACGAGATCGGGCATCGGCGGAGGGCTTTCGGTATCGATCCTTGAATCATGACGCTCGATTACCCTGTCTTGCGCACGCGCGCCGCAGGTTTTTTGTCCCAGTCGCGATTTTATGAGTGTGGCAGGCGAGTTTGCCTGTTGCCCGCAGCGCCAAAGTCTCCACCCGGCGGAACATTCGGCCGGCCTTGCGATTGGTTCCCCGTTCCCTCAATCCATGGAGATATCAATGGCAACCGAGAAGACATTGAACGACCTGTTCCTCGATACGCTCAAGGACATCTACTTCGCCGAAAAGCAGATCCTGAAGGCCTTGCCGAAGATGGCGCGGGCGGCGCAGTCGGAAGAGGGCAAGCAGGGTTTCCTTCACCACCGTGACGAGACGCAGGGCCAGATCGAGCGTCTGGAGGAGGTCTTCGAGCTGCTCGGCAAGAGCGCCCGCGGCAAGACCTGTGAAGCCATCCAGGGCATCATCGCCGAGGCCGAGGAGATCATGGACGAGTTCAAGGGCACCGCGGCCCTCGATGCCGGACTCATTTCCTCCGCCCAGGCCGTGGAGCATTACGAGATCGCCCGCTACGGCACGCTGATCGCCTGGGCTCGCCAGATCGGCCTCGACAAGGCGGTTCCGCTGCTCCAGGCCAATCTCGACGAAGAAACGGCGACGGACAAGAAGCTGACGAAACTCGCCGAGACGGCCGCCAATCCGAAGGCGAAGAAGGCGGCCTGACGCCGCAGGCAAGGGCGGCTCCCCGGCCGCCTTCCGCCATGGCGATCAACCGGGACCATGACGATGCTGAAGAAGGTGAACGCCCCCGCGCCGGCCTTTCAGGAGCACGCGCAGGATGATCTCGAAACCATGCGTGCGGCGGCGGCGGAGTGCCGCCGCTGCGACCTCTACCGCGACGCGACGCAGGTCGTGTTCGGGGAAGGGGCGCGGCGTGCGAGGGTGGTGCTGGTCGGCGAGCAGCCCGGCGACCGCGAGGACCAACTCGGCCACCCCTTCGTGGGACCGGCGGGCCGGTTCCTCGATGGCTGCCTCGAAGAGGCCGGCATCGACCGCGCGGACTGCTACCTCACCAATGCGGTCAAGCACTTCAAGTTCAAGCGGTTCGGCAAGCGGCGCATCCACGAGCGGCCGAACACCGGGGAGGTCCGGCAATGCGCCTGGTGGCTGGGCGGGGAGATCGAGCAACTGAAGCCGGCGCTCCTCGTCGCCCTCGGCGCGACGGCGACCTTCGCCCTCCTGGGAAAGCGTCACGCCGTTACCGCCGACCGGGGGCGCATCGTCGAGACGGAGAGCGGCATACCGACGCTGATCACCGTCCATCCCTCCGCGCTCCTGCGCACGCGGGGCCGTCCGGATGCGGAGCAGGAAAGAGGGCGCTTCGTGGCGGAGCTGCGGAAGATCAAACCCTACCTCGGAGGCTGACGATCACGCGGCGGGATCGTCGCTTGCCGTCTCGGCGGTATCGCTGATCTCCGTCTCGGGCCGGTCTCGCCCCGCAGCCACCTCGTTATGCCATTTCCCATCCTCCGCCTGATAGGAGATGAAGCGGTCCTCGCCGGTCTGCTCGTGGCGTTCGGCGGCAATGCGGGCGGCGGCGAGCGCGTCGGCATGGTTCGGGAAGGTCTCGGAAAAGACGTCGTCCAGCCGATAGGCCCATCCGTCCTCGTGCGGCACGACATGATAGGTGATCGGCATGGGAGGCTCCTTGTCTGTTTCGATCGAGGGGCAACTGGCCGCGCGGCGAATGGTTCCGGCCGGTGGAACAATGGCCGCGCTGATCTGTTCGATCCACATAGCCCAAGGCACGAGCGACGAAGTGGAGAAGGCGATGAACGACGGCAAGCAAGGCTCCCGCGAGGACGATTTCCGCGACTATGAGGAGCGCGACACGCGCGACGGCTGGCCCTATTCGGACAGCGATGGCGACCGCCGCGCGGGCCAGAATGCCTCCTACGGCGCACCCGGCGCCAATTTCGACGAGCGCGACAACAAGGGCGTCGAGGTGACCGCCGACCCGGAACTCCGGGATGTCGACGGCGCGCCGCTGCCCTTTCCCGACGGCAACGAGGATGTCATCGCGGACGACGACCTGGAGGAGCGCATCACGGAGGCACTGGAGGGCGATCCGCGCGTCGATCTCGCGTCACTGGAGATCACCATACGCGACGGCGTCGTCGAACTGGACGGCTCGGTCGACGGCGAGGAGGACCGGCGCCACCTCATCGCGCTTCTGCGCGGGGTGAAGGGCCTGCGCGGCCTCAAGGCGGAAGGGCTGCTTGCCCGGGGCGTCGACAGCCACATGCCGCGCGACGCAGACGAATAGGAGCAATCATGGCAATCATCCCGAACGATCCCAATCCGCAGCCCGGGCCGAGTCCCGTGCCTGACCTGCCGCCGATCGACAAGCCGGTCCCGCCGATCAAGGAGCCGGAGCCGGACCGTCTGCCCGACGAGGAGCCGAACCCCAACCCGGATGAGAACGACGATCCTGCCCGACATGTGCGGTGACCGCGCTCAAAGCCCGAACGGGAAGGTATCCGGCACGCGTCCCGGATGGGCGTCGGCGGCAAGCGGGGTAATCGCCTTCGTGCGGTCGAACCAGACATAGGCGTCGAACTGCCGGGACAGGGCGGCGGATGCATAATGGCTCAGCCGTTCGCTCTCGGGCCGATAGATGACGCCGATGAAGCGTTCGAGCCGGTCGGTGCAAAGCGCCTCCGAGGACGCGGAACTGCGGGCGAAATCCAGCAGCAGCCGCGGCCGGCCCGCAAGGTGGAAGCACCGTTCGACGCTATCGTCGAGCGCGGGACGGACGGTCTTCACCTCCATCTCGCCATCCCAGTCGGTCGCCGCCGCGACGGTGCCTTCATGCGTGCCGAAGCCGATCAGGGCGGCCTTGCCGCCGTAGGCTTCGCGGCAGAGCTGGCCGATATTGAGTTCGTCGCGGACCGCGCCCATCTCGGTATGGCGTGCATCGCCGATATGGGAATTGTGCGCCCAGACGACGGCCTTGCCGTCCGGTCCCGCCCGTTCCAGCAGGTGCTGCAGCGTGCCGAACATATGGCGGTCGCGCAGGTTCCAGGCCTTTGCGCCGCCATAGTACATGATGCGATAGTATTTCTCCGCCGAGGCGATCAGGCGGGCATTCTGCGCGGCATCGAAGAGGCCGCTGCCGCCTTCCATTTCCGTCTCCTCAATGACGCGACTCAGGAGATCGCGGCATTGCGCGACCACCGCGTCCTCGCAGGCGCCATAGCCGCCGGTAAGCACGGCCCGGCCATAGGTATCCGGCGCGTTCTGCCAGGGCGTCAGGCAGCCGTAGCGTTCGCGCGCCACGGCGGCGGCCTCCGGATCGGCCGCGTCGAGATAGGCGAGCACGGCGGTGATCGAGCCGCGCATATTGTACATGTCCAGCCCGTAAAAACCGGCCTGTCTGTCCTCCGCCTGCCGGGCATTGTGGGTGCGCAGCCAGCGCAGGAAGGCGTCGATCTCCGCGTTCCGCCACATCCACGCGGGAAAGCGCTGAAACGGCAGCTCCCGTCCCTCCATCGTTCCACCGCGCACGAAGCGGTCGATCGACGCTGCGTCCGGCCAGTCGGCTTCCACCGCGACGATGGAGAAGCCGTGCCGCTCGATGAGGCGCTGCGTGATGGCGGCGCGGGCGCGATAGAATTCCGACGTGCCGTGGCTCGCCTCGCCGAGGAGGACGACGCGGCGGTCCGCGAAACGGTCGAAGGGGGCGGGAAAGGCTGGGTCGTCCAGCGGCGGCAGGGCTTCGCCCGCCTCCGCGATCAGGTCCGGCAGGGGCCGATGTGCGGTGGGGGCCGTCTTGCCGGGTTTGTCGCTCCAGCCGCCTTCGCCGATCAACGGAACGAAGACGACGGCGCCCAGATCCTCCTCCTCGTAGCGGCCGGCGGCAAGCCGGGTGATGCGGAGCAGGCGCTGCAGTCGGTCCCGCCGGCCGACCGGGATGATGAGGCGGCCGCCGATTTCCAGTTGTTCCTTGAGGGCCATCGGCGCGGCTGGACCGCCGGCGGAAACGAGGATGGCGTCGAACGGCGCCCTTTCCGGCCAACCCTTCGTGCCGTCGCCGGCGCGGATTTCGACATTGCGCCGCCCCAGCCGGTCGAGCCGCGCCGCCGCCGTTTCGGCAAGGGAGGAATGGCGTTCGATGGCGTAAACGCGCTGCGCGAGGTGGCTGAGGATCGCGGCCGCATAACCCGAGCCGGCGCCCACCTCCAGCACGGTGTCCGTCGGCTCGATCTCGGCGGCTTCCGCCATGCGGGCGACGATATAGGGCTGGGAGATGGTCTGGCCTTCCGCGATCGGCAGAGGGGAATCCTCATAGGCGAATTCCTCGAAGCCTTCTTCCACGAAGCGCTCGCGCGGCACGACTTCCATCGCCTTCAGGACGCGCGGATCGGCAATCCCGCGCCGGGCAAGATGCCGTTCGACCATCCGGTGGCGGGCATGTTCATAATCCAGCATGAAACCCTCCCTGTCTCATCGATCAAATCGGCTGTGGAAGGCATTGTTCCGGCCGGGTTTCCAACATGAGCAAGATTTGTTAAATCATGTAGAATCTGATTGACATTTCAACGTCGAAGCGCGCTATAAAGATAACAACAAATAACGGGCTCTTGCATGCTTGCCATAGTTGCCGATGACCTGACGGGAGCGCTGGATACGGCCGCGCCTTTCGCGAGCCGGGGGCTCCATGTCGAGGTGGCCCTGGATGTCGGGGCCATCGCGGCGGCGGTGCGGGAAAAGCCGGCCGTTCTTTCGGTGACGCTTGCCTCGCGCGAAATCGATGCCACCGAGGCGCGCGGTGTGGCGGCCGAGGCGCTCGCCGCCCTGCCGCCCGGAACGCGTCTCTTCAAGAAGGTGGATTCCCGCCTCAAGGGCCATATCGCCGCCGAGCTCGACGCCATGCCGTTCCGCTCGGCGCTGGTGGCGCCGGCGATCCCGGCTTTCGGCCGCGTGGTCAGGAACGGCCATGTGCAGGGTTTCGGCGTGGAAACGCCGATCTCCGTCGCGGAAAGGCTCGGCCGGCACGCCGCGCACGCCCGCATCCCCGACACGGTGACCGCGGAAGACATGGCAGCGGCGCTCGACCTTGCGATTGAGGACGGCGTCGATCTCCTCATCGGCGCGCGCGGCCTTGCCGAGGCGCTGGCCGAGCGGATGACCGGGAATGCCGCGCCGCGGGCCGCGGAAATACCCGCGGGCAGGGGGCTCTTCGTCATCGGTTCGCGTGATCCGATCACCCTTGCCCAGATCGAGGCGCTGCGAGCGGCCGTCGACCCGCGCTACCTGCCGGCGCCGAACGGTCGCCTCGCCGATACCGCGTGTGACGCAAGCGCGATCACGCTGGTGCAGGCCGTGCCGGGCGAAGCGGTCGCGACGGGACAGGCGGTTTCGCAGGCGCTTGCCGAAAGCGTCTGTCCGGCCTTGACGGAGGGCGCGTCGACATTGCTTCTTTCCGGCGGGGCGACGGCGGAGGCCGTGCTTTCAAAAATGGGGATCACGCGTTTCCGCCTGATGGGTGAGTGTCTGCCAGGCCTGGGCTTGGCGCACGCCGAGGGACATTGCATCATCGCGAAATCCGGCGGATTCGGCGGGCCGGAGACGCTGAAGGAGATCGCGGAGGAAATCCTCCGCAGGACGGGATGACAGATGGGACTGGAGAACGGAACAACACGCAAGAGCCTTGGCGATATCGTCTTCGAGCGCATGCACCGCGCCATCAAGTCGGGCGCCTACCAGGCGGACGAGCGGCTGCCGACCGAGCATGACCTGGCGATTGAGTTCGAGGTCTCCCGCCCGGTCGTGCGCGAGGCGCTGCGGCGGCTGCGCGAGCAGGGGTTCATCTATTCGCGGCGGGGCGCCGGCAGCTTCGTGCGCGCCGTTGGCATGCGCGAGCCGCTCGGCTTCGGGCAGCTCGAAAACGTCGCCGATCTCCTCAACTGCTACGAATTCCGTCTGACCGTCGAGCCGGCGGCGGCGGCCGCCGCCGCCGAGCGCCACGACGCAGATACGATGAACGCCGTCCGCCAGGCGCTCGAGCTGATGCGCGACGCCACCAACCGGCAGTCCCACCGCGAGGACGCCGACTTCCAGTTCCACCTCGCGATCGCACGCGCGGCGCACAACAGCTATTTCTTCACGGCCATGGAAGCGCTCAAGGACCATATCGCCGTCGGCATGCGTTTCCACGGCGCTTCGGTGAAGCGCGAGACGACGGGGCTCAGCCGGGTCTTCGCCGAGCACGAGGCGATCGCCGACGCCATTACGCGCCGGGACGGCGCAAAGGCCCGCCAACTCATGTACGACCACCTCAGCGGCTCGCGCGATCGCCTGTTCCAGACGAGCAAGTAGGCGTCTTCTCTCCCTCTCCTCCGTCATGCTTAGGTCGAGCCTGAGGATGGTGAACGTGAGTGAAGCTTGCACGGCCTATTAAAAAGCAAGAAGCTGCCGAAGCGATCCGGCAGCTTTTCCCTTGGGAGGATTGGCGGTCCTTAGAAGGCCGCCTTGTAGATGGCGAGGACGTCTTCCACGCTCATGTCGATGGGATTGTTGTCCATCAGACGGCGGTTCGCGTGGGCTTCGCCGGCATAGAGCGACAGGTCGTCCGCTGTCGCGCCGTGCGCGGCGAGCGACATCTCGATGCCGAGATCGCGGCAGAAGCCGCAGGCGCTGTCGAGCAGCGCTTCCGTGGAGAGGTTCTCGCCAAGGCCGAGCGCCTCGGCCACTTCCGCCGTCTTGTCCGCCGCCACGTTCTGGTTGAAGGCGAGAACGTGCGGGAAGATGACCGCATTGGCTAGGCCGTGCGGCAGGCGAAGGCGTGTGCCGAGCGGGTAGGCGATGGCATGGCCGGCGGCGGTGTTCACCGGGCCGAGGCAGATGCCGCCATAGTAGGAAGCGAGCATCAGCCCCTCGCGCGCCTCCGTGTCCGCCCCGTCCCTGACGGCGCGCGCGAGATACTTGCCGACGAGGCGGAAGCCCATGCGGGCGAAACCGTCGATCATCGGATGGGCGCGGCGGTTGGTGAAGGCCTCGACGCAGTGCGCCATGGCATCGACGCCGGTGGCGGCGGTCACGGCCGGCGGTACGGAATAGGTGAGCTCCGGATCGAGCACGGCGAAATCGGCGATCATGTGCGGGCTTTCCACCGCGATCTTGTTGCCCTTGGCAGGATCGGTGATCAGCGAGCGGATACCGGCTTCCGAACCCGTGCCGGCGGTGGTGGCGACCTGGGCGAGCCGCGTGCGGCGGCCGGCGACCCGGTTCGGGCCGGCGACGTCGGCGAGCGTTTCTTCGCTGTCCCAGAGCACGGCGACGAGCTTGGCGACGTCGAGCACGGAGCCGCCGCCGAGGCCGACGACGAGATCGGGCTTTGCCCGGCGCGCGGCATCGAGCGCGGCATCGAGCGTGGCGATATCCGGCTCGCCGGGGATCGCGTCGAAGACGGTGACGCGGCCGGCAAGTTTCAGGCGGTCCACGAAACCGGCGGTGATCGGTGTCGCGACGACGAGGATGGAGGCGGCATCGCCCGCCCAGGCGCCGACGTCCGCGACCGTGCCGGCCCCGACGGCAAGGCGGCGGGGCTGGTGAAGGGTGATGGGAGCGATGGTCATGGTGTCATCCTCGCTTGGCGTTGCCGGCCACGAGCTTGCGGGCATAGGCGATGGCGGAATTCATGTTGCCGTGATTGGCGATGCCCTTGCCGGCGATGTCGAAGGCCGTGCCGTGATCGACGGAGGTGCGGTCGATCGGCAGGTCCACCGAGACGTTGACGGCGGTGTCGAAGGCGACGAGCTTGATCGGGATGTGGCCCTGGTCGTGATACTGCGCCACCACCAGGTCGAAGGCGCCGGAATAGGCGCGGTAGAACACGGTGTCGGCCGAGATCGGGCCCTGCACGTCGATGCCCTCGGCGCGCGCGGCGGCGACGGCCGGCGCGATCTGGTCGTCGTCCTCCGTGCCGAAGAGGCCGTTCTCGCCGCAATGGGGATTGATGCCGGCGACGGCGATCTTCGGAGCGGCATACCCGATGCGTTTCAGGTGCGCGTTGCCCGCGCGGATGGTCGCGAGCACCCGCTCCGTCGTCGAGCGGCGGATCGCTTCCTGCAGCGAGACGTGGGTGGAAACGTGAATGACCTTGAGGCGGTCGGAGGCGAGCAGCATGTAGGCCGCCTTGGCGTCCGTCAGGCTGCGAAGCATGCCGGTATGGCCGTCGTAGTGATGACCGGCAAGGTTCAGCGCCTCTTTGTTGATCGGCGCGGTGACGATGCAGCCGATCGCGCCGGCCTCGGCATCCCGTACCGCCTTCTCGATGAAGCGGAAGGCGGCATCGCCGGCGACGGGGCTGAGCTCTCCCCAGGGCAGCGGGGCGCCCTCGATGGGGAGGTCCACGACGTGCGGGGCAAGGTCGAGATCGATGCCGAGCGCCATGCGGGCGGCTTCGAGCGTTGCGAGATTGCCGTAGATTCGGATCGTCGCCCGCTCCTCGGGGGGCATGCCCGCCAGCGCGCGGACGGAGATCTCCGGGCCGACGCCGCACGGGTCGCCCATGGTTATGCCGATGATGTTGCTCATGAAAGTCTCCGTGCGTCGGCGCTCGCCCAACCGGGGGCAAGGCGGACATATTTGATGGCGCGCCGGTGATAGGTGTAGGCGAGATGCATCGTGCCGTCCGGCCCTTCCAGCAGCCAGGGATAGGACATCTCCCTGTTGCGGCCGTCGGTCGAGTCGTTGGAAAGGCAGGTGCCCGGACCGTCCTCGACGAGGAGGCGGACGGGGAAGGTCTTGCCGCCGTCTTCGGAAAGGCAAAGGGCGAGCGGCGCGCGCGGCACGCCCCAGACGGGCACGCAGCCGCCGGCCGGATCCGCATCGGGCCGGGCGTCGTTCTCGCCGAGCTCGTCATAGAGCGAGGCGCGGCGGTCGGCCGACTGGGCGGCGTTGACGGGGTTGCAGATCATCGCGATCCGCTCGTCCTTCAGGCGGATGGCGGCGATGGAGGAATTGTTGTTCGGCACGTCGCTGGCCGCCGGCGCCGACCAGGAGCGGCCACCGTCGAGGCTTTCGGTCCGGTAGACATGGTCCGCCTGCCGGCGGCGGAAGAAGGCGGCAAGGCGCCCTTCGCCGAGCGAGACGGGCGACATGTGCACGCAGCCGATGGAATGCCCGAGATCGTCGAGCTGCCAGGTTTCCCCGCGGTCCAGCGAGATGCCGACCGCGGCCGTGTCGTGGCTGCCGTTCCATTTCTGGCCCGGCCGCTGGACGCAGCGGAAGATCGGCAGCAGCCACGCTCCGTCGTCGCGCACCATCACCGGCGCGCGGACGAAGCAGCCGCGCGGCAGGTCGAGATAATGGCCTTCGGATGCGGTCAGCGCCAGAGGATCGGACGCATCGCGCCGGATTTCGGCCATGCGGATGCGGCATTCGTCCTGATTGCCGGAGGGCTGCGAGGTGTGGAAGAGCCAGAGACGGCCGTCCGGTGCGGTGAAGAGGACCGGGTTCTGCTCCGAATGATCGGCATCGAAGCTCAACCGCTGCGGCGAGCCCCATTGCGTGGCGCCCTGCGGCAGGACGGAGGCGAAGATGGAGATGTCCGACTTGCCTTCCAGCGTGCCGCCGAACCAGGCGCAGACGAGCGCCCCGTCGGAAAGCAGGTGCAGGAATGCCGCATGGTTCTGGATCATGGGCGAGGGCAGCAGAGCCTCCGCGCGTGCGGGCGAAACGGCCTGGAGCAGGCCATTCATGTTGCGGGCTATTTCTTGCGGATTCATTCGCACTCCTCCTCCTGCATGGCGTTGAAAATCGCAAAATTTCTAAAGTTGTCAAGTTTAAGTATGTTACTTGATTTCTGATTTCGGTGCATGAAAATGGATAATGCTCTGATTTAAAACGAAGAATTTTTATTACCGCAAAAGGTTAGATTTTACATTGCGAAACAAATTGACAAACTTGTCCGAAAAGGGGATGGTCTGGCCAAGCCGGCGGGAGGACGCCGGGAAGGAGGATTCCATGCCGGTAGCCGGCAACCCCCCGAAGGCCAGGACGGCCGTCATCTTCGCTGTCGGCGCTGCCACCCTGGCGGCGAGCGACGCGGTGATCGTGCGCGCCCTCAACGGCGCGGTGCATCCGTTCGTCATCGGCTTCTTCCGGGCCTTCTTCGGTGCCGTCGTGCTTCTCCCGTGGATCGCCCTTCGCCCTGCGGTGCTCCGCTCGGTGCATCCCCTGCGTCAGCATGCGGTGCGCGCCGGCTTCAAGCTCCTCGCCATGGTCGCCTTCTTCGCCGCCTTTAGCTGGGGTCCGCTTGCAGACGTCACGGCCATCGCCTTCACCTCGCCGGTCTTCCTCGTGCTCGGCGCCGCGCTGACGCTCGGCGAGCGGCCCGGTCCGGCGATGATCGGTGCCGTCGTCATCGGTTTCATCGGCGCGCTCTTCGTCATCGGGCCGTCGGGTTCCGGCTTCAGCCTCGCGGTCCTTCTCGCGCTGGCAGGCGCCATACTTCAGTCGGCCATCCAGTTGATCCTGAAATCCATGTCGAAGGGGGATACGACCGGAACGCTCGTCGTCTGGAACCTCCTTTTGACCGTGCCCATCGCGCTCCTCTTCGCGCTTCCGTTCTGGACCATGCCCGGTTCGCGCGAGATGGGGCTGCTCGCGCTGCAGGGCGTCATCGGCGCCGCCTGCATGGGTCTGATGACTCACGCCTTCTCGCTTGCCCCCGCCACCATTGTCGCACCCGTCGATTTCCTGCGCCTGCCTTTGGTGGCGCTCTGCGGGTTCGCGCTGTTCGGCGAAAACATCGCGCTGACGACGCTTTGCGGCGGCGGGCTCATCTGTTGCGCGGCACTGATCGCCGCGCGATCCGGAAAACCAACATCTGCCTGAACGATTTTCACTAGGGAGGAAATGCCGTGAAAAAAATGCTCGTCCTGGGTGCCCTCATACTGGGGTCCACCTTTTCAACCGCCTTCGCCGGGTCCGGCCCGATCAAGATCGTGCTTCCCGAGGAGGCCGACCTGCTCGAACCCTGCATGGCGACGCGCTCCAACATCGGCCGCGTCATCATGCAGAACGTCAGCGAGACGCTGACCGAGCTCGATGTCCGCGGCGACAAGGGCCTGATGCCGCGCCTTGCCGAAAAATGGGAGCAGAATGCCGACGGCAGCTGGCGCTTCCATCTGCGCCAGGGCGTAAAGTTCTCCGACGGCACGGGTTTCGACGCCAAGGACGTCGAACACAGCTTCAACCGCATCATGAGCGACAAGAATAGCTGCGAGTCGCGCCGTTACTTCGGCGGCATGACGGTGACGCCCACCGTCGTCGACGACTACACGATCGACTTCAAGGCCGATCCGGTCCAGCCGATCCTGCCGCTGCTGATGTCGCTCCTGACGATCGTTCCGGAGGAGACGCCGCTGGAATTCGTGCGTGAGCCCATCGGCACCGGCCCCTACAAGCTGACCGACTGGACGCCGGGCCAGCAGATCGTGCTCACCGCCCGCGACGACTACTGGGGCGAGAAGCCGGAAGTGACGGAAGCGACCTACCTCTTCCGCACCGATCCGTCCGTCCGCGCCGCCATGGTGCAGACCGGCGAAGCCGACCTTTCCCCGTCGATCTCGCAGCTCGACGCGACCAACCCGGCGACCGACTTCTCCTATCTCGACAGCGAGACGGTCTACCTGCGCATCGACCACAATATCGAGCCGCTGAACGACGTGCGCGTCCGCCGCGCCCTGAACCTTGCGATCGACCGCGAAGCCTTCCTCGGCACGCTGGTTCCCGAAGGCGCGCTGCTGGCGACCGCCATCGTCCCGCCGCCGACGCTCGGCTGGAACCCGAACGTCAAGGTCTTCCCCTTCGATCCGGACGGCGCCAAGAAGCTGCTGGAAGAAGCCAAGGCCGATGGCGTCAAGGTCGATACGCCGATCACCATCATCGCCCGCACGGCCAACTTCCCGAACGTCACCGAGATCATGGAAGCCATCCAGGCGCAGCTTCAGGACGTCGGCTTCAAGATCGACCTGAAGTTCGTCGAGGTCGCCGAGCACGAGCAGTACTACTCCAAGCCCTTCAAGGAAGGCCGCGGTCCGATTCTCGTCGCCGCCATGCATGATAACTCGAAGGGCGATCCGTCGTTCTCGATGTTCTTCAAGTATGACTCCGAAGGCACCCAGTCCGGCTTCTCCGATCCCAAGGTCGACGACCTGATCAAGCGCGCCTCGGCCGCCGTCGGCGACGAACGCGCCAAGCTCTGGTCGGAACTGATCGCCTATCTGCACGACGATGTCGTCGCCGATGTGCTGCTGTTCCACATGGTCGGCTTCTCGCGGGTTTCCGAACGTCTCGACTTCACGCCGACCATGGCGACGAACGGGACGCTCCAGCTCTCGCAGATCAAGATAAAGTAAACTCTTCTGGCGAACGCTGCGTTCGCCAGCCACGACAGCAATCAAGGCGGCGGGATGATCCCGCCGCCGGATCCATCCGAGGGCGCCATGCTGAAATTCGTTCGAAAACGCGCTGTGGCCAGTCTGATCTCCCTCGTCGGGCTGATCGTCATGGTCTTTTTCCTTTCCCGCCTGACGGGTGACCCGGCCGCGCTCTTCCTGCCGGTCGAGGCGTCTGCGGAAATGAAGGAGCAGTTCCGCGAGCTGCACGGCCTGAACGATCCGCTGCTGGTGCAGTTCGCCCACTATGTCGGCGACGTGCTGACGGGCGACCTCGGCGAATCGCTGCGCAAGGCGCGGCCTGCCCTCGACGTCGTGCTGGAGGCCTTCGTCTGGACGCTCTGGCTCGCCGTCATCACCATGAGTCTCGTCACGGGCGCGGCCATCCTCGTCGGTTCGCTCGCCGCCTTCCGCGCCGGCGGCTTCTTCGACCGTCTTTCCTCGATCATCTCGCTGATCGGCGCCTCCGTGCCCGATTTCTGGGTTGCCATCGTGGCGATCGTCGTCTTTTCCGTGAACCTCGCCTGGCTGCCGACCTCGGGCACCGGCTCGCTGCTGCACTGGATCCTGCCGATCGCCGTGCTGTTCATCCGCCCCTTCGGCATCATCGTGCAGGTGGTGCGCGGCTCGATGATCGGCGCGCTCTCGTCGGCCTATGTGAAGACGGCGCGGGCCAAGGGCGTCAAATCGCGCTCGATCATCTTCGTCCACGCGCTTCGCAACGCCATGCTGCCGGTCATCACGGTGATCGGCGACCAGGCGGCGAGCCTTCTCAACGGCGCGGTGATCGTCGAGACGATCTTCGGCTTTCCGGGCATCGGCAAGCTGATGATCGATTCCATCCTCCAGCGCGACTTCAACGTCGTGCTCGCGGCGATCCTCGTCACGGCGCTGGCGATCTTCCTCATGAACCTTCTGATCGACCTTGCCTATGCGCTGCTCGATCCGCGCATCCGGCATTGAGGAGGCGGAGATGACCCTTCAGACCGATACCATCGTTCCCGACGAGCCGAATTTCGTAACGCGCATGTTCCGCATGCTGCTTGCCGACAAGTTCGCGCTCTGTGCGGCGATCTTCCTCGTCTTCGTCCTGATCCTCGCCTTCGTCGGGCCGAGCTGGCTCGGGGAACTGGCGACCAAGCAGAACCTTCGCGGCCGCAACGCCGCGCCCTTCGACTGGGAGCGCGGCTGGGTGTGGTGGATGGGTGCCGATGCGCTCGGCCGCCCGCTGCTCGCCCGCATCGTCGTCGCCGCGCAGAACACGCTGATGGTCGCAGCCGGCGCGGTAGCGCTTTCGGCTGCCATCGGCACGCTGCTCGGGCTCGTGGCTGGCTTCTCCTCGCCGCGCGTCAACCAGGTGATCATGCGGCTGGCGGACGTCATAATGTCCTTTCCCTCGCTGCTGATCGCGGTCATCGTGCTCTATATCCTCGGCTCGTCGATCCTCAACCTGATGCTGGTGCTGGCGATCACCCGCATCCCCGTTTACCTGCGCACGACGCGGGCCGAGGTGCTGGAGATCCGCGAGCGCATGTTCGTGCAGGCCGCCCGCGTGATGGGCGCGTCCGACCGGCGCATCCTCTTCCGGCATATCCTGCCGGTCGTGCTGCCGACGCTGACGACGCTCGCCACGCTCGATTTCGCCTATGTGATGCTGGCCGAAAGCGCGCTCTCCTTCCTCGGCATCGGCATCCAGCCGCCGGAAATCACCTGGGGCCTGATGATCTCGCAGGGCCGGCAATATCTCACCAATGCCTGGTGGCTCTCCTTCTGGCCGGGTCTTGCGATCATCCTCACCACCATGTCGCTCAACATGCTTTCGAACTGGCTGCGCATCGCGCTCGATCCGGTGCAGCGCTGGCGTCTCGAAATGAAAGGTCGCAAGAATGGCTGACCATCTCCTGGAAGTGCGTAACCTTTCTGTCGAATTCCACACCGCCGCCGGCGTGGTGCAGGCCGTGCGCGACATCTCCTATCATCTCGATCGTGGCGAGACGCTGGCAATCCTCGGGGAAAGCGGTTCGGGCAAGTCCGTCTCCTCCTCGGCGATCATGAACCTCATCGACATGCCGCCGGGGCGCATCACCTCCGGCGAGGTCCTGCTCGACGGCGTCGACCTCTTCAAGCTGCCGCCGCACGAGCGGCGCGCGGTGAATGGCCGGCGCATCGCCATGATCTTCCAGGATCCCCTCAGCCATCTCAACCCGGTCTATACGGTCGGCTGGCAGATCCGCGAGGCGCTCACCACGCACGGGGCCGACGCCGCCACGGCGGCGACCGAGGCGCTGCGGCTGATGACGCGGGTCGGCATTCCAGAGCCGGAACGCTCGCTCGGCAAATATCCGCACGAGTTTTCCGGCGGCCAGCGCCAGCGCGTCATGATCGCCATGGCGCTGGCGCTGCGCCCGGACCTCCTCATCGCCGACGAGCCGACCACCGCGCTCGACGTCACCGTCCAGGCGGAAGTCCTTGCTCTTCTTGAGGAATTGCAGGAGGAGGCGGGCATGGGCGTCCTCATCATCACGCACGACCTCGGCGTCGTCGCCGAGATCGCCGACCGCGTCGTGGTGATGGAGAAGGGCGTTCTGGTGGAGGCCGGCACGGTGCGCGAGGTCTACAAGAACCCGCAGCACCCCTACACGAAGAAGCTGATCGCCGCCGCGCCCGGCAAGGGCGAGATGCACGAGCCCGCAGCCCGCACCGAGCCGGTCCTTTCCGTCCGGAACGTGCGCAAGACCTACGGTTCCTTCGAGGCGCTGAAGGGCGTCTCCTTCGACCTCATGCCCGGCGAGACCATGGCCGTCGTCGGCGAGAGCGGTTCGGGCAAGTCGACGCTCGCCCGCATCCTCCTGCGTCTCGACGAGCCGGACGCCGGCACGGCGCACTGGAAGGGGCGCGACCTCTTCGCCCTGCCGCCCGGCGAGCTCTACAAGCTGCGCCGCGACCTCCAGATGGTCTTCCAGGATCCGACGCAGTCGCTCAATCCGCGCATGACGGTCTTCCAGCTCATTTCCGAGGCCTGGGTCATCCATCCGGATATCGTGCCGAAGGGGAAATGGCGCGAGCGTGTGGCCGAGCTTCTCGTGCAGGTGGGCCTCGGCCCGGAGCATATGGGGCGCTATCCGCACCAGTTCTCCGGCGGCCAGCGCCAGCGCATCGCCATCGCCCGGGCGCTCGCGCTCGAACCGCAGCTCATCATCTGCGACGAGGCGGTCTCCGCGCTCGACGTCTCGGTGCAGGCGCAGGTGATCGAACTGCTCGACAAGCTGCGCCGCGAAATGGGCATCGCCTTCATCTTCATCGCCCATGACCTGCCGGTGGTGCGCGATTTCGCCGACCATGTGATGGTCATGCAGAAGGGCAATATCGTGGAACTCGGCACCGTTCGCGAGGTCTTCGAGACGCCGCGGCAGGATTACACCCGCGCGCTGCTCTCCGCCGGCCTCGATCCCGATCCCGACGTCCAGGCCGCCCACCGCCTTCAACGCGCCGCCTCCTGAGCGCGCCCGAGCCAAAGGAAGACCGATGACCAAACAAGCCTTCGTCGCCCTCGTGACCTGCTTCAACGAGGACGAGACCATCAACTACAGCGCGACGCGCGCGCAGGTCCGCCGCCAGGTCGAGGCCGGCAACAACATCATGTGCGCCGGCACCAACGGCGACTTCTCGGCGCTCACCTTCGAGGAAAAGGTGCGCCTGACGGAGGAGGTCGTCGACGAGGTGGGCGGGCGCGTCAAGGTCATCGTCAATGCCGGCATGCCCGCGACCTTCGAGACGCTGAAGCTGGCGCGCGAATTCGACCGCATCGGCGTGACGGGCATCGCCGTCATCACGCCCTTCTTCATCGCCTGCACGCAGGACGGCCTCATCCGCCATTTCTCGACGGTCGCCGATGCGGTGACGACGCCGGTCTATCTCTACGACATCCCGGCCCGCACGCAGAACCACATCGAGCCGGAGACCGCGCGCAGGCTCGCCGGCCACGGCAACATCGCCGGCATCAAGGATTCCGGCGGCGCCAGGGAGACGCTGGAGGCCTATCTCCAGGTCGCGAAGGAGATGGACGGCTTCGAGGTCTATTCCGGTCCCGACCATCTGGTGCTCTGGGCCCTGCAGAACGGCGCGGCGGGCTGCATCTCGGGCCTCGGCAACGCCATGCCGCAGGTGCTCGCCGATCTCCTCAAGGCCTGCAATGCCGGAGACATTGCCGAGGCGGAAAAGCAGCAGGCGACCTTCGCTGCCTTCCGCACCGATCTCTATGCCCTCGGCTTCGCCCCGGCGATGGTCAAGCGCGCGCTCTATCTGCAGGATTCCTCGGTCGGCGCCAGCCGCCAGCCTGCCCTTCTGCCAAATGCGGAACAGGACGGCCGCATTGCCGAAATCCTGCGTCGCTACAGGCTGCTCTGAGCGGTTTTCCAAGCCGGCTTGACGCGCGCCGAAGGGCGCGCGCCGGGCGGGAACATGCACGTTCCCGCCCTATCGTCACCTGTTAAGTGGTGGATAAATATCAAGATTTAAAAAGTTCTCCGATCGTATTGATCCCTGCCGTCGCGCTCTATGTAGAGTTTCGGCAGGCGCCCGAAATCCGCTTTTCGCGCTTGCGCGCAGATGCAACACACCATGTTCCGCGGATTGGAAAAATGCGATTTTCTACTGCTTTTCTTCCCATGGCGCTCGCCCTCCTCGCCGCGTCCGGCGCTCTGGCACAGGATGCCGAAAAGGGCCAGCAAGTCTTCAACAAATGCAAGGCCTGCCACGTCGCCGACCAGGACACGAACAAGGTCGGTCCCTCGCTGAAAGGGGTCGTCGGGCGGACGGCCGGCACTCGTGACGGGTACAACTATTCCCCCGCGATGAAGGAAGCGGGGGCGAACGGGCTCGTCTGGAACGACGAAACGCTGACCAACTACCTTCGCAAGCCGAAGGAGGTCGTTCCCAAGACCAAGATGGCTTTTGCCGGGCTCAAGAAGGACGAGGACATCGCCAATGTCATCGCCTACCTGAAGCAGTTCTCCCAATAAAATCACGTCAGCGCCCCAATGAAATCAGGAGGTGGGAAATGATGAGCGAGCGACCCTTTAGCGGGATGAGCCGGCGCAGGCTCTTGCAGATGATCGGCCTGACGGCCGGCACGGCCGCCATGTACCAGGCAATGACCACGCTGGGTCTTGCCGCCGAATCCGGTTACAAGGGGCCTGTGAAACTGGAGGGCGATCCCAAGGGCGCGTCGGTCCTCATCCTCGGCGCCGGGCTTGCCGGCATGCTGGCGGCGCTGGAAATGCGCCAGGCCGGCTACAAGGTCAAGGTTCTCGAATACAACGACCGCGCGGGCGGGCGGAACTGGACCATCCGCGGCGGCGACACCGTCAAGGAACTCGGCGGCTTCACGCAGAAATGCGAGTTCGACGAAGGGCTCTACATCAATCCCGGCCCGTGGCGCGTTCCCTACCATCACAATGGATTGCTCGCCTACTGTCGGCGGCTCGGCGTGCAACTCGAGCCTTTCCAGCAGCTCAACCACAATGCGTTCCTGCATTCGACAAAGGGTTTCGGCGGCAAGCCGCAGCGTGTCCGCGAGGTGAAGATCGATTTCCAGGGCCACGTTTCCGAACTCCTGGCCAAGGTCGTGCAGAAGGGCAAGCTGGAAGAGAGCGTCGGCAAGGAGGATCAGGAAATGCTCCTCGAGGCGCTTCGCTCCTGGGGCGCGCTCGACAAGGACTACAACTATGCCAAGGGCGCGATCTCGGGCGAGTTCCGCGGTTACGAGAAGGATCCCGGCGGCGGCCTCGGCGCCGAGCCGGTCCCCGGCGAGCCGCTCGCCTTCAACGATCTTCTGTCCTCCGGCCTTTGGGGCTCGCTTGCCAATTTCGCCCTCTACGAGTTCCAGACCACCATGTTCCAGCCGGTCGGCGGCATGGGGCGGATCGGCGACGCCTTCGCCAAGGAGGTCAAGGACCTCATCACCTTCAATGCCAAGGTGGTGAAGATCGAGCAGGGCGAGAAGGGCGTGACCGTGACCTACGAGGATGCGGGAAAGCCCGGCGAAACCCGCACCGAGAGCGCCGACTGGTGCGTGTGCACCATTCCGCTGACGATCCTCAGCCAGATCGACGTCCAGGTCTCCGACAAGATGAAGGCCGCCATCAGTGCGGTGCCCTATGCCTCCTCGGTCAAGGTCGGCCTCCAGATGAAGCGGCGCTTCTGGGAGGAGGACGACCTGATCTTCGGCGGCGTCACCTATACGGACTTGCCGATCACCAACATCTCCTATCCGAGCACCGACTACAATCGGGGCGGCAAGGGCGTGCTTCTCGGCTGCTACACCTGGAATGGCCCGGCGTCCTACGCGTTCACGTCGATGAAGCCCGAGGATCGCGTCAAGGCGGCGGTCGAGCAGGGCACGATCATCCATCCGCAATACAAGGACGAGTTCGAAAACGGCGTGTCCTGGGCGTGGCACCGTTCCCCGTTCACGCTCGGCTGCGCCGGCGACTGGACCGAGGAGGCCCGCAAGGAACACTACGACAACCTCTGCCAGATCGATGGCCGCATCGTCCTTGCGGGCGAGCACGCGTCCTATATCCCTGCCTGGCAGGAGGGTGCGATCCTGTCTTCGATCGACGCCATCGAGCGCCTGCACAAACGCGTGATGCAGGGGTGATGCGTGTCCGATCGATCGAACCTCAAGAATTCAGTGAGGGATTCTGCCATGTCCATTCATAGGAAATACCCGCTGGGGCTCGCAACGCTCCTTGCCGTTTCGCTTTCCGGTCCCCTTACGGGAACCGCGCTTGCCGACTCCGCCGGCGCGACGCCCGCGCGGTCGGATACGGTCACGCAGAAGACCGGCGAAGAGATCTACGCCAATGTCTGCCAGGCCTGTCACATGCCGGAAGGCGAGGGCGCGGTCGGCGCGGGCACGTATCCGCCGCTCGCCAAGAACGAGAACCTCGAATCCGCCGGCTATCCGATCTACCTCATCCTGCATGGCCAGAAGGGCATGCCCCCGGTCGGCAAGATGATGACCGACGAGCAGGTAGCGGCTGTCGTCAACTACGTGCGGACCCATTTCGGCAACGACTACAAGGATGAAGCGACCGCCGAAGACGTGAAGGACGCAAGATAGGAGCATGAACATGAAATTTCTGACCGGCGCTATCGTTCTTGGGACACTGGCGATGGCCGCGGCCGGCGCCTCGGCCGCGGAAGTGGTGCGTCACAAGATACCGGGTTCGGATTTCCCGATCGCCCGGGCGGTCGAGGTTCCGGCCGGGATGACGACCGTCTATGTCAGCGGGGCGCTCGCCTCCGTCGCCGACGAGAAGGCCCCCAAGGGCTCGGTGGAGGCTTACGGCGATACCAAGACGCAAACCGTCTCCGCTCTCCAGTCGATCGAGAAGACGCTTGCCGACATGGACCTCAAGATGAGCGACGTGGTGAAGATGCAGGTCTTCCTCGTCGGCGATCCCGCCAAGGAAGGCAAGATGGACTTCAAGGGCTTCATGGAGGGCTATACGCAGTTCTTCGGCACCAAGGACCAGCCGAACCTTCCCGCGCGTTCCGTCTTCCAGGTCGCAGGGCTAGCCGGTCCCGGCTTCCTCGTGGAGATCGAGGTGATCGCGGCGCGCCCCTGACCGGGCGCGGCGGATTTCAGCCGAAGCGCTGGAGCGCCGCCGTGAAGACCTCCGTATCGACATTGCCGCCGGAGGCGACGGCGATCACCGTGTCGCTCTCCAGCGCCTCGCCGTGAAAGAGCGCGGCGGCGAGCGCCACCGCCCCGCCGGGCTCGACGACGATCTTCAGCCGCTTGAAGGCGAGCGCCATGGCGCGAAGGGCCTCCTCGTCGGAGACGGCGATGCCGGCGCCGGCAAGCCGCGTGAGGATCGGGAAGGTGATCTTCCCCGGCTCCGGCGTGACGATAGCGTCGCAGATCGAGCCCGCCAGCGCGGCATTGCGCACGACCTTGCCGGCCGCCAGCGAGCGCGCCGTGTCGTCGAAACCCTCCGGCTCGCAGGTGCGCAGCGTCAGGCCCGGCGCGCTCGCTTCGAGCGCGAGCGCGACGCCCGAGCTCAGCCCGCCGCCGCCGCAGGGCACCAGCACGTCCGCCGTCCGGACGCCTTCCTCCTCCGCCTGTTCCGCAAGCTCGAGGCCGACCGTCCCCTGGCCGGCAATGACGAAGGGATCGTCGAAGGGGCGTACCAGTGTAAGGCCGCGCTCCTCGGCGATCCGGGCGCCGATCGCGTCGCGGTCCTCCTTTGCGCGGTCGTAGAGAACGACCTCGGCGCGGAGGGCGCGCGTGTTCTCGATCTTCAGCCGAGGCGCGTCGGAGGGCATCACGATGACGGAGGGAACGTCGTGGCGAAGGGCCGCGAGCGCGACGCCCTGCGCGTGGTTTCCCGAGGAGAAGGCGATCACGCCGCGCCCGCGGACCTCCGGCGCAAGACCGGAGACCGCCGACCAGCCGCCACGGAACTTGAAGGAGCCCGTATGCTGCAGGCATTCCGCCTTTACGAGGACGCGCCGTCCGGCCATCTCGTCGAGGAAGGGCGACGACAGGAGCGGCGTGCGGCGCGCCTGCCCGCGCAGGCGGCCCCGGGCTGCGACGATCATTTCGATGGAGGTCATGGGCAGACTTTCGGCTGATGTGATGCTCGTTACATAAAAGGGCGTCCTGCCCTTGGGAACGCCCATTCTTGTCACGGTGACAGCAGGTTAGCCGCGATACCGATCGCATTCTACAGGATGACGCGTGCATTTCTGTATGGCCGCGGCGCACCCGGCCGTGCCAGAATGGCGCCGGCAAACGGAAAGCGAAAGGATATTCCATGACAGGGCAGAAGGTCGCATTGATCACCGCGGGCGGCAGCGGCATGGGCGCGGCGGCCGCGAGGCGGCTGGCGGCGGACGGCTTCAGGATCGCGGTCCTCTCCTCCTCCGGCAAGGGCGAGGCGCTGGCGGCGGAGGCCGGCGGTTTCGGCGTCACCGGCTCCAACCAGTCCAACGACGACCTGAAGCGCCTCGTCGACGGCGCGCTGGATCGCTGGGGGCGCATCGACGTGCTCGTCAACAGCGCCGGCCATGGCCCGCGCAAGCCAATCCTCGACCTGACGGACGAGGACTGGCACACGGGCATCGAGGTCTATTTCCTCAATGCCGTGCGCCCGACGCGCCTCGTGACGCCGGTCATGCAGAAGCAGAAGTCCGGCGTCGTCATCAACATCTCGACCGCCTGGGCCTTCGAGCCGAGCTCGATGTTCCCGACCTCGGCCGTCGCGCGCGCTGGCCTCGCCGCCTTCACGAAGATCTTCGCGGATACCTATGCGGCCGACAATATCCGCATGAACAACGTGCTGCCGGGCTGGATCGACAGCCTGCCGGGAACGGAGGAGCGACGCGAGGGCGTGCCGATGAAGCGCTACGGTACGAGCGAGGAGATCGCCGCAACCGTCTCCTTCCTCGCTTCCGACGGCGCCGCCTA
>CBIMFD010000009.1:0-31254 GCA_966243085.1 uncultured Shinella sp.
GAGGATCGCGGCGATCTCCGCCTCGCTCGCCCGAAAACCTTCGGGCCTCCCGTCCGAGGCGGAATCCCACGGGCCGACATAGTGCAGTTCGCCCCAGGGGATCAGGTAGAAGGGCGCGCCGGCGGCGGTGACGGTCTCGAAGCCGATGCCGCGCAGGCTCTCCGGCAGACGCAGGACGATGTTCGTGCCCTTCTCGCCGGTGTTCTTGCGAATATGCGGCGCGCCCGCGAGCGCGGTGATCTCATCGACCCAGACGCCCGCGCAATTGACCACCGCGCGCGCCAGCACGTCGCGCGATCCGTCGGCCGCCGTCAGCGTCACGCGCCACAGGCCGCCCTCGCGCGCGAGCGCCGTCACCGCCGTGTGGTTCAGCGCCTCCATGCCGATCGCGCGCGCCTTCATCACGGTATCGACGACGATGCGCTCAGGCCAATAATACTGGTATTCCGTGAAGGTCATCGCGCCGCGGATGCCGTCGAGCCCCGCCATGCCCTTCAACGCGGGATGCGCCCGTGCCTCCGACGCGGACAGGATGCGCAGGTCGAGCGGCACGCGGCCGCCGTCGCTCGCCGCCATTAGCCAAAAGGCCAGCCGCGCCTTCCAGCGAGGAACGGCGTTCTCCTGCGTCAGGGGGATGATGAACGTCACGGGCCTCACCCGCTCGGGCGCGGTGCGGACGAACTCCGCCCGGCCCTGCATGGCGCGGCGCATGAGGCTGAAGCATTCGATCGCGCTTCTCGGCCGGGCGAGAAAGGCGGCGATGGATCCGCTGGCGGCCGAAAGATAGCCGAGCCCGCAATGCTGCAGCCGCGACGTCTTGCTGGTCGTGCCCCCACCGTAATCGTCGCGCTCGACGAGCAGCGTGCGATAGCCCGCCGCCGCCAGATGCTGCCCGGCCGCCGCGGCGATGATGCCGCCGCCGACGACCACGGTGTCGTAAGTCTGGGTCACGTTCAGATCCGCCTTCGGCAGTAGATTTCGATGCCTGATGTGAGAACGTTCGCAAAATTTCGCCGCAGGTGTCAACCCCGCTTGACGCGGCGACCGGAATTATAATACGTATTATGACGTCATATAGAAAGGTACGACCATGTCCCTCCCCTCCGCCTTCGACGCCGGCGTCGCCGCGGCGCTCTCCGCTCTCGACGCGAAATCGGTGAAGCACGTCTTCTTCGTCGCCTGTGGCGGCTCGCTGTCGATCATGCATCCGGCCAAGTTCCTGCTCGACCAGCATTCTGCGCTGCCGTCGGACGTCTACAACGCCGCCGAGTTCGTGGCGCGCGCCCCGCGCGCGCTCGACGGCAACTCGCTGGTCATCCTCTGCTCCATGACGGGAACCACAAGGGAAACCACCGCCGCCGCCGAATTCGCCCGCGCGAAGGGCGCGGCGACCATCGGCCTCACGGTCGAGCCCGCCTCCCCGCTCGCCAAGGCGGTCGACCATGTCGTCGGCTTCGAGGCGCCCTATACGACCGGCGTGCCGATCGACGCCAAGGACAGCAACTATTCGCGGATCTACCAGATCGTCATGGGCCTCGTTGCGCTCACCGGCGGCGAGGACCTGACGGAAACGCTGATCGAAAGCCTCCAAGCACTCCAGCCGGCCATCGACCGCGCCCAGGCGGCCTTCGCGCCGATGTTCGAGGACTACGCTCCGCGCTTCGCCAGGGAAGACGTGATCTACACGGTCGCCAGCGGCGCGAGCTACGGCGCGGCCTATTCCTTCGCCATCTGCGTGCTCATGGAGATGCAGTGGATCAATAGCCAGGCGATCCACGCGAACGAGTTCTTCCACGGCCCCTTCGAGGTGTTGGACAAGGATCGCGCCTTCGTCCTCATGAAGGGCCTCGACAGCACGCGGCCGCTGGAAGAGCGCGCCGACGAATTCCTCCACCGCTTCGGCTCGGCGGAGAACATCCTGGTCCTCGACGCCGAGAAGCTCGACCTTACCGGCATCGATCCGCGCTTCCGGGGCAATGTCGTGCCGCTGATCTTCTTCGACACGCTCTGGCGTTTCGCCTATAAGATCGCCGACCTGCGCAAGCACGAGATGCTCGAGGCGCGGCGCTACATGAAGAAGATCGCCTACTGACCGGGCCTGGAAGGGCGGATGGACGACCAAGCACAGCTTTTACCGCTCTATGAACAGGTCCGGCGTTCGATCCTGGCCGGCATCGAGGCCGGCCAGTTCGCCGAAGGCAGCTTCCTGCCGGCCGAACCCGAACTGATGGCGCTCTACGGCGTCAGCCGGATCACGCTCCGGCGCGCCATTGGCGATCTTTGCGCCGACGGCCGCCTGCAGCGCCAGCAGGGCCGCGGCACCGTGGTGATGCCTGGCAAGGTGCGGCAGACGCTCGTCTCGCTCTCCGGCTTTTCCGAGACCATGGACGGTCTCGGGCGAAAGGCCGGCCACCGCATCCTCGCCCGAGACGACAATCCCGACGCGCCGGCCATCCGCGAGCGCCTGCGCGCCGAAGCCCTGATCCGTTTCGACCGTCTTCTGGAGGACGGCGGCAGGCCGATGACGCTGGAGACGCTCTGGTTCGACGCGGCACGTTTCCCCGAAATCGTCGAGCCGGTCGCGGCGGGCGGTTCCTTCTTCACGGCGCTGCGCGACAAGGCCGGCATCGTACCGGCGCATGCGGAGCGGCAGATCGATGTCGGGCTCGCCTCCGCCGGCGAACGCGGCATTCTCGCGGTGACGGCCGCCCAGCCGGTCTACCGGATAGAGAAGATCGTCACCGACCGCGAGGGGCGCCCGCTCGCCCTGTCGCAGCTCGTCACCCCAAGCCATCTGGTCACGTACACGATCAAGACCTGAAAGGTTCGACATGCACGTTTTCGACGCCGCCGCCGTCCACGCGGCGCTTGACTGGCCCTTCCTCATCGAGGCGCTGCGCAAGGCCCATCTCGGGGCTATGCCGGCTTCGGACGTCCTCGTGCAATCCGATCCCGCAGGCGGCAAGGCCCAGTTCGTCACCCTGCCCGGCTGGGCGCCCGGCGGGCCGGTCGTCGTGAAGATGGTGGGCGTCTTTCCGCAGAACGCATCCCTCGAGCCGCCGCAACCCGCCGTCCAGGGACTGGTGGCGCTCTTCGACGGGGCGACCGGCGCGCCGCTGCTTGCCGCCGACGGGGCGGCCATGACGGCGCGCAAGACCGCCGCCGATTCAGCGCTCGGCGCATCCATCCTGGCCAGGGAGGATGTCGAGGATCTGCTGATCGTCGGAGCCGGTGCGCTCGCGCCGCATTTCGCCGAGGCCCATCTTGCGGCCAGGCCCTCGCTCCGCCGGGTCACGATCTGGAACCGCACCGCGGCCCGGGCGGAGGCGGTCGCGGCGCAGTTGCGTGAGAAGGGCATCGACGCCTCGGCCGGCACCGATATCGACGGCGCGGTCGCGCGCGCCGACGTCGTGTCCTGCGTGACCATGTCGGACACGGCACTGGTCAAGGGCGCGCTCCTGCGGCCGGGCACGCATCTCGACCTCGTCGGTGCCTATCTGCCGACGCTGCGGGAAGCGGACGACGCGGCGCTTTCGCGCGGCACGGTCTTCGTCGACAGCCGCAACAACATGGAAGGCGGCGGCGACCTCTCGCAGGCCGTCGCATCGGGCGCGATCACCTGGGACGCCGTGAAGGCCGATCTCTTCGATCTCGTCCAGGGCCGGAGCGAAGGCCGCACCGGCGCCGATCAGATCACCGTGTTCAAGAACAACGGCGGCGCGCATCTCGACCTCTTCACCGCCGCCGCGCTTTCGCAGACGCTCGGCTGACGCATCACGCGTCGGCCAGCACCCGCGCCAGGAAAGCCCGTGTGCGGTCTTGCTGCGGACGCGTCAGCACATCGACCGGCCGGCCCTCTTCGACGATCACACCACCATCCATGAAGATCAGGTGGTCGGCGACGTCGCGTGCAAAGCCCATTTCATGCGTGACGACGACCATGGTCATGCCGTCGTCGGCAAGCTGGCGCATCACGGCCAGCACTTCACCGACGAGTTCCGGATCGAGCGCCGAGGTCGGCTCGTCGAACAGCATGACATCCGGCTTCATCGCCAGCGAACGGGCGATGGCCGCCCGCTGCTGCTGGCCGCCGGAAAGCTGCGCCGGATAGTAGCCCGCGCGCTCCTCCATGCCGACGCGCTCCAGAAGCACCATCGCCTCCTCGATCGCCGTGGCGCGCGGCACGCGCTTGACCTGCACCGGCGCCTCGATGACGTTTTCAAGCACGGTCTTGTGCGGGAAGAGGTGGAAACCCTGGAAAACCATGCCCATGCGCTGGCGCTGCCGGGCGAGCTCGTTGAAGCTCATCTCGTAGAGCTTGTCGCCCTTCCAGCGCACGCCGACAGGCTCGCCGCGCAGGAAGATCGCGCCGCCGGTCGGCTTTTCGAGATAGTTGAGGCAGCGCAGGAGCGTACTCTTGCCCGAGCCGGAGGGTCCCACGATGCAGGTCACGTCGCCGCGCATCACCGCGACATCGATACCGCTCAGCACCTCATGCGCGCCGAAACTCTTGCGCAGGCGCTCCACCTTCAGCAGCGGCTCGGCAGTCGTCTGGTCGTTCATCAAAGGGCCTCCTGCTGGCGCGCGAAGAGCCGGAAGGAGAAGAGCCCGCCCGCCTTCTTCGCGCCGGTGCGATGTTCGGATTTCAGTCGGTGCTCGACGGCGTGCTCGCTCACCGTCAGGACCGTGGTGAGCACGAGATACCAGATGGTCGCGACGATCAGCAGCGGCACGGTCTGGTAGGTGCGGGCATAGACCATCTGGGCGGAATAGAGCAGATCGGGCAGCGCCAGCACGGAAACGAGCGAGGTGAATTTCAGCATCGAGATCGTATCGTTGCCGATGGGCGGGATGACGATGCGCAGCGCCTGCGGCAGAACGATGCGGCGCAGCGTCTGGCCGCGCGTCATGCCGAGCGTCGCGGCCGCTTCCGTCTGGCCGGCACTGACGGCCTGGATGCCGGCGCGGATCATTTCGGCGGCATAGGCGCTCTCGGTGAAGGCGAGCCCCATGATGGCGGCGCTGAACGGGGTGATGAGCTGGTTGGTGTTCCAGGAAAGGAGCTTCGGCCCACCGAAGGGAATGCCGATCGATATCTCGGGCAGGAGGAGCGCCAGGTTGTACCAGAAGATCATCTGGACGAGCGGCGGCACGCCGCGGAAGAACCAGATCCAGCCCCAGCTTACGGCCTGGAAGACGCGGCTCGCCGACAGGCGCATGATGGCGAGCAGGACGCCGATCGCAAGGCCGAGCACCATGGCGAGGAACGTCAGGAGCAGCGTCATGCCGAGGCCCGACAGGATGGCGGGGCTCAGCATGTATTCGGCAACCACGCCCCACTGCATGTTCTTGTTGGTGACGAGCACCTGCAGAAAGACGACCGCCAGGACGGCGATAACCGCTCCGCCCACCCAGTGGCCGATCTTCGGCACCGCGATGGGCTTGACGTCGTGGATCGAGGGGCGGTGTGGCGGTTCTTCAGACATCATCGTTTCCTGTGCCGGTCGCAAGCCTCCGCCCCGGCCCGGGTCATCCCGGGCCGGGGAACGGTTCTAGAGGTCCGCCGGATTTTCTTCCGTGATCAGGAGTGCCTTGGTCAGCATCCCGGAATCGTCCAGACCCCACTTGGCCATGATCTTCTCATAGGTGCCGTCGTCGATCATCGACTGAATCGCATCCGTCATGACCTTGCCGAGCGGATCGCCCTTGCGCACGCCGATGCAGCTATTCACCGGCGAGAGGACCAGTTCGGACACCTTCAGGTCGCCGGTCTGCTTGGCCATGTAGGCGAGCTTGACGGAGCCGGCGACGGTGGCCTCGGCGCGCTTCGAGCGGACGGCGAGTTCGGCCTGGGCCTGCGTACCGTGCGTCTGCACGGTCAACGGGTTGTCCTTGCATTCGTTGGCGTTCAGCCTTTCGACGAGCCCGAGATCCCACGAGCCGTTCAAGACCGCGACCGTCAGGCCGCAGGCGTCCGTCGCGGCCTTGATGTCGAGCTTGCTGTCCGCAGGGTAGGCAAACGAGGTGCCGATCTTGCGCTGGGAGACGAAATCGAGCGTCTTCAGGCGCTCCGCGGTGGTGCCGAAGGACGAGAAGCCCGCGTCGAAGCGCTTGGACTGAAGACCCGGGATGATGGCGTCGAAGCTCGTCCCCTCGAAGGTGAAGGGCACGCCGAGGCGATCCTCCATCTCCTTCGCGATATCCACGCTCCAGCCCTTGAGCTGACCGTCGGAATCAAGGAATTCGTCGGGCGCCCAGTCGTTGAAGACCGCGGCCTTGATGCCGTTATCCTTGTATTCCTGCGGCAGGGCATCGTGCAGGGCCGGGATGACATCGGCAAGCGCCGGCATCGCCAGCACCGCGCTTAGGACACAACCGGCCAGAATGGACTTGAACATGACAACCTCCTTGTCGTGCGGACCCGGCGGGACCGCGATTGCGTTCTCTGGTTCCCCTTGCTGATGATGGCGAGAACGTTCTCACATATGAGACACGGACATCGCCCGCTCGTCAAGCGCCGTTTTGTACAGAATGATACGGAAATGGCGTTGAAAACGGCCATCGATCTGGTAACACCTGTAAAAAGACTGTCGATTTTCTGCGAAATCCGCATGATGAAATTCTCATTCGGCAGGCCCGAAATGTGAGAGGGAAATGCTGGTGGCTCCGAAAAGCAAGGCGACGATCGCAGATGTTGCACGCGCAGCAGGCGTTTCCACGGCGACGGCGGGGCGCGTGCTCGGCGGCTACGGCTATACCAGCGAGGAGAAGAAGGAGCAGGTCCTCAAGGCCGCCCAGGATCTCGGCTATCGGCCCAACGCGCTTGCCCGCAGCCTCATCACGGGCAAGACGCGCACGCTCGGCGTCGTGGCCGGCGATATCCAGAACCCCTTCTATGCCTCGGTCCTGCGCGGTGTTTCTAATGTCGCCGAGGCCAACGGCTTCGGCCTTCTGATCACCAATAGCGACGAAGCGCAGCCGAAGGAGGTCCATTCGGTCGAGCTTCTGGCGCAAAAGCAGGTGGACGGGCTGATCGTCACGCCCAGCGACACGCGCAAGGCGCGGCACCTGCACAGTCTCAGGGCGATGGGCGTGCCGCTCGTGCTGATCGACCGCGCCGTCGCCGGGCTGATGGTCGACCGGGTGGCGACCGACAATATCGCCGCCGCCGAACAGGCCGTGCGCCATCTTATCGCGGCAGGGCACCGCCGGATCGGCATCGTGGCGGAACTCGTCGACGAGGAGCGCGGCGGGCTGGATGCGTTCCTGGCGCGCGCCGTTGCCGGCGATCCGATCGAAAGCGAGACGCTCTATCCGAGCTGGCAGCGCCTTCTCGGCTATATCCGGGCGCACAGGATCGAGGGCCTGCCCGTTGATCCGCGGCTCACGCTCAGGGCCGGCAGCTATTCCGCCCTCGCCGCGCAGGCGGTCGTCCCGCGGCTGATGACGGCGCCCGATGCGCCGACGGCACTCTTCACCACCGACGGCACCATGTCTGAGGGCACCATGCGGGCGCTTACGGAACTGAAGCTTTCCATTCCGCAGGATCTCTCGATCATCTGCTTCGACGACCTCGACTGGATGAGCTTCCACCGGCCCGGCATCACCACCGTCGCCCAGCCGCGCCTTGCCATGGGCGAGGCCGCCGCGCGGATGCTGCTGGAGCGCATTCGCGGCGAGGACTATCCGCCGCGCACCGTGCTGATGCCTGCAGAACTCATCGAACGCGGCTCCGTCGCACGGCTCTGACTACCCGAAGCCACGGCACATTCTTTTCCGCTTTTCCCGCGCATATTCATGCGCGAACGATCACCTGCGGCACCGAAAGCGCGCCGTCGGTTGACCCCGCCAGCAAATCGAATGCCCTTTTCCGCCGAAATGATTTGCCTTTCGCGGCGCGGCCTTGTAGTTGAGAGAACGTTCTCAGTTTCGTCTCAGGAGAGCTTGCCAAATGCCCCGCCCCGTCAGAATCCTCGCCTTCGGTGACAATGTGGTCGATTGCTACCGCGACCAGAACCTGATGTTTCCCGGCGGGAATTGCGTGAACCATGCGGTCTTCGCCCGCCGCGCGGGCGCCGAGACGGCCTATGCCGGCGCGGTTTGCGAGGACGAGGCCGGCCGCCTTATCCGCCGGGCGCTGATCGAGGAAGGCGTCGACGTCTCGCTCTTGCGGATGGAACCGGGGCAGACCGCCTATTGCGTGATCGAGACGCAGGACGGCGACCGGGTGTTCGTCGGCGCCAATCTCGGCGTGTCGATCATCGCGCCCTCAAGGAAGGACCTGGGGCGGCTTCAGGACGTCGATGCGGTCCACACCGGCAGGTCGAGCCATGTCGATGCATGGTTGCCGCGCTTTGCCGAGGTGACGAAAGTCTCCTACGATCTCGCGACCGTGCACGATCCCCGGCGCATCGCCCTTGTGGCGCCGCACTGTTTCCTCCTTGCCTTCTCCGCCGGCGGCACCTCGCGCGCGGAAGCGCTCTCGCTGGCGCAGTTTGCCCGGACGGCCGGCGCCCGTTGGAGCCTCGTCACCCGCGGCATCGAAGGCGCCCTTCTGGTCGGCGAAACCGGCGTCTTTGAAATGCCGGCCCAACCGGTCGATGCCGTCGACACGCTGGGCGCCGGCGATACCTGCATCGCCAACGTCCTCGTCGGCCTGCTGAACGATCTGCAGCCCGAGGCCGTCTTGAAGAAGGCCGCGGAAGCTGCCGCGCAAACCTGCCTGATGCGTGGCGCCTTCGGGCATCAGGCAGCCATGAGCATCGATCTCTCGAACATGATGAGCCTGGAAGAAGTCTACCGCACCACCCGCCCGGCGGAAGCGCCAGAGGCGGTTTGAAGAGGAGGATGGGGCGGCTAGGTACCCGGCGACTTGGGGCAACGCCCTGTCGAGGCCCGCTCGATCAACGTGCAACCGACTTTATGAACGCGGTGCCGCCCCGTGTGTGCTTTCTTTGCAAGCTGCGCAATCGCCCAGGCACCCATCGGGCGATGAGGAAGTTCGAGCGTAGTGAGTTGCGGCCGCAGATGGCGGGAAAGTTCGTCGTCGTCGTAGCCGACGACGGAAAGGTCGGCCGGAATGCGCAATCCCGCCTCGCCTATCGCGTTGAAGCATCCCATCGCCATCTTGTCGTTCTGGCAGAAGATGGCCGTCGGCGGTTCTCCGAGTGAAAGGAGTTTCTGGGCCGCTTCAAAACCGGAGGTCGGCGTCCAGTTCCCCTCGGCCACCAGCCGGTCGTCATAGTCGAGCCCTGCCTCCGCCAGCGCCTCGCGATAACCCGCGAGCCGATCCTGCGCAGCCTCCATGAAACTCTCGCCGACGATTGTGCCGATGCGGGTGTGGCCTTTCCTGATGAGGGTGGCGGTCGCCATGCGCCCGCCTGTGACTTCGTCGGGAACGACTGCCGGGAAACGATTGTCGGCGGTATAGCAATTGAGAAGAACCAGCGGCACCGGAAGGTCTTCAAAGACCGGATCGAGCGACACGCGGCGGGTGAAGATCGACATGTAGACGATCCCTTGCGCGCCGGCCTGCAGGAGGCGCGCCACCGCCTTGCGTTCATGCTCGGCCCGCCCCTGCGTCTGCGCCACGAGAATGGTCACGTCGTTCTGCCAGGAGGCATGCCGGGCGCCCTCGATCGCGTTGACCGCCTCCGGCGTCGTCGCGAGCTGATCGACGATGAAGCCGATGCAGCTTCCCTGCAGCCCTTCGAGACCAGCCCTGCGGACAGGACCGGCCAGCCCGTAGCCGAGGGATCGCGCGATCTCCAGCACCCGGGCCCGCAAATCCGGCGAGATCTTGATGTCGGTCACATTGTTCAGGACGACGGAGACCGTCGCCTGCGAGCATCCGGCGGCCTTCGCAACATCCATCATCGTCACGCGCTTGGTGGTTTTCCGGCCGTCCATGCATCCCCCGTTTTGGTCTTCTTACAGCAACTAATAAATTTCGGCCATTGACTAATAATTATTAGTCGCAGTACCCTCGGGGGAGTTTGGAGGAGAACGAACATGCAACCGACGTTCAAATACGATCTTGCAGCACAGATGGCGCAGCTTGCCGAAGACGGTATCATCGGATTGAAGGGCGCCTTCACGCCGGAATGGGCCGATGCCATGCGCGAGGACATGATGACGGCGTTCTGGTCGGCGATCCAAAGGCCCGGCGGCGCTGTCAGCCGGGGGCCGCGCCGCTGGTATGTCGAAATCCACCCGCAGGCTTTCGGCGGCTTCGTCGATCTCATCACCCATCCCTGGGTCGTCGATATCTGCACCAATGTGCTCGGTCCGGACTACCAGATCGTCGAAATCGGCCTGGACGTGCCCTTTCAGGGTGCGAAGTACCAGCCGTGGCACCGCGACTTCCCCTCGCCTCCCGATACCTATCGCGACCGGAAGATCACCTCGCTCGCTTTCAACCTGACCGGTGTCGACGTCACCGAAGACATGGGGCCGTTCGAGGTGGCGCCGGGAACGCAGTACGACGACGGCCGCGAATGGAAACACGAGATGTTCCCCGACAAGGCGCTCTGGGACCGCTTCAACGAGCGTGCCGCGCGCAAGTATCCGCAACGGGGCGATATTTCCTGCCGCTCCGCGCTGACGGTTCATCGTGGCACGGAACACCAGTCGCCCATCGCACGGCCGGTCATGGTGCTGGGCGTCGACAGGCCGGGCGCCGGACACGCTGAACTGCATGATATGATGGTGACGCGCGAGTGGCATGACGCCCTGCCTGAAATCGCCAAGAAGCACCTCGTCTGCCGGGTTGTCGACGAACTGGTGCCGATTACCCAGAAGCACGACATCGAAGGCCTGGTCATGGGAGCCGATCCGAGCTGAAAGCTGTAGGCGGCGTCGCCGGACATTGTCGCGGCCGGGTAGCCTCTTCCCTCGAAGCTTGATTGTCCGTCCCGCCGCTCCATGTAGCCTTCAGTTCGAGGCTCGATTTGATGATCCTATCCGGCACCAGCCACCCTCTTCCTTGCGCGGACGTCTGTGTGGTTGGTGCCGGCCCTGTGGGTTTGGCACTTGCCTGCAAGCTCGCCGATCTCGGCCTTTCCGTCCTGGTGCTGGAAGCGGGACCTGCCACCAAGGAAAGCCCCGGCTCCCGGCCGGACATCGAGTTCACGACGAACCATCATGCCGTGCCGGAGGCGACGAGCAATCGCGGGATCGGTGGCAACGCGGCTCTCTGGGGAGGGCGGTGCGTTCCCTTCGACGATCTCGACTTCGCCTCCCGGGCGCATGTCCCCTTTTCTGGCTGGCCCATTCCCCACAGCGAACTCAGCCGCTACTACGACGAGGCGCTCACCTTTCTTCAGTGCCGGAAAGCGGCAACGCCTCTCCGCGTGAAAGGCGACGATCAGCCGGTCCACCTCGATGCGATCGAATATTGGAGCCGGCAGCCGCGACTGGGCGATATCTATGCCGAAAAGCTGGCGTCCTCGAACCGTATCACCGTGGTGCCGGGCGCCTTGGCCGCGGATCTGGTTCCGTCATCCGACGGCAAACGGATCGAGGCGGTGCGCATACGGAGAGGATCGAAAACCGACGAGGTGCCGGCACGGAGCATTGTGCTGGCCGCGGGCGGTCTCGAGACCGCCAGACTGCTTCTTTCCCTTCAAAGGCGCGGGGCATCCGAAAGCGTGGAACAGCACGGCGCTCTGGGCCGGTTCTATCAGGGGCACCTCACGGGCTATCTCGCCATGGTCGAGTTCACGTCGGAAGACCTTGCGAAAGACCTTTCCTTCCAGTCTGACGAACACGGTTATTGCGCGCGCAGGCGCATGCAGGTGTCGGAGAGGCGGCAAAACCAGGAGAAGACGCTGAACACCGTCTTCTGGATAGACGCTATGTCGATTGCCGACCCGCTGCACGGCTCCGGAACGCTATCCCTGCTCTACCTTCTGCTCTTCCTGCCAGGGCTTTACCGGCTTCTCTCGCGCCGACTGGCACCGCGGGCAAGGCCGGCGGGGCGCGGAGACCTGCTTGCGCACCTGCGCAACATCGCCGCGAACGGAGCGTCGCTGAGAGATATGCTCGCGTTCACCCGTCTCGGACAGAGCAAGACGGGCCACGCGTTCTTCTATCCCGCCCGCCGCTACCTGCTGCGCTATCATGCCGAACAGGCGCCCGACCCGGATAGCCGCGTGCAGCTCCGCGACACGTCGAACGGGCCCGTTCTTTCCGTCCACTACCAGATCGGCGAACAGGACGTGAAATCCGTTCTGCGATCGCACGCCATCCTCGAGGAGTGGCTTGCGGAGAAGAAGTTCGGGAAGCTCCGGTATCTTCACCGGGAGCCGGACCGTGAGCGCGCGGTCCTCACCCAGGCCTGCGACGGGTATCACCAGATCGGCCTCACCAGAATGTCGGCAGGCCCCGAGGATGGCGTGGTCGATGTAAATTGCAGGGCGCACGGTCTTCAAAACCTGTATCTCGCCGGGGCGGGCGTCTTTCCCACCGGCGGGCAGGCGAACCCTACCTTGCCCGCCGTGGCCCTCGCGCTCCGCCTCGCCGAACATCTGGCCTGCCTCGTTGAAACACAGCCCACAGCCACGGCCGGCGTCGAATACTAGTTATTTCCGATTGATAAAGCCGCCGTGACGGCCGGGACCCAGCCTATCCGGGCTCGCCGGGATAGCCACTGTTCCCGAGCAGCCCTGCGAGATGGGTGGTGTTGCGGGCCAGCATCCGAACCGCGGTCGTGACTGCGTCCGGGACACGATTGAGGTCGACGAAATTGGTTGAGCCCATGGCTTCACCCACCCAGTAGGCGACGGCGTTCGCGGGGAGGGTGAAACCAACATCATTGAGCGCCTGGTAGACTTCGGCAGAGACATGATGGGCGCCGTCCTCGTTGCCGACGACGGCAACGGCAGCGACAATGCCATAGGAGACCATTCTTCCCTGTGCGTCGGTTTCGCCCAGAAACGCATCCATGCGCTCTAGCACCCGTTTGGCGATGCTGCTCGGCTGACCGAGCCAGATCGGCGTGCCGAGAATAAAGATATCCGCGGCCAGCAGCTTCTCGCGCAAAGCCGGCCAGTCGTCGCCTTCGCCTTCATCGGAAGTGACGCCCGGCTTTATGTTGAAGTCGGCCAGCCGAACGATATCCGTGACGACACCGAATTTCCTCATCTCGTCTGCGATCAGGCCAAGCATGCGATCCGTGGAAGATGCGTCGCCGGCATCGCTTGATTTCAATGTCGCGTTGAATGCAATTGCTGTCAGCGTCATGGAGGCTTCCTCTATCCGGATTGGTTGCCGGGGTAACTCTCCCGGCGCGATCGAGGTTCCTCTCTCCGCAAATGCAGAAACCGCCGGACGACAGCCCGGCGGTCTCTGCATTTCCTTGGGTGCCGTTACATCTTCGGCAGCAGGACCTTGTCGATGACGTGAATGACGCCGTTCGACTGCTTGACGTCCGCGATCGTGACGGTGGCCGTGCCCCCGTTCTCGTCGGTCAGCGTGATCTTGTCGCCCTCCATCTTGGCCGTGAGCGTGCAGCCGCCGACGGTCTTCACCGGATGACTTCCGCCGTCATCCTTGATCATCTTTCCGATCGCATCGGAAAGCGCGCTCGCCGCGACGACGTGGCAGGTCAGAACCTTCACCAGCTTGTCCTTGTTCTCCGGCTTGAGCAGCGTGTCGACCGTGCCTGCGGGCAGCGCCTCGAACGCTTCGTTCGTCGGAGCGAAGACCGTGAACGGACCGGGGCCGGAGAGGGTATCGACGAGGTCCGCCGCCTTGACCGCGGCAACCAGCGTCGTGTGGTCCTTGGAGTTGACGGCGTTCTCGACGATGTTCTTGTTCTCGAACATCGGCGCGCCGCCGACCATCGGGTTTTCAGCGTGCGCGGCAAAGGCGCCAAGGCAGAAGACAGCGCCAAGCACGGCGGAGCGAGTAGCAAAACGGATCATGGATCGTCCTTCCTTTTTCTCGGCCCGCGCCATGCAGGCCCTCCCAGGGTGATGCCCGATCGGGCGATCCTTGTGAGCAACGGGAGCTCGGGAAAAAGAGTTTCAGCGCGATGCCGTTTTTCTTTAAACGCATGGAAGTAAAAGACGAATTCTGAAATCCATCGATGGAGTCAGGGCAGCCGGATCGCCCCGGAGGCGATAACCGGCCCGGTCGCCGTGCCGGTCGGGGACCCACCGAACGGTTCTACGCTGACCGCAAGCACCGTACCGGCGACAAGGCGCCCACGCATTTCAGGCGGCACCGCCACTTCGCCGTCCCCGGTCTGCGGAAGAACGCCGAGCGAGACGGGAGGGGCGTCACCCTCGACAAGCCATAATTCGAGCGACTTTTGCTCGGGCCGACCGGCTGCGACGGGGGTAAAGCGCAGCTCGCCGCTCGCCCCGTCATAGTGCGCAAGGAGGTTGACGGACGTGCCGTCGCCGGAGAGTTCGGCGACCAGACCGGAGTTCTTCGGCGCGCCGGGCATGTAGGTCGACGAGACCGCACCGATCGCGACGACCAGAGAGGCAAGGGCTGCCCACCGCCAAAAGCGCGCAGAATTCCACAGCCCGCCCTGCACCTCGCCCGAAACGGGTGCTGCGCCGAAGAGACGTTTCTCGACAGCGGAAAACACACCGGCCGGGGGCGTGGCCTGTTCATAGTCGTCGTTGAAGGCCGAGAGGTTCTCCTCCCAACGGGCGACCAGGGCGGCGAAGCGCGTGTCCGCGTCCATGCGAGCCTCTGCCTTGCGACGGCCGCTCTGCGAGAGCAGGCCCAGCACGTACTCGCCGGCAATCACCTCGTCGCGCCGTTCGTCATCCTTGCCGTCGTCAGGTACCGTCATCGGTTCATGCACTCTCTCAGTTTCAGCAGACTTCGTCGAAGCCAGGTTCTCATCGTATTCAGTGGCACGCCGAACATCTCCGCGAGTTCTTCGTAGGTAACTCCTTCCACATAGGCGCGGCGCACGGCCGACGCACGATCGGGCTCAAGCTCGCTCATGCAATTGTCGATCCGCCTCCCCTCGGAGGAAAGCATTGCATTCTCCTCAGGAGTCGCCTGCGTATCCGCGAGATCGTACGCTTCCTCGATGTCGAAGGCCGCCGGACGTCGGGCGCGGATGCGATCGATCGCCTGATTCCTCGCAATGGCCGCCAGCCATGACATCGGATGGGTATCGCCTGCGACGTACCGGTCCGCGCGTTGCCAGATCTTGACATAGACGTCCTGCAACGCTTCTTCCGCCTCGTTCCTGTCCTTGAGGATACGAAGGCAAATGCCGAAGAGTTTCGACGCGCTTCTGTCGTAAAGCTCGGCAAACGCCTTGCGGTCCCGAAGCGCTGTCCGACCGATGAGATAGGAAATGTCGTTGCCGGTCACGCGCCGTTTCTCATCTGCTGCCTCGCCATCCGTTCACCCGCGGCGATGAACGCCGGTGATGTTGGATCAATTTCGCGCTCCCGGCAACATGCGGGAAAGCCTTTGGTGAGCTTTGCCGTCGCGATCAGGCGGCGACCGCCGGGCCGTCTTGCTGACGGGCCGCGACATACGCGATCAAATCTTCGATGCTGATCAGCGGCAGCCGATGACTTTCGGCGAAAGCGATCAGTTCGGGAAGCCGGGCCATGGTGCCGTCGTCGTTGGCGACTTCGCAGATCACCCCCGAGGGAACCTTGCCGGCAAGACGCGCGAGATCGACGGCGGCTTCCGTGTGGCCCGGGCGGCCGCGCACACCGCGCGGGTGAGCGCGCAGAGGAAAGATGTGGCCCGGGCGCGCAAAATCTTCAGGCGCGGCCGAGGGATCCACGAGCGCCTTGACCGTTGCAGCGCGATCGGCGGCGGAAATGCCGGTCGTGGTTCCCGGCAGGTAGTCGACGGAGACGGTGAACGCCGTCTTGTGATATTCGGTGTTCCGGGGAACCATCAGCGGGATGTCGAGCGCATCGAGACGCTCCCCCTCCATCGCCACGCAGATGAGGCCGCGGGCGTGCTTCATCATGAAGGCGATCGCCTCCGGCGTTATCGCTTCCGAGGCGACGATGATGTCGCCTTCGTTTTCGCGGTTTTCGTCGTCGACGACGACGATCATCCCGCCACGCGCCAGCGCCGCGACCGCGTCTTCAATTTTCGAGAATGCCATTTCATTTGCCTTTCAAGGGTGCCGATAGTGGCGTTTTCAATCCCTTGGGCGAACAGGTCCGCGCGCTCCGATGGGAACGCTTTGCAGACATGTCCTCTTCCATCCGGACTGTGACCGTCGGCTCCGGCATTGCACCGGATCTGCTGACCCTTCCATTTGCGGAAGGCGCTCGCGGGCTCCCGGATTGCTCCAGATACCGCCGGTGGGGAGTTTCACCCCGCCCTGAGAACATCTCCTAGATAGTCGATGAACCATGCAGATTTCAAGCACGGCATCGACCGCGATATATCTTCGGCTCGCAGCGATGGGCTTTCCCGATTACGGCGATCACCAGCAGCAGAAGCCGCCGTCCACCAGCAGGTCGACGCCGGTCACGAAGCTTGCGGCATCCGAGAGCAGGAAGACGGCCGGGCCGACCATCTCGTCGACGCTCGCCATGCGCTGCATCGGCGTCTGCTCCTCGAAGAGCTTGGTCTGGTGCACCATTTCCGGCCGCGTGTTCATCGGCGTCGCGGTATAGCCGGGGCTGATCGTGTTGACGCGGATGCCGCGACCGACCCATTCCATCGCCATGGACTTGGTCATGTGGATGACGCCGGCCTTGGAGGCGTTGTAGTGGCACTGGCTTAGGCCGCGATTGACGATGACGCCGGACATGGAGGCGATGTTGACGATGGAGCCGCGCCCGCCCTTCAACATCGCGCGCGCCTCCGCCTGACAGGAAAGGAAGACACCCTTGAGGTTGACGTCTATCATCGTCTGGAACTGGCTTTCCTCCATCTCCTCCGCCGGATTGGCATTGGCGATGCCGGCCGCGTTGACGGCGAGCGTCAGGGCGCCGAGTTCGGCCTCGGTACGGGCGACCGCATCGTTCAGCGCGGCACCGCTGGTGACGTCGGCGGCGATCCGGATGCTGCGACGGCCGGCTCTCGCTATGACATCGGCGGTCTGCGCAAGGCCGTCGTCCGTGCGGCGGTCGAGCAGAGCGACGTCCGCGCCGCATTGGGCAAGGCCGATGGCGATGCGCTGGCCGATACCGCTGCCCGCGCCGGTGACGAAGGCGACATTGCCGGAAAGATCGAAGAGTTTGGGGGCGTCGAGCGTGATATCGGACATGGTTTCTTCCTCGTTCAAATCGTCGCCAGTTCCATGACGGAGACGTCGTTGGCATCGTCGCGGTCGAGGATGCCGGCCTGCTGGCCCTTCGCCATGACCATGATGCGGCTGGAAACGCCGAGCACCTCCTCGAGGTCGGAACTGACGACGATGACGGCGACACCCTCGCGCGCGAGATCCATGATCAGGTCGTAGATCGAAGAGCGCGCGCCGACGTCGATACCACGCGTCGGCTCGTCCAGCACCACCACCTTGGGCTTGCGCGCCAGCCATTTGGCGATCACGACCTTCTGCTGATTGCCGCCGGAAAGCTCGCCCGCATTCTGCCCGGCGCGCCCCTTCACGCGGAAGCGCCGGATATAGTCATCGGCGAAATCGCGGATGCGGCGGCTAGAGAGCCAGCCCTTGCTGGCGATTTCCCCGAGACTGGCATAGCCGATATTCTCTGCGATCGAATGATCGAGCACCACGCCCTGCAGCTTGCGGTCCTCCGGCACCAGCACGATGCCGTTGCGGATCGCGTCGGTCGGCGAGCGCGGGGTGACGGGCCTGCCGTGCAACAGCACCTCGCCCGAAGAAATCGGGTCGGCGCCGGTAATGGCGCGCACGAGCTCCGTGCGGCCGGCGCCCATAAGGCCGGCGATGCCGAAGACTTCGCCCTTTCGGACGGAGAAATTGATGTCACGGAAGGCGTTGCCCGGCGAGGAAAGGCCGCGCACCTCCAGCGTCACCTCGTCCGTGGGCGTGGGGAGCGCAGGGAACATGCGCTCCAGCGAGCGCCCGACCATCGCCTCGACGATGGTGCGGACGGGCACGTCGCCGCTGTCGAATTCCTGGACCTTGGCACCGTCGCGCATGACGACGACGCGGTCGGCGATCCGGCGGATCTCTTCCAGCCGGTGCGAGATGTAGATGATGCCGACGCCTTCGGATTTCAGCCGTTCGATCTGGCAGAACAGCGCCTGCGTCTCCTCGCCGCCGAGGGCCGCCGTCGGTTCGTCGAGAATGAGCAGACGGGCGTTCAGCGTCAGCGCCTTGGCGATCTCGATGAGCTGCTGGCGGCCGGTCGAAAGCCCTTCGACGAAGTGATCCGGCGAGATGTCGAGGCCGAGGCGCTGAAGGCCGGCACGCGCCCGCTCCTCCATCGCCTTGCGGTCGATCCGCCCCGATTTCATGGGATAGCGGCCGACGAAGACATTTTCGGCGATCGAGAGCTTGGGCAGGAGCTTCAGCTCCTGGTGGATCATGCCGACGCCCTCGTCGATCGCCGCGCGCGGGCTGGCGGGGGAATAGGGCTCGCCGAGCCAGGTCATCTGCCCGGCGGATGGCTGGGCGGCGCCGGAAATGATGTTCGACAGGGTCGATTTTCCGGCGCCGTTTTCACCGAGCAACGCCACGACTTCTCCCGGATAGATGTCGAGATCGACACCGTGAAGGACCTTGATCGGACCGTAGGATTTCTGGATTCCACGGAGCGACAGGATGGGAGAGCGGTTCGTCATGGCGCTGCTGCCTTTCTGCTATGGTTCCGGATTACGGATGGCTCTTCACGAATTCCGGTGCGTTTTCGCAGGTCGTCAGGACAGCATTCGGCGTCTGGCGCTCGTCCACCTTCTGGCCGGCAGCGACGGCAAGCGCGGATTCGACGGCCAGAACGCCCATCTTCTGCGTGCTCTGCGTCGCCGTGGCGATGAACGGACCCTCGCACTTGGCGAGATATTCGAGCGCGGAGACGTCGCCGTCATAGCCGCCGATGATCACCTTGTCGGAGAGATTCGCCACGTCGACGGCCTTGGCGGCACCCATCGCGAGACCGTCGGCCTGGCCGAAAATGATCGTGATGTCGGGGTTGGCCTGCAGCATGTTCTGCGCGATGGTGAAGCCTTCGTCGGCCGACCACATGTTGCTCCACTGTTGATCGACCAGTTCGACGCCCTTGTTCTCGTCGATGGCGCGCTTGCAGCCGGTAAAGCGGTCGACTTCCGGCGTCGTGCCCTTCTGGCCGTGGATGATCGCCATCTTGCCCTCGCCGCCCGCCTTCTCGATGATGTGCTTGCAAACCTGGTAGGCGGACTCCACGCTTTCGCCGGCGATGAAGGTATCGCCCGGCGCGCCCTCCGGAACGCGGTCGACGTTGATGACGGGAATGCCGGCCTCGCGGGCAAGGCGGGTCGGTACGGCCGCTGCGGCAGCACCGGCCGGGATGTAGATGAACGCGTCGATATTCTGCGTTATCAGGTCCTGCACCTGGCTGACCTGGGTGTTCGTGTCGTTCTTGGCGTCGACCACGATCACCTCGATACCCTTTTCCTTCGCGTGCTTTTCGACGCCGAGCTTGATCTGGTTGAAGAAGTCGGCCTGCAGGTTCGGAACGGCCAGGCCGATCTTCTTGACCTCGGCGGCGGATGCGGGAAGTGCGAACATGGAAGCAGCGGTTGCCGCCATCAGCAGTTTGGACAGTTTCATGGTTTCTCTCCTCCGAGTTACCCGGCAGCCCCCGCCCCTGCAGGATGCCACCTTCCTTTTGCCGGCCCGCACCATTGCTGGCCGTTTTCGCCGCCCCGCCGCCCATCCGCCGCGGGGGTGAAATCGTTACTTGCGTTTGCGATAGGTCTCGGCCGTGACGGCGAGCACGATGACGGCGCCGATGATGACCTGCTGCATGAAGGGCGAGACGCTGAGCAGGTTGAGGCCGTTGCGCAGCACGCCGATGATCAGGACGCCGATGATGGTGCCGCCGATGCCGCCCGTGCCGCCCGAAAGCGAGGTGCCGCCGATGACGACCGCCGCGATGGCGTCGAGTTCGTAGGAAACGCCCGAGGAGGGCTGGACCGAGTCGAGACGGGCCGCCAGCACCATGCCCGAGAGCCCCGCAAGGAAGCTGCACACCACATAGACGAGTACGGTCGCGCGCTGGACGTTGATACCTGCGAGCCGCGCCACCTCGGCATTGCCGCCGATGGCATAGAGCACGCGCCCGCCGTGGCGGTAGCGCTGGTAGAGAAGGCCAATGATGAAGACCACGACCATCACGGCGACGGTCAATGTCAGGAAGCCGCCGAAGCGCACGATCGCCATCATGTTGAACCAGACCGGAAAGCCGATGATCTGCTGGCCGTCCGTGATCATGTTCGCAAGACCGCGCGCGATCGACATCATGGCAAGCGTCGCGATGAAGGCCGGCACGTTGAAGCGCGTGATCAGCAGGCCGGCCACGAGCCCGTTCAGGGCGGCGGCGGCGAGCGCGAGCGGAATGGCGAGCCCCATCGGAACGCCGACGACGACGTTGAGATAGCCGAGCACCATCATCGCCAGCGCCATGACGGAGCCCACCGCGAGATCTATGCCGCCGATCAGGATGACGAGCGTCATGCCGACTGCCATGACGCCGAGCACCGTGATCTGGTCGAGCACGTTGAGGAAGTTCCGCACCGACAGGAACGTGTCCGTCGCAAAGGTCAGAAAGAGGCACAGCACGATGAGCCCGATCAGCGGCCCGGTGGCGCCGCGCAGCGAGGGAAGCATCCCCACCGAGAACCCCTGCCCTTCTTTCACATCCGACACCATGAGCACTCCTCCCGGTCGTTCGCGGCTTTGCACGTTTATCGCATAATTATTCATTAGTGTGTGTAAATTCGTAACTCATGCATCGAAAGCCTGTCAAGGCGTAAATATCGAAAGCGCCTTGAGCAAGGGGCGCTATTTTCGCTTGACTTACCGACCCCTCGTGCAAATATATGTATAACTGTATATTTATTCACTACGAGGGTTTCATGCAGCCGAACGATCTCGACCGTATCGCCCGACAGATCCGCCTTCGGGATCTGCAAGCGGTTTTTGAAGCTGGCGCAGGCCATATCGGTGGGGAAATGTCGGCCATCGACATCCTGACCGCGCTCTATTTCCGCGTCCTGCGGATTTCGCCCGACGCGCCGAAACGGCCGGACCGCGACCGTTTCGTGCTCTCAAAGGGACATGTGGCGCTGGCGCTCTATGTGACGCTCGCCAAGCGCGGCTTCATTCCGGAGGAGGAGATCAGCACCTTCCTCAAGCCGCATTCGCGCCTCAACGGCCACCCCAACTGCAACAAGGTGCCCGGCGTCGAAACCAATACCGGCCCGCTCGGCCATGGCCTGCCCGTCGCCGTCGGCATGGCCAAGGCCGCCAAGCTGACCGGAGCCAGCTATCACACCTATGTGATGACGGGCGACGGCGAGATGCAGGAAGGCTCCAACTGGGAGGCCATCGCCTCGGCCGCGCAGTTCGACCTCGACAACCTGACGCTCATCATCGACCACAATCGCTTCCAGCAGGGCGCGTCGCTGAAAGAGACCAACAACCTCGCCCCCTTCCCCGCCAAGCTCGAAGCCTTCGGCTGGGACGTCACCGAGATCGACGGCAACGCCATGGACGAGATCGTCCCTGCGCTCGAGAAGCGTGGCGCCCGCCCGCATTGCATCGTCGCCCATACCAACAAGGGCCACGGCATTTCCTTCATGCAGGACAGGGTCGACTGGCACCACAAGGTGCCGAATGCCGAACAATACGAGATTGCCGTGGCTGAGCTTTCGGAGGCCTTTTGATGAACGCCGTGACCCCTTCTGCCAAGCTGCACGATTGCCGCGACGCCTTCGTCGCCGTGCTGGAGCGCCTGGGCGCCGACAATTCCAGGATCGTCGCCGTCTGCAACGATTCCGTCGGCTCCTCCAAGCTCGGCGGCTTCAAGGCCAGGTGGCCGGAACGCCTCGTCAATGTCGGCATCGCCGAACAGAACCTCGTCGGCGTCGGAGCAGGCCTTGCCAACGGGGGCCTGCTGCCCTTCGTCTGTGGCGCTGCCTGCTTCTTGACCGGCCGCTCGCTGGAGCAGATCAAGGCCGACATCGCCTATTCCAACGCCAATGTGAAGCTGATCGGCATCTCTTCCGGCATGGCCTATGGCGAACTCGGCCCGACGCACCATTCCATCGAGGATTTCGCCTGGACCCGCGTTCTGCCGAACCTGCCGGTCGTGGCGCCCTGCGATTCGGTCGAAACGGCTGCGGCCGTGGAATGGGCGGCGTCCCATGACGGTCCGGTCTTCCTGCGCCTCTCGCGCGTCGGCGTTCCGGACCTGCTGCCGGAGGACCACAAATTCGAGCTGGGCAAGGCGAACCTGCTGCGCGACGGCGACGCCGTCACCCTCATCGCCAACGGCACGCTGACCCATCGCGCGGTCAAGGCCGCCGCCATTCTCGCCGAACAGGGCATCGAGGCGCGTGTCCTCAACATGGCGACCGTGCGCCCGATCGACGTCGAGGCCGTGACGGCCGCCGCCCGCGACACCGGCGCCATCCTGACGGCGGAAGAGCATTCCACCTTCGGCGGCCTCGGCTCGGCCATCGCGGAAGTCGCCGTGGCCGAAGCGCCCGTGCCGATGAAGATCCTCGGTGTTCCCGGCATCTTCGCGCCCACCGGCTCGGCGGAATTCCTGCTCGACGAGTTCGGCATGTCCCCCGCCGGCATCGCTGGGGCGGCTATCGACTTGATCGCACGGAAATCTTCCCGCACCTAATCGTGTGCGACCAGATTTCGTGCCGGGCGCGGCAAGGCCTCCCTTTCGCCGCGCCCCTCATTCCTTCCGCCGACCGGAGCCGCCATGACCACCGCCATTCTCGCCATCGACCAGGGCACCACGAACTCGAAAGCCGTGCTTGTCTCGACGGCCGGCGAGATTCTGGCGCGCGGCGCATCTGCCGTCGGCATCGAGCATCCTCGGCCGGGCTGGGTGGAGCAGAGCCCGCTGCGTCTCTGGGAATCGGTGCGGGAAGCGATCGCGGCCTGCCTCGGCGCGGCGCCGGCCATCGAAATCCTTGGTATCGCCATTTCCAACCAGCGCGAGTCGGTCACCGTCTGGGATGCCGTCACCGGCGAACCGCTCGGCCCCGTGGTGAGCTGGCAGTGCCGCCGCACCGCGCCCGCCTGCGCCGAGCTGATCGCTGCCGGCCATGCGCCCCGCATCCAGGCCCTCACCGGCCTCCCCGTCGACCCGATGTTCCCCGGCCCCAAGATGAGGTGGCTGCTCGACCGCGTTCCTGCCGGGCGCGCCGTGCGGCTCGGCACCATCGACGCCTGGCTCGTCCATTGCTTCACGGACGGCGCGGTCCATGCCTGCGATGCCGCCAACGCCGCCCGCAGCCAGCTCTACGATCTCAACCGTCAGGTCTGGAGCGACGAGCTCTGCGATCTCTTCGGCGTGCCGAAATCCGCCCTGCCGGAGGTGCGCGACAGCGCAGCGCGCTTCGGCGTGACGAAGAACGTGCCAGGTCTTGCGGACGGCATCCCGATCGCCTCGGCCATCGGCGACAGCCATGCCGCCCTCTTCGGCCACGGCGCCTTCAATCCCGGCGACGGCAAGGTGACCTTCGGCACCGGCTCGTCGATCATGACGACCCTGCCCCGCTTTATCGCGCCCGAGCAGGGCATCACGACGACCGTCGCCTGGTCGATCGGCGGCAAGCCGACCTATGCTTTCGAGGGCAACATCCTCGTATCCGCCGCCTCGCTGCCATGGATGGCCGACATGCTCGGGCTTCCCGACGTACAGGCCCTCACCGATCTCGCGGCGACCGCCCCCGCCGGCGGCCCGGGCTTCGTCCCGGCCTTCGTCGGGCTCGGCGCGCCCTATTGGCATTCCGATGCGCGGGCGCTGTTTTCCGGCATCACCTTCAACACGAGCCGCGCCCAGATGGCGCGCGCGGTGACGGATTCCATCGCCTTCCAGGTCCATGACGTCTTCAAGGCCATGTCGCGGCAGTCGCCCGCACCGCTCGGCCGCCTGTACGCCGACGGCGGACCGAGCAAGAACACCTTCCTCATGCAATGCGTCGCCGATACGCTGAACCACGCCGTCATCCAGTGTGACGCGCCGGAGGCCTCCGCCCTTGGCGCGGCCTATCTCGCCGGGCTTACGCTCGGGGTTTGGCACGACCTTGACGCCATTGCTGCCCTGCCGCGGACGGTCAACGCCGTCGCACCGCGCGCCTCGGACGCTGCCGATCGCCTGCAGGTCTGGCGGGACGCGATCTACCGCTCGACCGTGTCCGGTCCTTCCTCTATGAGTGAATAAAAATTCACCCCGGAGGTTTCATGGGACGGCTCAACGAATTGCGACTGATCGCCCGCATTGCCCAGATGTACCATATCGACGGCAAGCGGCAGGCGGAAATCGCCGAGACGATGCACATGTCTCAGGCCACGGTATCGCGCATGCTGAAGCGCGCCGAGCAGGAAGACATCGTGCGTACGACCGTCATTCCACCCGCCGGCACCTTTGCCGATCTCGAGACCGGGCTGCGCGAACGCTACGGCCTCACCGAAGCCATCGTCATCGACTGTTCGGAGGACCGCGACGGGGCGATCATGGCGCGGATCGGTGAAGCCGCCGCCCATTTCCTCGAAGTCACGCTGCAGCAGGACGAGATCGTCGGCGTCTCGAGCTGGAGCCAGACCATCCTGCGCATGGTCGACAACATCCATCCGCTGAAAGGCGCCAAGGCCAAGTATGTCGTGCAGATCCTCGGCGGCATGGGCGATGCCTCCGTCCAGACCCATGCGACACAGCTCATCGCACGCCTTGCCAGATTGACGGGCGGCGAACCGCGGCTTCTCCTCGTTCAGGGCATTACATCCTCGCGGGAGGCAAAACTCGTCATGCTCGCCGACCCCGTGGTGCGCGAGACGATGGACCTTTTCGGCCGTCTCAGCCTTGCCATCGTCGGCATCGGCGCGGTCGAGCCGTCCGAAATGCTGGCCCGCTCGGGCAACACCTTCTCCCGTCAGGAAATGGCGATGCTGCATGAGGCCGGTGCCGTCGGCGAGATTTCGTACCGTTTCTACGACAAGGACGGCAAGCCGGTCGAAACGCCGCTCAACGACCGCGTCATCGGGCTTTCACTGGAAGACCTGCGCAAAACCCGCCGCGTCATGGCCCTTGCCGGTGGAGAATCGAAAACCCAGGCCATCGCCGGCGCCCTGAAACTCGGCGCCATCGATGTGCTCGTCACAGACAAGTTCACTGCGGCACGGCTCACGGCCTGATCCATCCCGGATCGGTTCTCGGCCTGCCGCGCATTATGGAGAAAAGACCATGAGACGTTTTGCAGGCCAGACGGTATTCGTCACCGGGGGCAACAAGGGTATCGGGCTCGGCATCGCCAGGCGCTTTGCCGAGGAGGGCGCGAAAGTCGCCATCGCGGCCATCGAGAAGGACACGGCCGCAGCCGCCGAAGCGCTCGCCGCCGAAACGGGCGCCGAGGTGATCGGCCTTGCGCTCGATGTCACCGACGCCAAGGCGGTGCAGGAAGCCTACGGCGAGGCCGAGGCGAAGCTGGGCGCGATCTCCGTTTCCGTCCAGAATGCCGGCGTCATCACCATCGCCAAGGTCGAGAACCTGACCGAGCGCGAATGGGATCTCAATCTCGACGTCAACACCAAGGGCGTCTTCCTGTGCTGCCAGGAGGCGATCCGCCGCTTCCGCGCCAGCGGCACCAAGGGCCGGCTCGTCAACACCGCCTCCGGCCAGGCCCGCCAGGGCTTCATCTACACGCCGCACTATGCCGCCTCGAAATTCGGCGTCGTCGGCCTGACACAGAGCCTTGCCAAGGAACTCGCCCGCGAAGGCATCACCGCCAATGCCATCTGCCCCGGCATCATCCATACCGAGATGTGGGACTACAACGACCGCGTCTGGGGCCAGATGCTCGGCGAATACGGTCCGGGCGAACTGATGGCCGAATGGGTGAACGGCATCCCGATGGGCCGGGCCGGCACTCCGGCAGAGGTCGCCGCGCTCGTCGCCTTCCTCGCCTCGCAGGATGCAGCATACATCACCGGCCAGACGATCAATGTCGACGGCGGCCTGATCATGTCCTGACACCGGGGCCGGCGGGAAGCACCGCACGGGTCAAATGCGCTCTAGACGGCTTTCGCCTGCGCCAGCCGGCCGAGCCCGGCTTCGCGGACGATGTCGGCGATGCGGGCGAACTGCGTCGAGAGCGGATTTGTCTTCCGCCAGACCATGCCGATGGTCCGTGTGGGGCGCGGCTCGGCAAGGCGCGAGATGCAGACCGAGGAGGAGCGGACCTCGGTCTCGACGGCCATTTGCGGTATGAGCGTCACGCCGATACCGGCGCCGACCATCTGGACGAGCGTCGACAGCGAACTGCCTTCCATCAGGGCCCGCGTCGAGGCCGGCGCGATGTTGCAGACGGAAAGCGCCTGGTCGCGGAAGCAATGGCCTTCCTCCAGGAGAAGCAGGCGCATCTCGTGCAGCCTTTCGGATGCGGGAACCGGCTTTCCGGCATCCTCCAGCGGCCGTACCAGCACGAATTCCTCGTCGAAGAGCGGCATTTCCTCCAGCGCGGGCTCGGAGACGGGAAGGGCGACGATGGCGACATCGAGCTTCGCCTCCGCCAGATCCTCGATCAGCCTCTGCGTGATCGCCTCGCGCGGGCGCGGATCGAGCCCGGGATAGAGCCGCGCCAGCGCCTTGATGATATCCGGCAGGAGATAGGGGGCGACCGTGGGAATGACGCCGAGGCGAAGGCGCCCCGCGAAGGGCCCGTGCGCCGCCCGGCCGAGATCCTCCAGTTCGTCGACGGCGCGCAGGATCGACCGCACGCGCCCTGCGAATTCCTCGCCGAGCCCGGTCAGGCGGATGCGGCGCCCTCCTCTTTCCACGAGCGGCGCGCCGACAAGGTCCTCCAGCTCCCGTATCTGTACGGAAAGCGCAGGCTGCGAAATGGCGCAGCTTTCCGCCGCCCGGCCGAAATGGCCGAGGCGGGCCAGGGCATCGAAATATCGCAAGTGCTTCATGGATAGATTACTCATAAGAATAACCTATCGCAGCTTTTAGTTTTTACAATTGGAATTTATAATGGAGGTTTGCTACCTCTCAGCCACTTGGAAGATGGCGCGCAAGGCAGCGAACCCGTTCGCGTGCCGGCGAAAGCGCTTCCGGTGTCCTTTACATTCAAGAAATCCGTTGGAGGGACCAAATGGATACGAAGACCCCCACGACCGGCAAATGTCCGGTCATGCACGGTGGCAACACGGCGCTCGGCAAATCCGTCATGGAGTGGTGGCCCAACGCGCTGAACCTCGACATCCTGCACCAGCACGACACCAAGACCAACCCGCTCGGAAAGGACTTCAACTACCGCGAGGAAGTCCGCAAGCTCGACGTGGAAGCCCTGAAGACGGACCTGCGCGCGCTCATGACGGACAGCCAGGACTGGTGGCCGGCCGACTGGGGCAGCTATGTCGGCATGATGGCGCGCGTGAGCTGGCACGCCGCCGGTTCCTACCGCATCACGGACGGCCGCGGCGGCACCGGCACGGGCAACCAGCGCTTCGCGCCGCTCAACTCCTGGCCGGACAACGTCAACACCGACAAGGGTCGCCGCCTGCTTTGGCCGATCAAGAAGAAATACGGCAACAAGCTCTCCTGGGCCGACCTGATCGCGCTTGCCGGCACCATCGCCTATGAGACCGCGGGCCTGAAGACCTTCGGCTTCGCCTTCGGCCGCGAGGACATCTGGCATCCGGAAAAGGACACCTATTGGGGTGCGGAAAAGGAATGGCTCGCGCCGAGCGACGGCCGCTACGGCGATGTCGCCCAGCCCGGCACGCTGGAAAACCCGCTCGCTGCCGTGCAGATGGGTCTCATTTACGTGAACCCGGAAGGCGTGAACGGCAAGTCCGACCCGCTGGCGACGGCCGCGCAGATGCGCGAGACCTTCGCCCGCATGGGCATGAACGACGAGGAAACCGTCGCGCTGACGGCCGGCGGCCACACCGTCGGCAAGTGCCACGGCAACGGCAATCCGCGCGATCTCAGCCCCGAGCCGGAAGCGGCGGGCCCGGAACTCCAGGGCCTCGGCTGGATGAACACCAAGGGCCGCGGCATCGGCCGCAACACGGTCGTCTCGGGGCTGGAAGGCGCCTGGACCTCCGAGCCGACCAAGTGGGACAACGGTTTCTTCGAAATGCTGTTCAAGCACGAATGGACGCTGACCCACAGCCCGGCGGGCGCTTCGCAATGGGTGCCGATCACCATCGCCGAGGAAGACAAGCCCGTCGATGTCGAGGACGCCTCGATCCGCGTCCTGCCGATGATGACGGATGCCGACATGGCGCTGAAGGTGGACCCGATCTACCGCGAGATCTCGCTGCGCTTCATGAACGACTTCGACGCCTTCTCCGACGCCTTCGCACGCGGCTGGTTCAAGCTGACGCACCGCGACATGGGTCCGAAGAGCCGTTACATCGGTCCGGACGTGCCGGCTGAAGACCTCATCTGGCAGGATCCGATCCCGATGGGCCGCAAGGACTACGACGTCGCCGCCGTCGAGGCGATGATCGCCGCGTCCGGCCTTTCCGTCTCGGACCTCGTCACCACCGCCTGGGACAGCGCCCGCACGTATCGCGGCTCCGACCATCGCGGCGGCGCGAACGGCGCCCGCATCCGCCTTGCCCCGCAGAAGGATTGGGAGGGCAACGAGCCGGCACGGCTTGCCCGCGTTCTCGCCGTTCTGGAACCGATCGCTGCCGCCACGGGCGCAAGCCTTGCCGACGTGATCGTCCTTGCTGGCAACTACGGCGTCACGCAGGCTGCGAAGGCCGCCGGCTTCGACGTCAACATGCCCTTCGCACCGGGCCGGGGCGATGCCGCCGCCGAGCAGACCGATGCCGACAGCTTCGCTCCGCTCGAGCCGCTGGCCGACGGTTTCCGCAACTGGCAGAAGAACGACTATGTGGTGAGCCCGGAAGAGCTGCTGCTCGATCGCGCGCAGCTCATGGGCCTGACGGCGCCGGAGATGACGGCGCTGATCGGCGGTCTGCGCGTCATCGGCACGAACCATGGCGGCACGGCGCACGGCGTCTTCACCGATCGCGTCGGCGCACTGACGACGGACTTCTTCGTCGCGCTGACCGACATGGGCTATTCGTGGGTTCCGACCGGCAGCAATCTGTACGAGATCCGCGACCGCAGGACCGGCGCGGCCCGTTACACGGCCACCCGCGTCGACCTCGTCTTCGGCTCCAACTCGATCCTGCGCGCCTATGCGGAAGTCTATGCCCAGGACGACAACCGGGAGAAGTTCGTCAACGACTTCGTCTCGGCCTGGACGAAGGTGATGAACGCCGACCGTTTCGATCTGGCCTGATCGCCGCGACCACGACCGATCCTTCCCCCGGCCCGGCCGGGGGAAGTGTTTCCTGTATCCCTGAAATGCCTAGTCCCCTTTTCCGTCGGTCGACGCCTTCGCCTGCGCATCCGCGGGCTTGACGCTCCGCCCCGGCGGCGTTTTTCCGGCGCCCTCGCGCGCATGCGCATCCGGCCCGGCGACGATCGTCCCAGGCTTGGAACTCTCCGGACGATTGCCGTTCTTCGACGTACGGGCTCCCGCCTCTTTTTCCATGACTGCCGTTCTCCATTGCAAGACGCAACCTTAACGGCGCCGCCCGCACCTGGTTCCATGGCGGCGTGGTTCTGGAAACCTGCAGGTCAGCGGGCGGCGGAGAGCAGCGTCTCCATCTTGCCGAGGAGCCGCGGGAGATCGACGGGCTTGGTATCGAAGTCGTTGCAGCCCGCGTCCCGGGCGCGGGCCTCGTCGACGCTCATGGCATGGGCGGTGAGCGCGATGATGGGGAGGGTGGCGCCGGAAGGCGTCTGCCGGATGCGGCGGGTCGCCTCGCAGCCGTCGATGCCCGGCAGGCCGATATCCATGAGCACGAGGTCGGGCGCTTCCGAGATCGCGCGGGCGACGGCTTCCTCGCCGTCGACGGCAAGAAGCACCTCGTAGCCCTTGCGCTCCAGCCGGCGCGAAAGCATGTCGCGGTTCATCTCGTTGTCCTCGACGAGCAGAATTCGTGTCATGGCATCACGTCCCGGCCGCTTTCGGCGACCGCGCGAAAAGGACGTCGCGCAGCGCCTGCGTCAGTTCGACATGCGCACCGCCCTTGCCGATGACCTGCGTCGCGCGGGCGCCCAGCAGTTCGCGCTCTGCATTGGAAAGGTGCTTTGCCGTCACCACGAGAACCGGCACCCTTGTCCATTTCTCCTGCTCGCGAAGCGCCGAGAGGAATTCGAAGCCGTTCATCTCGGGCATCTGCAGGTCGAGGAGGATGGCGATCGGCGGAGGATTGGCGGCAAGCCAGTCCATGCCCTGCCGGCCGTTCTCCGTCAGCGCCACGCTGCGACCGAGCCGTTCCACGGTGCGCTGCATGAGGAGCCGCGTCGCCGCGTCGTCCTCCACGACCAGCACCGTGCCCTCCTCGCGGCCGCCGGTGAGCCTCGCGATGAAATCGCTGAGCTCGCCCCGGTCGACCGGCTTGGTGAGCATCGCCGCCGCGCCGAGCGTGAAGCCGAGCGCCCTCTCATTGCTGATACTGACGATGACGACCGGAGTTTCGGCAAGGTCCGGGTCGGATTTCAGCGCGACGAGCACGGACCATCCGTCCATCTGCGGCATCAGGATGTCGAGCGTGATGGCGGCAGGACGGTGCTTGCGCGCCATCTCCAGCGCCTGCTCGCCGCCGCTCGCATAGAGCACGCGGTAACCGTCACGCTTCAAATGCGAGCCGATGATGTTCATCGAGGCCTCGTCATCGTCGACGACGAGCACGGACGGACGGTCGGACGGATCCGCCTTTGCAGATGCGCCCCCCTCTTCTGCGGCGTCAGTGGATGCCGCAGCCTCTTGCGGATCGGGCAGGGTGAGGGTGAAGCGCGACCCCGCCCCCGGGCGACTTTCCACCGTGAGGTCGCCGCCGAGCATCTGCGCGAAGCTGCGGCTGATGGCAAGGCCGAGGCCGGTGCCGCCGAACTTGCGCGAGGTGGAGCTGTCGGCTTGCGAGAAGGCCTGGAAGAGCCGGCCGAGCTGTTCTTCGCTCATGCCGATGCCGGTATCGGTGACCGTCAGCGCCAGATGCCGCGCGGCATGCGTTCCCTGCCGTGTGACCGCGAGCGTCACCGTCCCCTTCTCGGTGAA
>CBIMFD010000010.1:0-28700 GCA_966243085.1 uncultured Shinella sp.
ATCTCGTTGGCGGTGGAGCGGACGGCGCGGCGCACGGCTTCGCGCACCATTTCCAGATCCTTGCGGCGTGCGCGCGGAATGCTCTCGACGGCGCCGAGCACGGCGTCGTAGAGCGTATCGCCCATGTCCTCGCCCTCGTCGTCGAACTGCGGCAGGCCGAAGGGCTCCACCTCGGGATCGCCCATGAAGTCGTAGCGGCTGTCGAGCAGCACGCTGACGGCGACATGGCCGACGAAGGCGAGCTTGCGGCGGTCGCCGATGCCCATCTCCTCATAGTCGCCGATGAGGTTGCCGTCCTTGAAGATGCGGCCGTGCGGCGCCTCGCCGACAACTTCCGGCGCACCGGGCGCAAGACGCAGGATGTCGCCGTTGCGCACGCGCGGCACGTCGGCGATGCCGGACTGCGCGGCAAGCTCGGCGTGTGCGACGAGATGCGCAGCCTCGCCATGCACCGGCACGACCATCTTCGGGCGCACCCAGCCATACATCTGCTGCAGCTCGTTGCGGCGCGGATGGCCGGAGACGTGCACCAGCGCCTCGGCATCGGTGATGATGTGAATGCCCTGCTCGACGAGGCCGTTCTTGATGTCGTTGATCGCCTTCTCGTTGCCGGGAATGGCGCGCGAGGAGAAAATGATCGTGTCGCCGGCCGAGAAGGCGACGTTGCGCATCTCGTCGCGGGCGATCTTGGCGAGCGCGGCGCGCGGCTCGCCCTGGCTGCCGGTGAGGATGACGACGACCTTGTCGCGCGGGATATAGCCGAACTCGTCCTCGGCAATGAAGGGCTTGATGCCCTCCATGAGGCCGATGTCGCGCGCCACGTCCGTCACGCGCTTCATGGAGCTGCCGAGCAGCAGCACCTCGCGGCCGGCGGCCTCGGCGGCCTGCGCGATGGAGCGGATGCGTCCGACATTGGAGGAGAAGGTGGTGATGCCTACCCTGCCCTCGGACGCCTCGATGATCTTGGTGAGGCTCTCGGAGACCTCGCGCTCGGAGGGCGAGATGCCGTCGCGCATCGCGTTCGTGCTGTCGCAGATGAGGGCAAGGACCCCCTCGTCGCCGAGCTTGCGGAAGCGCGCCTCGTCCGTCAGCGGACCGAGCGAGGGTTCCAGGTCGATCTTCCAGTCGCCGGTATGGATGACGGTGCCGAGCGGCGTCCTGATCGCCAGCGACATCGGCTCGGGAATGGAGTGATTGACGCCGACGGCCTCAATCTCGAACGGGCCGAGATTGATGCGGTCGCCCTGCTTGAAGATCGTCACCGGGATTTCGGTGCGGCTGCGCTCGTAGTCGCGCTTGGCCTCCAGCATGCCTGCGGTGAACGGCGAGGCGTAGACCGGCACGTTGAGGCCCGGCCACAGCTCGTTCAGCGCGCCATAATGATCCTCGTGCGCATGGGTGACGATGATGCCCTTGAGGCTCTTGCGCTCTTCCGCAAGGAAGCGGATGTCGGGCAGAACGAGGTCGACGCCCGGCAGGTCCGGCCCGGGAAAGGTGACGCCGCAATCGACCATGATCCACTGGCGGCTCGCCTTCGGCCCGTAGCCGTAAAGCGCCAGATTCATGCCGATTTCGCCGACGCCGCCAAGCGGCAGGAATACCAGTTCGTCTTCTTTTGCCATTGCCTTCAAGAATTCCTATCCAAAAAACACGTCGCCGGCCGCGATCAGCCGCGTGCCGCCGTCATCCGTCTCCAGTTTCAGGAGACCTGTATCATCAATTCCGGCAAAGCACCCGGAAATAGAACGGTCGGGCAGATTGACCGTTATGTTTTCCCCGATGCCGCCGGCGACCGATTTCCAGCGCTCCATGATGGCAGAAATCCCGCGCCCGCGGTTCCAGAGGGCCAAGGTTTCGGCCATCGAGCGGAAGAGCCAGGCGAAGAGTTCGTCCGGCGAGGCCGAGGCGCCGAAATCGCGCAGCGTCGCCACCGGATAGAGCCCGGCCTCCGGCGCCACGGCGACATTGATGCCGCAGCCGACCACCACCGCGTGGCGGCCATCGGCCAGCGTCTCGCCTTCGATCAGGATGCCGCAGATCTTGCGGCGATCGACGAGGATGTCGTTCGGCCACTTGATCAGCACGTCGGGGGCGGCGAGCGGCATGATGCGGCTGACAGCCTCCTGCACGGCGACGGCGACGGCGAGCGGCAGCGAGCCGAGCCTTTCCATCGGGGCGGGATCGATCAGGAGCAACGAGGCATAGAGATTGCCGGGCTCGGAGAACCAGGCGCGCCCGCGCCGGCCACGCCCGCCCGTCTGCCGGCCCGCGGTGATCCAGAGACCGGAAAGCGCGCCCTTTCGGGCGCGCTCCAGGCATTCCGTATTGGTGGAGCCGACTTCGGCGAGCGCCTCGTGCCGGAAGTCGTCCAGCGACATCCGGCGGGGCGTTTCGGACCCAATCAAAAGAAGGTCCGCGCCGCGGCTTCGGCCGCGCTGCCGAGCGGCCCGCCGATCAGCACATAGCCGAGGACGAAGAGGCCGGCGATGCCGAAGACGAGCTTCAGTTCGCCCGACGTGCGGGCGAATTCGCCCTTCGGCTCGTCGAACCACATCACCTTGACGACGCGAAGGTAGTAGTAGGCGCCGACGACCGAGGCGAGAACGCCGATGATGGCGAGCGCATAGAGCTGCGCCTCGATGGCTGCCATGAACACGAAGTATTTGGCGAAGAAGCCTGCCAGCGGCGGAATGCCGGCCAGCGAGAACATCATGATCGTCATGGCCGTCGCCATGAAGGGATTGGTCGCGGAAAGGCCGGCAAGGTCGTCGATATCCTCGACATTGCCGCCTTCCTTGCGGCGCATGGCGAGGATGACGGCAAACGAGCCGAGCGTCATGACCATGTAGATGAGCATGTAGAGCGCGACGCCCCGTACGCCGGCCATGGAGCCGGAGGCAAGGCCGACCAGCGCATAGCCCATATGGCCGATGGAGGAGTAGGCCATCAGGCGCTTGATGTTCCTCTGGCCGATGGCGGCGAAGGAGCCGAGCAGCATGGAAGCGATGGCGATGAAGACCACGACCTGCTGCCAGTCGGCGGCGACCGGCTGGAAGGCATCGATGACGATGCGCACCAGCATGCCCATGGCCGCGACCTTCGGAGCGGAGGCGAAGAAGGCGGTGACCGGCGTCGGCGCGCCTTCATAGACGTCCGGCGTCCACATGTGGAACGGCACGGCCGAGATCTTGAAGGCGATGCCGGCGAGGATGAACACCAGGCCGAAGACGAGGCCGAGCGATCGGCCTTCCGCGGTCAGCGCCGAGGCAATGCCGTCAAAGCCGATATGGCCGGTGAAGCCGTAGACCAGCGACATGCCGTAGAGCAGCATGCCGGAGGAGAGCGCGCCGAGCACGAAGTATTTCAGGCCCGCTTCCGTCGAGCGCAGGCTGTCGCGGTTGATCGCGGCGACCACGTAGAGCGCGAGCGACTGGAGCTCCAGCGCCAGATACAGCGACAGGAGGCTGTTGGCGGAGATCATCAGCAGCATGCCGAGCGTCGACAGCACGATGAGCACGGGGAACTCGAAGCGGTCGAGCTGTTCGGAGCGGGCGTGGCCGACGGTCATCACCATGGCGGTGACGGAGCCGATCAGCGCCAGCACCTTCATGAACTTGGCGAAGGCGTCGGAGACGAAGGCGCCGCCATAGGCTTGCCCCTCGCCCGTCGCAAGGACGAGCCAGAGGCCGGAAATGATGAGCACGGCGACAGCAAGCCCGGTCACGGTCGTTCCCGACCGTTCGCCCGAGAAGACACCGATCATCAGCAGGACCAGGGCGCCGACGGCGAGGATGATCTCCGGCGTCGAGAGCTGAAGGCTGGCAAGGATTGTATCAGCGGTCATTGTCTTCCAGTCCCGTCGTCAGTTCGCCAAGAGCGCAACGGATTGCTGCGCCGCCTGCAAAGCCGCGGAGTAATGATTGAGGAGCGCGTCCACCGAGGCCGCCGTCACGTCGAAGACGGGCGCCGGGTAGACACCGAAGAAGATCGTCAGGATCAACAGCGGATAGAGAAGCAGCTTCTCGCGGCCGGAAAGATCGAGCAGCGACTTCAGGCTTTCCTTCTCCAGCGCACCGAAGATGATGCGGCGGTAGAGCCACAGCGCATAGGAGGCCGAGAGGATGACGCCCGTCGTGGCGAAGAGCGCGACCCAGGTGTTGGCGCGGAAGGCGCCGAGCAGGGTCGTGATTTCGCCGACGAAGCCGGACGTGCCCGGAAGGCCGACATTGGCCATGGTGAACACCATGAAGGCGACCGCGTATTTCGGCATGTTGTTGACGAGGCCGCCATAGGCCGCGATCTCGCGGGTGTGCAGGCGATCGTAGACGACGCCGACGCAAAGGAACAGCGCGCCGGAGACGATGCCGTGCGAGAGCATCTGGAAGATGGCGCCCTGCAGACCCTGCGCGTTCGCCGCGAAGATGCCCATGGTGACATAGCCCATGTGGGCGACCGACGAATAGGCGATCAGCTTCTTCATGTCGTCCTGCATCATCGCGACCAGCGAGGTGTAGATGATGGCGATGACCGACAGCGCGAAGACAAAGGGCGCGAAATAGTCGGAGGCGATCGGGAACATGGCGAGCGAGAAGCGGATCAACCCGTAGCCGCCGAGCTTCAGCAGCACGCCCGCCAGGATCACGGAGCCGGCCGTCGGGGCCTGGACGTGCGCGTCCGGAAGCCAGGTATGCACCGGCCACATCGGCATCTTCACCGCGAACGAGGCGAAGAAGGCGAGCCACAGCCAGGTCTGCATATGGGCCGGGAAGTCGTAGGCGAGCAGTTCCGCGATGTCCGTCGTGCCGGCCTGCCAGTACATCGCCATGATGGCGAGCAGCATCAGCACCGAACCGAGCAACGTATAGAGGAAGAACTTGTAGGATGCGTAGACGCGATCCTTGCCCCCCCACACGCCGATGATGATGAACATCGGAATGAGGCCTGCCTCGAAGAAGACGTAGAAGAGGACGATGTCGAGCGAGACGAAGACGCCGACCATGAACACTTCCAGGAGCAGGAAGGCGATCATGTAATCCTTCAGGCGCTTCTCGATGGTGTTCCAGCTCGCCAGCACGCAGAACGGCATGAGGAAGGTCGTCAGGATGACGAACAGCATGGAAATGCCGTCGATGCCGAGATGGTAGGAAATGCCGGTGCCGAGCCATTCATGCTTCTCGACCATCTGGAAGCCGGGGTTCGACGCATCGAAGCCCACCCAGATGAAGAGCGAGAGAACGAAGGTGAAGACCGTCGTCAGAAGCGAGACGTTCAGGATGTTGCGGCGGCCGTACGGGCTGTCTTCACGCGTCAGCAGCAGAAGCGCCACGCCGACGAGCGGGAGGAAGGTGACCGCTGAAAGAATGGGCCAATCGGTCATCAGAGGGAACTCCCGAGCATCATCCAGGTGACGAGTGCTGCAATACCCAGCAGCATCGCGAATGCGTAGTGATAGAGGTAGCCGGTCTGGAGGCGCACGACGCGGTCGGTGACGTCCACGACGCGGGCAGCGACGCCGTTCGGGCCGAGCCCGTCGATGACGGCGCCGTCACCCTTCTTCCAGAGGAACTTGCCGAGCCGCTTGGCCGGGCGAACGAAGAGGAAGTCGTACAGTTCGTCGAAGTACCACTTGTTGAGCAGGAACTGGTAGAGACCGCGGTGCTGCTCGGCAAGGTACTTCGGCGTTTCCGGCGAACGGATATACATGTACCAGGCGAGCACGAAGCCGATGGCCATGGCGACGAACGAACTCCACTTCACCCACAGCGGCACATTGTGGAACTCGTGCACAAGGTGGTTGTCGGGGAGCGTGAAGAGCGCGCCCTGCCAGAACTCGTCGTAGTGGTGTCCGTAGAAATACTGCACGAAGGCGAAGCCGGCGACGACCGCGCCCGCACCCAAGACATAGAGCGGGATCAGCATGACGGCCGGCGATTCATGGACGTGGTGCATGACGTCGGCCGAAGCGCGCGGCTTGCCGAAGAAGGTCATGAAGGCGAGCCGCCAGGAATAGAAGCTCGTGAAGAGCGCGGCGATGACCAGCAGCGCGAAGGCGAAGCCGCCCAGCGGGCTATGCGAGGCGAACGAGCTCTCGATGATCGCGTCCTTCGAGAAGAAGCCGGCAAAGCCGATGACGGTGCCCGGAATGCCGACACCCGTCAGCGCCAGCGTGCCGATCGTCATCATCCAGAAGGTGACCGGGATGTGCTTCCTGAGGCCGCCCATGTAGCGCATGTCCTGCTCGCCGTCGACCGCGTGGATGACAGAGCCGGCGCCAAGGAACAGGAGCGCCTTGAAGAAGGCGTGCGTGAAGAGGTGGAAGATCGCCGCGCCGTAGGCGCCGATGCCGAGCGCGACGAACATGTAGCCGAGCTGCGAGCAGGTCGAATAGGCGATGACGCGCTTGATGTCGTTCTGCACGAGGCCGACCGTCGCCGCGAAGAAGGCGGTGATGGCGCCGATCAGCGTCACGACCATCAGCGCGGTGTGCGACAGTTCAAAGAGCGGCGACATGCGGGCGACGAGAAAGACGCCGGCGGTGACCATTGTGGCGGCATGGATGAGGGCCGAGACCGGGGTCGGGCCTTCCATGGCGTCCGGCAGCCAGGTGTGCAGCAGGAACTGCGCCGACTTGCCCATCGCGCCCATGAAGAGCAGGAGGCAGGTGGCGGTCAGCGCCTGCGACTTGTCGAGCGTCATGCCGAAGAGGTTGATGACGGGTTCGGCGGCGTCCGCAGCGCCTTCGGCCGGCAGGTAGGTCGCGGCCGCGGCGAAGATCGTCTCGAAATTGACCGAGCCGAACAGCACGAAGACCGAGAAGATGCCGAGCGCGAAGCCGAAGTCGCCGACGCGGTTGACGATGAAGGCCTTCATGGCGGCGGCGCAGGCGGACGGCTTCTTGTACCAGAAGCCGATCAGCAGGTAGGACGCAAGGCCGACGCCCTCCCAGCCGAAGAACATCTGGAAGAGGTTGTCCGACGTCACCAGCATGAGCATGGCGAAGGTGAAGAGCGAGAGATAGGCGAAGAAGCGCGGCCGGTTCGGATCGTGGTGCATATAGCCGATCGAATACACATGCACGAGCGTGGAGACCGTGTTCACGACGACGAACATGACGGCGGTGAGCGTATCGACGCGGAAAGCCCATTCGACGTCGAGGCCGCCGCTCTGGATCCAGCGCAATACGCTGACCTTCAGCATCTCCGTCTCGCCCATGGCGACGTGGAAGAAGACGATCCACGACAACGCCGCCGCGACGATCATGAGGCCGGAAGTGACGTATTCGGAAGCCTTGGCGCCGATGGTGTTGCCGCCGAGGCCGGCGATCAGGAAGCCGATCAGCGGGAGGAAGACGATTGCCTTGATGATGGTATCCATGACCCGATCAGCCCTTCATCACATTGACGTCTTCGACGGCGATCGAACCGCGGTTACGGTAGAAGACGACGAGAATTGCAAGACCGATGGCCGCTTCCGCAGCCGCGACGGTCAGAATGAACAGCGCGAAGACCTGGCCGACGATGTCGTTCAGGAAATGCGAGAACGCGACCATGTTGATGTTGACCGAGAGCAGGATCAGCTCGATCGACATCAGGATGACGATGACGTTCTTCCGGTTCAGGAAGATGCCGAAGACGCCGAGCATGAACAGGATGGCGCTGACGGTGAGATAGTGGGAAATACCGATTTCCATGATGCTTTTCCTTGATCCCTCGCCGCCTCAGATACCCTGGCCCGGCTTGACCTTGACCACATCGACGGCGGTCTCGGGCGTGCGGGCGACCTGCCTGGAGATATCCTGGCGCTTGATGTGCTCGCGGTGGCGCAGGGTCAGCACGATCGCGCCGATCATGGCGACGAGCAGCACGAGGCCGGCAAGCTGGAAGAAGTAGACGTAGTTCGTGTAGAGCACGTCGCCGAGGGCGGCCGTGTTCGTGCGCTCGGCGACCGGCGGGATCGGCACGGAGGCATGGCCGGCGATCTCCGGCGAGAGCGTCGAGCCGCCGATGACGACGACCAGCTCGATGGCGAGGACGATGCCGATCAACGCGCCGACCGGGGCATATTCGAGTGCCCCCGCACGCAATTCGGCGAAATCGATGTCGAGCATCATCACGACGAAGAGGAAGAGAACGGCCACGGCCCCGACGTAGACGACCAGCAGGATCATCGCCAGGAACTCGGCGCCCGTCAGAAGGAAGAGGCCCGCCGAATTGAAGAAGGTGAGGATCAGGAACAGCACGGAATAGACCGGGTTCCTGGATGCGATCACCATGAAGGCGGACGCTACCGCCACGAAGGCGAAGAGATAGAAGAATAGAGCCTGCAGACCCATTTTGGTGCCTTTTCGTCTTCCCCGGAGAAGGTTGCCCCTCCCCCGTCGAAGCCTGACGACCTCGCCGCCAGGCACTTCAGTTCATTCATGCCTTTCCGCCGATCAGCGGTAAGGCGAGTCCATGCCGATGTTGCGGGCGATTTCCCGCTCCCAGCGGTCGCCGTTCTCGAGGAGCTTCTGCTTGTCGTAGTAGAGCTCCTCGCGCGTCTCGGTCGAGAACTCGAAGTTCGGACCTTCGACGATGGCGTCGACCGGGCAGGCTTCCTGGCAGAAACCGCAATAGATGCACTTCACCATGTCGATGTCGTAACGCACGGTACGGCGCGTGCCGTCGTTGCGGCGCGGCCCCGCCTCGATGGTGATGGCCTGGGCCGGACAGATGGCTTCGCACAGCTTGCAGGCGATGCAGCGTTCCTCGCCGTTCGGATAGCGGCGCAGCGCATGCTCGCCGCGAAAGCGCGGAGAGACCGGGCCCTTCTCGAAGGGATAGTTCACCGTCGCCTTGGGGCGGAAGAAGTAACGCATCGAGAGGAAGAATGCGCCGACGAATTCCTTGAGGAACAGCGAATTTACGGCTTGCGAAAGACTAGCCATTTCAAGCTCCAATGCTGCCGAGGTTCAGGGCGGTCCTCATGCGGACCAGCCCGTGAGCTTCAGCACGAATGCAACGATGACCACCATGGCGAGCGAGATCGGAAGGAAGACCTTCCAGCCGAGACGCATGAGCTGGTCGTAGCGATAGCGCGGCACGAAGGCCTTCACCATCGCGAACATGAAGAAGACGAAGCCGGCCTTCAGGACGAACCAGACGATGCCCGGGACCCAGTTGAGGAACCAGACGTCGACCGGAGGCAGCCAGCCGCCGAGGAAGAGGATCGTCGTCAGCGCGCACATCAGGCAGACGGCGGCATATTCGCCGAGCATGAACATCATGTACGGGGTCGAGCCGTATTCGACCATGAAGCCGGCAACGAGTTCGGATTCGGCTTCCGGAAGGTCGAAAGGCGGGCGGTTCGTCTCGGCGAGCGCCGAGATGAAGAACACGACGAACATCGGGAACAGCGACAGCCAGTGCCAGTCGAGGAAGGACGCCGGCAGGCCGAGGCGCGTGCCGAGGCCGTCGTGCTGCGAGGTGACGATGTCCGTGAGGTTCAGCGAGCCGACGCACAGCAGCACGGTGACGATGACGAAGCCGATCGACACTTCATAGGAGACCATCTGTGCGGCCGAGCGCAGCGCGCCGAGGAACGGGTACTTCGAGTTCGAAGCCCAGCCGCCCATGATGATGCCGTATACTTCCAGCGAGGAGATCGCGAAGATGTAGAGGATGCCGACATTGATGTTTGCGATCACCCAGCCGTCGTTGAGCGGCACGACCGCCCAGGTGGCGAGCGCCAGCGTCACGGACACGAGCGGGGCGAGCAGGAAGATCACCTTGTTGGCCGTCGCCGGGATCACCGGCTCCTTGAAGACGAACTTCAAAAGGTCGGCGAAGGACTGGAAGAGGCCCCAGGGGCCGACGACGTTCGGGCCGCGGCGAAGCTGTACGGCCGCCCAGATCTTGCGGTCGGCAAGAAGGATGTAGGCGATGAAGATCAGCAGCGCGACCAGCAGCAGAAGCGACTGGCCGATCATGATCGCGGCAGGCCAAACGTAGGTCGAAACGAAAGCGTCCATAATGCTTTATCCCTTCGCGCTCATTCCGCCGCGACTTTGAAGTTGTTGCGGGCCAGTGCCGAGCATTCGGCCATGACCGCGGACGCGCGCGCTATCGGGTTCGTCAAATAGAAGTCTTTGATCGGAGACGCAAACCCGGAATTCGCCATCGTCCCGCCTTTTTTCGCAAGCGCGGAAAGATCGGCGACATTGCCGGCCGCGATCTCGTCGATCCCGGCGAAATGCGGATGTGCCTCGTAGAGCTTCGCGCGAAGCTGCGCCAGCGAATCGAAGGGCAGTTTCTTGCCGAGCACGTCGGAGAGCGCGCGCAGGATCGCCCAGTCGTCACGGGCATCGCCCGGCGCAAAGCCGGCGCGGTTGCCCATCTGGACGCGGCCTTCGGTGTTGACCCAGGTGCCCGACTTCTCGGTATAGGTCGCGCCCGGCAGGATGACGTCGGCGACGTGCGCCGCGTTGTCGCCGTGCGAACCGATATAGACGGTGAAGGCGGTCTTCTTCGAGAAGTCCATCTCGTCGGCGCCGAGAAGGAAGAGCACGTCGGTGCCCGCCAGCATCTCGGCCGCCGTCTTGCCGCCCTCACCCGGCACGAAGCCGAGATCGAGGCCGCCGACGCGCGAGGCCGCGGTATGGAGCACGGCAAGGCCGTTCCAGTCCGCCTTGGCGGCGCCGACCTTCTCGGCGAGCGCCGAGACGGCCGAAAGAACGGCGAGGCCGTCGGCGCGCGACAGCGCGCCCTGGCCGACGATGATCATCGGGCGCGCAGCCTTCTTCAGCTTGGCGGCGAACTTGACCGAACCGTCGATGAGGCCGGAGAGCGTATCCGTGCCGGCGCCGAGATATTCGTGGCCGTAGCGCAGCTCGGCTTCTTCGCCGATCACGCCGATCGGGAAGTTGTCCATGCGCCAGCGCTTGCGGATGCGGGCGTTGAGCACGGCGGCCTCGAGGCGAGGATTGGCGCCGACGATCAGCAGCGCATCGGCTTCCTCGATGCCCTCGATGGTCGGATTGAAGAGGTAGCTGGCGCGGCCGAGCGACGGGTCGAGCACCGAGCCGTCCTGACGGCAGTCGATGTTCTTCGAGCCGAGCGCGCTCATCAGTTCGCGCAGCGCGTAGATTTCCTCGACGGAGGCGAGGTCGCCGGCGATGGCGCCGAGGCGGTCACCCGACTTGCCGGCGACGGCGGCCTTGACGGCGCCGAAGGCCTCGGCCCAGGTGGCGGGCTGCAGGCGGCCGTCCCTGCGCACATAGGGGCGGTCGAGACGCTGGGTCTTCAGGCCGTCCCAGACATAGCGGGTCTTGTCGGAGATCCACTCCTCGTTCACCGCCTCGTTGACGCGCGGCAGGATGCGCATGACCTCACGGCCGCGCGTATCGACACGGATCGCCGAGCCGACCGCGTCCATGACGTCGATCGATTCGGTCTTGCCCAGTTCCCACGGACGGGCCGTGAAGGCGAAGGGCTTCGAGGTCAGCGCGCCGACCGGGCAGAGGTCGACCACGTTACCCTGCAGCTCGGAGGTCATCGCCTGTTCGAGATAGGTGGTGATCTCGGCGTCCTCGCCGCGGCCGATGAGGCCGAGCTCGGAAATGCCGGCCACTTCCGTCGTGAAGCGGACGCACCGCGTGCAGTGGATGCAGCGGTTCATGATCGTCTTGACGAGCGGGCCGATATACTTGTCCTCGACCGCGCGCTTGTTTTCCTGAAAGCGCGAGCTGTCGACGCCGTAGGCCATGGCCTGGTCCTGCAGGTCGCATTCCCCGCCCTGGTCGCAGATCGGGCAATCGAGCGGATGGTTGATGAGCAGGAACTCCATCACGCCTTCGCGCGCCTTCTTGACCATCGGCGTGGTCGTGAAGACTTCCGGCGGCTCGCCGTTCGGGCCCGGACGAAGGTCGCGCACGCCCATGGCGCAGGACGCCGCCGGCTTCGGCGGGCCGCCCTTCACCTCGACGAGGCACATGCGGCAGTTGCCGGCAACCGACAGCCGCTCGTGGAAACAGAAGCGCGGAACCTCGGCGCCGGCCTCCTCGCACGCCTGAAGCAGCGTGAAGTGATCCGGGACTTCGATTTCTTTTCCGTCGACTTTCAGCTTTGCCATATCTCAATCCCGCTTTTGACGAGGGAAAGCCCTGCGTCTTGCCAGCGCCATTCTCTCCAGCCTCGGTCCGGGGCTCCGCCCTTCCCTTCGGCCTTCGTTCTCTGCCGGTTCCGGTAGGTCAGCCCCTGCCCTTTGCCAGCGTTCTTGCCTGCTCCACCCAGCCGTCGCGGGCGATACGCCCGCTGAACCCGAGTTCGGCTTCGATCCGTGCCACATCGCCGTCCGTCAGGGCCGCGATGTCTGCGTAGCGCCGCAAGCCCATGCCGTTCAGCACCTGCTCCAGCTTCGGCCCGATGCCCGAAATCGCCTTCAGGTCATCGGCCCTTGCGGCTCTCGCCGCCTTCTTCGGCGTCGCGCCTTCGCGCGCCACCTTTTCCGTCGCCCGCGCGGAGGGCTTTTCTGCCTTCGGCACGACCTTCAACGCCGGCCGTGCCTCGCGTTGCGCCGCGCCTGCCTTTGCGGCCCGTTCGGCCGCCTCGTCCAGCACCGCCTTCGTCCGCTCGGCTGCGCTCTGCATCACGCCCAGCATCATGCCGGCCATCTGGCCCGCGAGGCCGAAGCCGATCGCGGTGGTGGCGACGAGGCCGGCGACCGGATGGACCATCAGCGGATGCAGCGGAACGTCCGGCATCTGCCTGAGCCAGGACGAGAACCCGAAGGGATCCTCGCCGGCGGCTTCGTCCGGCGGGGTCCTGGTCGCATTCGCATCCTGTCCCGCCGGCGTCTTCATCGTCTTACTCCGCCGCTTCCAGCACCGCGCCATGCGCCATCGCATTGGCCGTGTACTGGTCGATGCGCGCCTCGATCTCGGGGCGGAAATTGCGGATGAGGCCCTGGATCGGCCAGGCCGCGGCGTCGCCGAGCGCGCAGATCGTGTGACCCTCGATCTGCTTGGTGACGTCGAACAGCATGTCGATCTCGCGCTTCTGCGCGTTGCCGCGCACCATGCGCTCCATGACGCGCATCATCCAGCCCGTGCCTTCGCGGCAGGGCGTGCACTGGCCGCAGCTCTCGTGCTTGAAGAACGCCGAGATGCGCCAGATCGCCTTGATGATGTCGGTCGAGCGATCCATGACGATCATGCCGCCGGTGCCGAAGGAGGACTTGACCTCGCGCAGGCCGTCGAAGTCGAGCGTGACGTTCATCATGTCCTCGGCCTTGACGACCGGGCACGATGCGCCGCCGGGGATGACGGCGAGGAGATTGTCCCAGCCGCCGCGGATGCCGCCGCCGTGCTTCTCGACCATCTCCTTGAAGGAGATGCCCATGCTCTCCTCGACCGTGCAGGGCGTGTTGACGTGGCCGGACATCATGAAGAGCTTGGTGCCGACGTTGTTCGGGCGGCCGAACGAGGAGAACCAGCTTGCGCCGCGGCGCAGGATCGTCGGCGTGACGGCGATCGATTCCACATTGTTGACCGTCGTCGGGCAGCCGTAAAGGCCCATATTCGCCGGGAACGGCGGCTTCAGGCGCGGCTGGCCCTTCTTGCCCTCCAGGCTTTCGAGCAGCGCGGTTTCCTCGCCGCAGATATAGGCGCCGGCGCCGTGGTGCACGAAGACGTCGATGTCGTAGCCGAGCTTGTTGTTCTTGCCGAGAAGGCCCGCGTCATAGCATTCGTCGATGGCGGCCTGCAGCGCCTCGCGCTCGCGGATGAACTCGCCGCGCACGTAGATGTAGGCGGCGTTCGCGCCCATGGCGAAGGATGCGACCACGCACCCTTCGATCAGCGTATGCGGATCGTGGCGCAGGATGTCGCGGTCCTTGCAGGTGCCGGGCTCGGACTCGTCCGCATTGACGACGAGGTAATGCGGACGGCCGTCCGATTCCTTCGGCATGAAGGACCACTTGAGACCGGTGGGGAAGCCGGCGCCGCCACGACCGCGCAGGCCCGAGGCCTTGATCTCGTTGACGATCCAGTCGCGGCCCTTTTCGAGAAGCTGCTTGGTGCCGTCCCAGTGGCCGCGGGCCATGGCGCCCTTCAGCGACCTGTCCTTGGTGCCGTAGATATTGGTGAAGATGCGATCCTGGTCTTTAAGCATGGTTCACCTCTTTACCGCGGCTTCTTGCCGAAGACGCGGATGTATTCCGCTTCGCCGCCCTTGGCGAGCGCCTTGGCCTGCTTGACCCAGTCGTCGCGCTCGATGCGGCCCTTGAAGTTCAGGTAGCTGTCGATCCATTCGCGCTCCGCCTTCTTCCAGGAGGCGACTTGAGCGAAGGTGAAGATGCCGAGTTCGTGGAGCGTGCCTTCGATCTTCGGACCGACGCCCGAGATGAGCTTGAGGTCGTCCGGGGTTTCGGGGCGCGCAATGCCGGCCGGACGGTTCTTGTCCGCGAGCGACGGCTTGCCGACGGAGGCATTCTCGCCCTCTGCGCGGGTCTCGCCCTTCACCTCGGCGTTTGCGGCCGCGTCCGCCTTGGCGGTGGCCGGGGTCTTCAGCTTGGGGTCCGTTTCGTCCGCATCGGTCTTGGCGCGCGCGGCATAGGACGGGGGAACGCTGACGCTGTCCTCGCCGGCCTTCTTTGCACGGGCCGTCGTCTTCTTCGCGGCCGCTTCCGGCGCATTGAGGCTGGTGAGGCCGCCGACCGGCGCGGAATAGATGCGGTCGATCTGCGGGCCCGGCTCGACGGTCGAGCCCTTGCCGGCGTCGAAGCGGTCGATGATGTGCTCGAGCTGCGTCGGCGTCAGGTCCTCGTAGCTGTCCTTGAAGATCATGATCATCGGCGCGTTGACGCAGGCGCCCTGACACTCGACCTCTTCCCAGGAGAGCGTACCGGTCTCGTTGCGCTGGAAAGGCTCGGGATGGATGCGCTTCTTGCACACGTTGATCAGGTCTTCGGCGCCGCGCAGCATGCAGGGCGTCGTGCCGCAGACCTGGATATGGGCGCGCGTGCCGACCGGAAGAAGCTGGAACTGGGTGTAGAAGGTCGCCACTTCCAGAACACGGATATAGGCCATGCCGAGCATGTCGGCGACGACCTCGATCGCGGCCTTGGTGACCCAGCCGTCCTGCTCCTGCGCCCGCATGAGAAGCGGGATGACCGCCGATTGCTGGCGGCCCTTCGGATACTTGTTGATCGTTGCCTTGGCCCAGGCCGCGTTCTCCTTGGTGAAGGCGAAGCTGGCGGGCTGAACACTGTCTTCGGCTAGTCGACGAACGGACATTCTGTAACGCCTTGTCTCAGTTAATCTGCCGGCACTGCGTTTGCGTCGTGTTGACGAACTCGCAGGCATAGGCCGACTTGTCATTCTGCATGAATACGACGTAGCGGCCGCCGTTCGGCGCCGCCGCCTTGATTTCATAGCCCTGGCTGACGAGCTGCCCCATGGTCGCGGAAGCGCTCTTCTCGCCGCTGTCCTGCGCATAGGCGGGAGCGGCGAGGAGAACGGCGACTGCGGCAAGGGTGATCCTCGTCATCAACGGTCGACCTCGCCGAACACGATATCGAGCGAACCGAGGATCGCCGATACGTCGGCAAGCTGATGGCCGCGACAGATGAAATCCATGGCCTGGAGATGCGCATAGCCCGGGGCGCGGATCTTGCAGCGGTAGGGCCTGTTGGTGCCGTCGGCGACGACATAGACGCCGAACTCGCCCTTCGGCGCCTCCACGGCGGCATACACTTCGCCGGCCGGAACGTGGTAGCCTTCCGTGTAGAGCTTGAAATGGTGGATGAGCGCTTCCATCGACCGCTTCATCTGGCCGCGCTTGGGCGGAACCATCTTGCCGTCGACAGAGGAGACCGGGCCGACCTTGGCGTCGCCGAGCAGGCGGTCGACGCACTGGCGCATGATCTTGGCGGATTCGCGCATCTCGATCATGCGGATGACGTAACGGTCGTAGCAGTCGCCGTTCTTGCCGACCGGAATGTCGAAGTCGAGATCGGAATAGCACTCGTAGGGCTGCGAGCGGCGCAGATCCCAGGCAGCGCCCGAACCGCGCACCATGACGCCCGAAAAACCCCAGGCCCAGCAGTCTTCGAGTTTCACCACGCCGATATCGACGTTACGCTGCTTGAAGATGCGGTTGCCGGTCAACAGCTCGTCGATGTCGTCGACGGTCTTCAGGAACGGATCGATCCACTTGCCGATGTCTTCCACCAGTTCGTGCGGCAGGTCCTGGTGCACCCCGCCCGGCCGGAAATAGGCCGCGTGCATGCGCGAGCCGGAGGCCCGCTCGTAGAACACCATCAGCTTCTCGCGTTCCTCGAAGCCCCAGAGCGGCGGCGTCAGCGCGCCGACGTCCATGGCCTGGGTCGTCACGTTGAGAAGGTGCGAGAGGATGCGGCTGATCTCGGAATAGAGCACGCGGATGAGCTGGCCGCGGATCGGCACCTCGGTGCCCGTCAGCTTCTCGACGGCCAGCGCGAAGGCATGCTCCTGATTCATCGGCGCCACATAGTCGAGGCGGTCGAAATAGGGCACGGCCTGAAGATAGGTCTTCGTCTCGATCAGCTTCTCGGTGCCGCGATGCAGGAGCCCGATATGCGGATCGACGCGCTCGACGATTTCGCCGTCGAGTTCGAGGACGAGACGCAGAACCCCGTGCGCCGCAGGGTGCTGCGGGCCGAAGTTGATATTAAAGTTGCGAACGTTGTGCTCGTTCATGCCGCTTGCTCCAGAAGCCGGTGCCCTGTCGGGCCACGCGACCCAAAATCAGTTCGTCTTCGCCTTCTCGTCGCCCGGCAGCACGTAATCGGTGCCTTCCCAGGGGGAGAGGAAGTCGAAGTTGCGGAATTCCTGCTTCAGCTCGACAGGCTCGTACACGACGCGCTTGACCTCGTCGTTGTAGCGCACTTCCACGAAGCCGGTGGTCGGGAAGTCCTTGCGCAGCGGGTATCCCTCGAAACCGTAGTCCGTGAGGATGCGGCGCAGGTCCGGATGGCCGGTGAAGAGGATGCCGTACATGTCGTAGGCCTCGCGCTCGAACCAGTCCGCGCCCGGATAGACGGCGCAGGCGGACGGCACCGGCTGATCCTCGCCCGTCGCCACCTTGACGCGGATGCGCAGGTTCTGGCGCGGCGACAGGAGGTGATAGACCACGTCGAAGCGCTCGGCGCGCGCCGGCCAGTCCACGCCGCAGATGTCGACGAGGTTGACGAAGCCGCACTGCACGTCGTCACGCAGGAAGGTCAGAAGCTCGACGACGCGGGCGCCGTCCGTCTTCACGGTGAGTTCGCCATAGGCGATGTCGGCGGAGGCGATCAGACCGCCGGCCGTTTCGCTTATATGGGAGGAAAGCTCCTGGAGGGCTTCGCTCATTTTATAAAGTCCTCTGCCCTTAACGCTCGATCGTGCCCGTCCGGCGGATCTTCTTCTGCAGCAGGAGCACGCCGTAGAGGAGCGCTTCTGCCGTGGGAGGACAGCCCGGCACGTAGATGTCGACCGGCACCACGCGGTCGCAGCCGCGCACCACCGAATAGGAATAGTGATAGTAGCCGCCGCCGTTCGCGCACGAGCCCATCGAGATGACGTAGCGCGGTTCCGGCATCTGGTCGTAGACCTTGCGGAGCGCGGGGGCCATCTTGTTGGTCAGCGTACCGGCGACGATCATCACGTCGGACTGGCGCGGCGAGGCACGCGGCGCGAAGCCGAAGCGCTCGACGTCGTAGCGCGGCATGGAAAGCTGCATCATCTCGACGGCGCAGCAGGCAAGGCCGAAGGTCATCCACATCAGCGAGCCGGTGCGCGCCCAGGTGATGAGTTCATCGGTGGAGGTGACGAGAAAGCCCTTGTCGGCGAGCTCGTTGTTGATCTCGCCGAAGAAGGCGTCGTCGCTGCCGACCGGCTTGCCGGTGTTGGGATCGATGATCCCCTTCGGCTGCGGCGCGACGAGCGTCGTGTTTGTATGAGCTACTCCCATTCGAGTGCTCCCTTCTTCCATTCGTAGATGAAGCCGATGGTCAGGACGCCGAGGAAGACCATCATGGACCAGAAGCCGAACCAGCCCATCTTCGCGAAGGAGACGGCCCACGGGAAGAGGAAGGCGACCTCCAGGTCGAAGATGATGAAGAGGATCGACACGAGATAGAATCGGATGTCGAATTTCATGCGCGCATCGTCAAAAGCATTGAAGCCGCATTCGTAAGCGGAGAGCTTTTCCGAATCGGGCGCCTTGTGCGCGACGGCAAACGGCGCCACCAGGAGCGCGATGCCGATCACGAGGGCGATACCGATGAAAATGGCGATCGGGATATAGGAACCGAGAAGTTCAGTCATTGGCGTCCATCCTGCTTGCGCGCTGGCGCCGGAGAGACGCCTGATGGCCCGAGGGCCTGCAAGCCGATAAAGTATATTGCAACGGCACGTCGTTAGCGCAGTGAGCGTCCCCGCGCAAGGCTTTGTCCGGCTTTCGCCGCAATCATTGTGCTCTTTTCCCGGCTGGCCGGAAATGCCGCCGTCGAAGCCATTTAAATCGTTACGATTTCATGAAGCCCCGGCTCGCGAGAGCCTTCACCTTCATATAGTGACCCCTCCCCGTCATCGCAACGGCCCCGCACCCGGCAGGCGGAGCAGCGGCCGCGCGCGAACATGTTTCGGCCGGACATTCCCCGCCCTTGACGCAAGGCAAGGCCACGGCGTGCGGACGAGCCGCCGCGGGCGGAGAGACGCAGATCCGCAACGCCGATTCGATGGCGGCGGCGTGTTGCACAAACGACTTGAGAAAACCGGCGCAATATTCTGGAGAAAAAGAAGAATGGCGCGAGTGACGGGGCTCGAACCCGCGACCTCCGGCGTGACAGGCCGGCACTCTAACCGACTGAGCTACACCCGCGCATCTTGTTGGCCGCAAGGCCTCGCATGCTCGTCCGAACCTTCGAGTGGCGCGAGTGACGGGGCTCGAACCCGCGACCTCCGGCGTGACAGGCCGGCACTCTAACCGACTGAGCTACACCCGCATTCCTCGAAAGGGCCGAATGACGAAGCATCCGCGTCGAGCGGCCCGAGCCGTTCGATGAGCGGCTAACTACGGGGTTCGTGTTTGGGTGTCAAGCAGGTTTCAAGACAAAAGAATGACGTGCCGGAAAATGTTTCCACACCCTTCCGGCTCTCCGCAAGCAGGTTCAAAAAAATGCAAAAAACTTGGCGATTGCCTCTTGCGGTTCGACCCGGTTCCGCATAGATCACAGCCACCAACGCGGCGGGCGATTAGCTCAGTTGGTAGAGCGCCTCGTTTACACCGAGGATGTCGGGAGTTCGAGTCTCTCATCGCCCACCATTTTCCCCTTGTTTCGATCTGGTTACACCAATCTGCCGCAAGGCTGCGCTGATTGATGCGCGTCCTCTCGTCGTGACGGGCGCAAGCTGCCTCCGTCTTTTTCTCTACAGTTCAAAAAGAATGCCTACCGCGGATGGGTCGGGGCGAATTCGGCGACGAGTTCGTGCTTTTCGCCGGGATAGGTCAGGCGGACGTGGGTGATGTAGAGGCCGCCGCTCCAGGTGCGGCGCTCGACGACGAGGCAGGGCGTGCCCGCCGGGATGGCGAGGAGCGCGGCGGCGCGGGGATCGGCGCCGACGGCGCGGATGCGGTGCTCGGCGGCGCTCCAGGGCACGCGGCTGATGAGCCAGGGGCCGGGTGCGACGGTGTCGAAGGTTTCCCCGGCCGTCTCGGGTACGGCGGCAAGGTTGATGATGCGCTCTTCCAGGCAGAAGGGCTGGGCGCCGGCGAAATGCAGAGCGGTAATCTCGGTGAGGCGCGCAGGCTCCGGCAGGTCGAGGAGGCGGCGGTCGGCGGCCTTGGCGGTGCGGTCCGTGCGGCTGCGGCGCTCGTAGCGATACGGCAGGCCGAGCGATTCGACCTCCAGGCGGATATCGTGGATCTCCAGCACGGCGGATTGCGCGTGCGGGTGGGTGACGTAGCTGCCGGACTTGCGGCGGCGCTCGATGAGGCCGCGCTTGACGAGCTCGGTGATCGCCTTGTTCACCGTCATGCGCGAGCACTGGTATTGCTCGGTCAGCTCGTGCTCGAAGGGGATGCGGTGGCCTGGCGGCCATTCGCCCGAGAGGATCCTGCCCTCCACATCCTCCAGGATGCGGCGGTGCAGCGACGGCTCCTTGCCGTCGGTCTGGGGCTTGGCCTCTTCGGGGGAAATGGAAATGGCCGCCTCCGCGCTTGCCGGGCGGGAATCGCCCGGTCGGACTGTCTTAGGAAAGGCCGCAGCGCCTTTCAATGAAAAGTCAGGCGGCGGCGAGCGCCCGCATCGTCTCGGCAAAGCGCCGGCCGACCGTTTCGCGCGCGATGTGGCGGCCGCCCTCGACCCGTTTGCGCCCGTTCACCCAGACGCAATCGACCGTTACGCCATTGGCGAAGATCCAGCCGTCGAGCAGGCCATCACCTGCAAGCGCCAGGCCGTGGCGCGGCGCGAGGCTGACGAAATCGGCGGCATTGCCGGCGGCAAGGCCCGAGGGCGCGCCGAGCGCGGCAGCCCCGCCGGCAAGCGCCCCGTCGAAGAGCGCGCGGCCCGTCGAGCCGCCGGGGGCGGCCAGCACATTGCGGGCGCGGTGGGCGAGGCGCTGCGAATATTCGTATTGGCGCAACTCGTCCGGCAGGCCGATCAGCACGTTGGAATCCGAGCCGACACCGAATCGGCCGCCGGCGGCAAGGAAATCGGCGCCTGCGAAAATGCCGTCGCCGAGATTGGCCTCCGTCACCGGGCAGAGGCCGGCAATCGCGCCGGCCTTCGCCATGCCGGCCGTCTCGGCCCCGGTCATGTGCGTGGCGTGGATGAAGCACCAGCGGGAATCGACCGGCTGATTGTCGAGCAGCCATTCCACGGGGCGGCGGCCGGACCAGGCGATGCTGTCCTCCACTTCCCTCACCTGCTCGGCGATGTGGATATGCACCGGCCTGTCGCCGGCCATGGCGACGACGGCGGAAAGCTCTTGCGGCGTGACGGCGCGCAGGCTGTGCGGGGCGACGCCGGTGACGCCTTCCGGCAGGCCGTCGGTGAGCGTGCGGCAGCGCTCCAGCAGGCGCGCATAGGACTCGGCATCGTTGATGAAGCGGCGCTGCCCCTCGCCCGGCGCCGTGCCGCCGAAACCGGCATGGGCGTAGAAGACCGGCAGCAAGGTCAGGGCGATGCCGGTCGCAGAGGCGGCCGACGCGATGCGCACGGCCATCTCGGCGATGTCATTATAATGTGCGCCATCCTTGTCATGGTGCAGGTAGTGGAACTCGCCGACGCGGGTGAAGCCGGCCTCCAGCATCTCGACATAGAGCTGGGCGGCGACGGCCTCGACGTCGTCCGGCGTCATGGAGAGCGCGAAGCGATACATGACGTTGCGCCAGCTCCAGAAACTGTCGCTGCCCGGCCCGCGCGTCTCGGCAAGGCCGGCCATGCCGCGCTGGAAGGCGTGGCTGTGCAGGTTCGGCATGCCGGCGACGAGGGTGTCGTGGCGCTCGTCGGCGGCTTCAGGGGCGGCGTCCGTCTCGACCGCGCTTATGCGGCCTGCCTCGACATGCAGCCGCACATCGTTCGCCCAGCCGCCCGAAAGCAGCGCCTGCCTTGCATGAATGACGGCCATCGTCCCCTCCTTCGCGGTACACTTGAACGCGGCCTCAAATTGGCCCTTGCGTGTTGTGCTATTATGTATATACATTATATCCATCACAGGGAAGAGGCAATCGTGATGACGACACCTGAAAAGGATACGCCCCGCGTCTGGCGCAATGCGCGCCTGGCGACGCTCAACGAAAGCCTTCCGGGGCTCGGCATCGTAGAGGGCGGCGCGATCGCCGTCGAGGACGGGCGCATCGCCTTCGCCGGCCCGGAAGCCGAGCTTCCCGCCGCCTTCGCCCGCGCCGAGAGCATTGATTGCGAGGGCCGCTGGATCACGCCGGGTCTCATCGACTGCCACACACACCTCGTCCATGCCGGCGACCGCGCCCACGAATTCGAGCTTCGCCTTGCCGGCGCCTCCTATGAGGAGATCGCGCGGGCGGGTGGCGGCATCGTCTCCTCGGTCAAGGCGCTGCGCGCGGCGAGCGAGGACGAGCTGGTGCTCCAGACGCTTCCCCGCGTGGATGCGCTGATCGCCGAGGGCGTGACGACGCTGGAGATCAAGTCCGGCTACGGGCTCGACACCGAAAACGAGCTGAAGTCGCTACGCGCGGCCCGCCGTATCGCCGAGGTGCGCGATGTCACCGTGCGCACCACCTTCCTCGGCGCCCATGCGCTGCCGGCGGAAATGAACGGTGACAAGGCCGCCTATATCGAGAAGGTCGTCGGCGAGATGCTGCCGGCCGTCGCCGCCGAGGGGCTGGCGGACGCCGTCGACGGCTTCTGCGAGGGCATTGCCTTCTCGACGGACGAGATGGCCAAGGTCTTCGATGCCGCGAAAAGCCATGGCCTGCCGGTCAAGCTCCATGCCGACCAGCTCTCCAACCTCAACGGCGCGGCGTTTGCCGCCCGCTACGGCGCGCTTTCGGCCGACCACCTCGAATATACCGACGATGCGGGCGCGGCCGCCATGGCGAAGGCCGGCACCGTCGCCGTCATCCTGCCGGGTGCCTTCTATTTCATCCGCGAGACGAAGAAGCCGCCGGTCGAGCTCTTCCGCAAGCACGGCGTGAAGATGGCGGTCGCGACCGACGCCAATCCCGGCACCTCGCCGCTCACCTCCCTCCTCCTCACCATGAACATGGCCGCGACCCTCTTCGGCATGACCGTTACGGAATGCATCGCCGGCACGACCCGCGAAGCCGCCCGCGCGCTCGGCCTCGTCGACGAGGTGGGAACGCTGGAGGCCGGGAAATGGGCCGATTTCGTTCTTTGGGACATCGGCCGGCCGGCGGAGCTGGTCTACCGCATGGGCTTCAACCCCATGCATGCCCGCATCCGCAGCGGACAGTAATTCGATCAATGGCAGCCGGAAGCTGCCGCGGGAGTGAACCATGACGATCACGCTTCATCCGGGCTCCGTGCCCCTCAAGACCCTTGAAACCATCTACCGCACGGGCGAGGCCGCCCGGCTCGACGCGTCCTTCGACGCAGGCATCAAGAAGGCCGCCGCGCGCATCGCCGAGATCGCCAGCGGCGACGTGCCGGTCTACGGCATCAATACCGGCTTCGGCAAACTCGCCTCCATCAAGATCGCGCCGGCCGATGTCGCCACGCTCCAGCGCAATCTGATCCTGTCGCATTGCTGCGGCGTCGGCAAACCGCTCGGCGAGAACATCGTGCGCCTCGTCATGGCGCTGAAGCTCATCTCGCTCGGCCGCGGCGCCTCCGGCGTGCGGCTGGAGGTCGTGCGCCTCATCGAGGCCATGCAGGAAAAGGGCGTCGTTCCGGTGATCCCGGAACAGGGTTCCGTCGGCGCCTCGGGCGACCTTGCCCCCCTCGCCCACATGACGGCGGTGATGATCGGCGAAGGCGAGGCCTTCTATGCCGGCGAACGCCTGCCCGGCGGCGCGGCGCTCGCCAAGGCCGGCCTGAAGCCGGTCGTGCTGGCCGCCAAGGAGGGCCTTGCCCTCATCAACGGCACGCAGGTCTCCACGGCGCTGGCGCTCACCGGCCTCTTCCGCGCCCACCGGGCAGCGCAGGCCGCGCTCGTCACCGGCGCACTCTCGACGGATGCGGCCATGGGCTCCTCCGCGCCGTTCCATCCCGATATCCACACGCTGCGCGGCCACAAGGGCCAGATCGACGCGGCCGCGGCGCTGCGCGCGCTGCTCGCCGGCTCGGTCATCCGCGAAAGCCACATCACCGGCGACGAGCGCGTGCAGGACCCCTATTGCATCCGCTGCCAGCCGCAGGTCGACGGCGCCTGCCTCGATCTCCTGCGGTCTGCCGCCCGCACGCTGGAAATCGAAGCCAACGCCGTGACGGACAATCCGCTGGTGCTTTCCGACGACACGGTCGTCTCCGGCGGCAACTTCCATGCCGAGCCCGTCGCCTTCGCCGCCGACCAGATCGCGATTGCCGTCTGCGAGATCGGCGCCATCGCGCAGCGGCGCATCGCACTCCTGGTCGATCCCGCTCTTTCCTTCGGCCTCCCCGCCTTCCTCGCCAGGAAGCCGGGCCTCAATTCCGGCCTGATGATCGCGGAAGTCACCTCCGCCGCGCTGATGAGCGAGAACAAGCAGATGGCCCATCCCGCCTCGGTCGATTCGACGCCGACTTCGGCCAATCAGGAAGACCACGTCTCCATGGCCTGCCACGGCGCGCGCCGCCTGCTGCGCATGACGGAGAACCTTGCCGCCATCGTCGGCATCGAGGCGCTGACGGCCGCGCAGGGTATCGAGTTCCGCGCCCCGCTCGTCACCAGCCCGGAATTGCAGAAGGTGGTCGCGGCGCTGCGCACCGTCGTGCCGACGCTGGAGGAAGACCGCTACATGGCGCCCGACCTTGCGGCCGCCGGCACCTTCATCTCCTCCGGCGCGCTCGCCGCCTCCGTCTCCAAGGGCATCCTGCCGGTGCTGGAGGTGTGAGGATGGACATGTTTGCCATGATGCCCCCCTCTGGCCTGCCGGGTATGAAGACCCTCTCTGCCTGCCGGCATCTCCCCCACAAGGGGGGAGAAAGGCTGGACGCACGCTCTTCCCTCCATTCTTTTGCGCGCAGAGTGCCGCGCGTTAAGTCCCTCCCCCTTGTGGGGAGGGGTTGGGGAGGGGTTTTCATGGAGGCCATCCGATGAGCACCGTCTTCGAACTCCATCAGGGCACCTCGCCCGTCATCCTCGCCTTTCCGCATACCGGCACGGAGGTTCCGGCCGACATATGGGAGCGGCTGAACGACAACGGCCGCATCCTCGCGGACACCGACTGGCACATCGAGCGCCTCTATGACGGCCTCCTGCCGGACGCGACGACGGTGCGCGCCGCCTTCCACCGTTACGTGATCGACGCCAACCGGGATCCGGCGGGCGTCAGCCTCTATCCCGGCCAGAACACGACCGGCCTCGTGCCGGAGACGGATTTCGACGGCAAGGCGATCTGGAAGGACGGCGAAGCACCGACCGAGGCGGACATCGCCCATCGGCACGCCAATTTCCATGCGCCCTACCATGCGGCGCTTGCCGCCGAGGTCGAGCGCGTGAAGGCGATCCATGGCGTCGCCATCCTCTACGATTGCCACTCGATCCGCTCGCTGATCCCCTTCCTCTTCGAGGGGCGGCTGCCGGATTTCAACGTCGGCACCGATATGGGCCGCACCTGCGCCAAGGAGATCGAGGCGGCGACCGTCGAGGTCTGCTCAAAGGCCGAAGCCTATACGAGCGTGCTCAACGGACGCTTCAAGGGCGGGTGGACGACGCGCCACTACGGCAGGCCGGAAACCGGCGTCCACGCCATCCAGATGGAACTCGCCCAGCGCAGCCATCTTGCAAGCGAGGCCGTGCCTTTCGCCTATGACGAGGAAAAGGTCGCAAGGCTCCGCGTCCACCTGAAAGATATCCTCACACACATCGAGGCGCTTGCCTCCACCCTTCACCGCTGATCCGGGAGAACCAGCCATGACCGACAATCCCCGTCACAACATCCGAGACGTGCGCGCCGCCACCGGCACCGAGCGCACCGCCAAGAGCTGGATGACCGAAGCGCCGCTGCGCATGCTGATGAACAATCTCGACCCGGACGTCGCGGAAAACCCGCACGAACTGGTCGTCTACGGCGGCATCGGCCGCGCCGCCCGCACCTGGGCGGATTTCGACACGATCGTCGCCTCGCTGCGCGATCTGGAAGAAAACGAGACGCTCGTCGTGCAGTCCGGCAAGCCCGTCGGCATCTTCCGCACGCATAAGGACGCCCCGCGCGTCCTCATCGCCAATTCCAACCTCGTGCCGCACTGGGCGAACTGGGACCATTTCAACGAGCTCGACAAGAAGGGCCTTGCCATGTACGGCCAGATGACGGCCGGCTCGTGGATCTATATCGGCAGCCAAGGCATCGTGCAGGGCACCTACGAGACCTTCGTGGAAGCCGGCCGCCAGCATTACAACGGCAGCCTCAAGGGCAAGTGGATCCTCACCGGCGGCCTCGGCGGCATGGGCGGCGCCCAGCCGCTCGCCGCCGTCATGGCCGGCGCTTCCTGCCTTGCCGTCGAGTGCAACCCCGATTCCATCGATTTCCGCCTGCGCACCCGCTATGTCGACGAGAAGGCGGAGACGCTGGACGAGGCCATGGAGATGATCGACCGCTGGACGAAGGCGGGCGAGGCCAAGTCCGTCGCCCTCCTCGGCAATGCGGCCGAGATCCTGCCCGAAATGGTCCGCCGCGGCATCCGCCCGGACATCGTCACCGACCAGACCTCCGCACACGACCCGATCAACGGCTACCTGCCGAAGGGCTGGACCATGGCCGAATGGCGCGCGAAGCGCGAAAGCGACCCGAAGGCCGTGGAAAAGGCTGCCCGCGCCTCCATGCGCGACCATGTCGAGGCGATGCTCGCCTTCCATCATGCCGGCATCCCGACGCTCGACTACGGCAACAACATCCGCCAGGTCGCCAAAGACGAGGGCCTGGAAAATGCCTTCGACTTCCCTGGCTTCGTGCCGGCCTATATCCGCCCGCTGTTCTGCCGCGGCATCGGTCCGTTCCGCTGGGCGGCCCTCTCCGGCGACCCGGAAGACATCTACAAGACCGACGCCAAGGTGAAGGAGCTGCTGCCGGACAACAAACACCTGCACAACTGGCTCGACATGGCGCGGGAACGCATCTCCTTCCAGGGACTGCCGGCGCGCATCTGCTGGGTCGGCCTCGGCGACCGCCACCGCCTCGGCCTCGCCTTCAACGAGATGGTGAAGAACGGCGAACTGAAGGCGCCGATCGTCATCGGCCGCGACCACCTCGATTCGGGCTCGGTCGCCTCGCCGAACCGCGAGACGGAAGCCATGCAGGACGGCTCGGACGCCGTTTCCGACTGGCCGCTGCTCAACGCCCTCCTCAACACCGCCTCGGGCGCGACCTGGGTGTCGCTCCACCACGGCGGCGGCGTCGGCATGGGCTTCTCGCAGCATTCGGGCATGGTCATCTGCTGCGATGGCTCCGATGACGCCGCCGAGCGCATCGGCCGCGTGCTGTGGAACGACCCGGCGACCGGCGTCATGCGCCATGCCGATGCCGGCTACGACATCGCCATCGACTGCGCCAGGGAAAAGGGCCTGCGCCTGCCGGGCATCCTCGGCAACTGATGGCAAGGCTCCTGCCCAACGCCGACCATCGCCGCATGCCGTGGAAGAACGGCGGCGGCGAGACGGTCGAGGTGATCGTCCATCCGGAAGGCGCGAGCCTTTCGGATTTCGGCTGGCGCGTCAGCATGGCGACGGTCGCGAGCGACGGCCCCTTCTCCGTCTTCCCCGGCATCGACCGCACGCTGGCCGTGCTTTCGGGCGACGGCATGGCGCTTTCCATCGAAGGGCTCGGCGACAGGCTGCTGACGCCGCAGTCCGCGCCGCTACCCTTCCCCGCCGATGCGCCCACCACGGCGCGCCTTGCCGGCGGGCCGATCACCGACCTCAACGTGATGACGCGGCGCGGCGCCTCCCGGCATCGGCTGGATCGCCATGTCGCGGAAGAGGCAATAGCGCTGTCGCCTCTTGCCGGCACACGGCTGGTCCTCGCAGTCGATCCCCTCGGCGTTTCCACGGCGGAAGGGCTTATCGGCCTCCAGCCGCTCGACGCCCTCCTTCTCGACGGTTTCGAGGCGGCAGAGGTCGTCCCGGCCGGTGCGAAGGCCCTCTTCTACACGGTGGAAATCACCACGCCCTGAGGGGCGGCGCGCATCAACCGGAATGATAGCGAACATCATGGCTATCTATTTCGTTTATGCGCCGCCCCGCGCTACCGTTCCCCATCGTTCAAGACAACAGGGGAACCATCATGAAAAGAATGCTTCTGGCGCTCGCGCTCGCCGGCTCCACGCTGCTTTCGGCCGCAGCCTCCGCCGAAACGTTGAAGATCGGCACGGAAGGCGCCTATCCGCCCTTCAACTATCAGGATTCGGCCGGCAAGCTCGGCGGCTTCGACGTCGAGATCGGCCTTGCGCTTTGCGAGAAGATGAAGGTCGAGTGCGAAGTGGTCGCGCAGGACTGGGACGGCATCATCCCCGGCCTTGTCGCCAAGAAATACGACATGATCATCGCATCGATGTTCATCACCGAGGAGCGCAAGAAGCAGGTCGCCTTCACCGATCCCTACTACCTCGCCGCCATGACCCATGCCGCTGCGAAGAATTCCGGCATCACCGACTTCACCAACGAAGGCATGAAGGGCAAGGCCATCGGCGCGCAGTCCGGCACCACGCAGGCCGACTATGTCGCCGCCGTCTATCCGGATGCCGACATCAAGCTCTACCCGACGCAGGACGAAGTGAACCTCGACATGGCGAACGGCCGTCTCGACCTGCAGGTCGGCGACATGATCCCGCTGCTCGACTGGGTCACCAAGAACGACGACGGCAAGGCTTGCTGCGAACTGATCGGCGAACCGATCACCGACCCGAAATTCGTCGGCGACGGCGTCGGCATCGCCGTCCGCCAGGAGGACAACGACCTGCGCGAAAAGCTCAACGCCGCCCTGAAAGCCATCCGCGAGGACGGCACCTACCAGAAGATCAACGAGAAGTATTTCTCGATCGATATCTACACGATGAAGTGA
>CBIMFD010000011.1:0-28126 GCA_966243085.1 uncultured Shinella sp.
TAGAATTCGTTGATGGTGAGCCCGAGCGTGCCCTGTACCCATTCCCAGGTCTCGCGGCCGAGCGACTCGCCCGCCGAGGCGATGGTGCGCAGATTCAGCCGGTATTTTTCCCGCGGATTGGCGACGCTCTTCATCAGCCGCAGCGCGGTCGGCGGGATGAAGGCGTTGCGCACGTCCATGTCCTGCATGATGCGATAGGCCATGTCCGGGTCGAACTTCTGGCCCGGCGAGGAGACGACGGGCACGCCGAGCAGCAGCGCCGGCAGCAGCACGTTGAGGAGGCCGCCGGCCCAGGCCCAGTCGGACGGCGTCCAGATGCGGTCATCCGGCTGCGGCAGGAATTCGTGATGCATCTGGAAGCCCGGCACATGCCCCAGCAGCACCCGGTGGCCGTGCAGCGCGCCCTTCGGCGGGCCGGTCGTGCCTGAGGTATAGATCATCATCGCCGGGTCGTCCGGGCCACTCTCCACCGCCGTGAAGGGACCGGCATGGCGCGCCAGCATCTCGTGGAAGGACCTGGCCGCCGGATCGCCGCCGGGCTCGGTCGTGATCCGCAAGGCAAGGTCCGGCAGATCGGCGAGGATCGGGCTCAGGCGCTCCAGCCCGAAACTGTTCGTGACGACCGCCTTCGCGCCGGCATTCTTCAGGCGGAAGACGAGCGCATCGGCGCCGAAGAGCAAGGCGAGCGGCAGGGCGATGGCGCCGAGCTTGTAGATCGCGACATGGGCGATGACGGTCTCGAAGCCCTGCGGCAGGAGGATGCCGACGCGGTCGCCCTTCGCGATACCATCGGCGGCAAGCGCCGCGGCGAAGGCATCGGAGCGGACGGCGAGTTCGCCGTAGGTGAGCTCAAGGGGCGGGGCATCGGGGAGGAAGTGCTGGAGACAGACGCGGCCCGGCGCGCGCGCCGCCCAGGCGTCGGAAACGGCGGTGCCGATGTTGAAGCGCTCGGGAATCTGCCAACGGAAATCGCCGTAGAGCGCATCATAGGTGGATCTTTCGGCGAGCATACTGCCTCACTCCAATTTGCTGCAATGCAACTAGCATCTTGGAGGGGCGACGGGCAATGGCGGCTTTTGCGGGGTCAGAGCCAGGAAAGCCGGTTGTCCACCTCCGCGACGTCCTTGACGGAGGCCGCGATCTCGGTGACCCGCCCGGCTTCCTCGGCAGAGCCGACGCTGCCGGAGAGCACGATCCGCCGGCCCTCGCAGGTTACGGCGATGTCCGAGGCGTCCACGTCGCCGGCCAGCGACAGCGCATCGGCGACCGCCGTCTCGAGCCAGGCCGGGTGAGGCCCGTCGAAATGCTCGGGCATCTCGCCCTTGAACGAAGCTTCCTTGAAGACCATGACACGCTCCTTCTGCTGAACTGCGGGAAGAAACGCAAAGTCGGGGCATATGTTCACAGCGCGCGGCACAGATGGATTCGGAGAGAGCGGACCCGGAGACGGTTGAGACCCAAGAGCGTGCACATCGCTCTCGGGTCCCCCTCACAACCGCTTTCGGGGGCGTCCGCGGTTGCCCGGGAGAAATGCGGCCCCGCAACATTTGTTCCTGCTAAAGAGCGAATTTTTTGAGGAGAAATGACGACGCAGTCACGCCGCAGCAGCCGGCGCGGCTTTGGTGCCCCATGCCGGAATCGAACCAGCACTCCTTTCGGAACTCGATTTTGAGTCGAGCGCGTCTACCAGTTCCGCCAATGGGGCACGGCACTTGCGAGCCTTCGCCGTTTACACGATGCGCCTGCGGGCGGCAACCGGCAAATCCGGCGGAGGGCACGATCACTTATCCGTGCGGTGCATTTACAATGCGGCGGCACCTGATAGAAATCGGCGCCGTTTCTCCGGCACGCTCGCCGATCCTACTGGACGACCTCGATGACCGCATCTCTCTCCCGCAAGGCATCCGCCGGCCTTCTTTCCCTCGGCATGGCGGCGACCGTCGGCGGCGCGCTCGCCTTCGAGCATATCGGCGGCTACATTCCCTGCGCGCTCTGCCTCCTGCAGCGCGATCCCTATTACTACGGCATCCCGGTCGCGGTCGCGGCGCTGCTTTCGGCGCTGTTCGGCGGGCCCGCCTGGCTGACGCGGCTGCTGCTGGCGGTCGCGGGCATCATGATGCTCGTTGGAGCCGGCATGGGCGTCTATCATGCGGGCGTCGAATGGGGTTTCTGGGAAGGGCCTGCGACCTGCGCGACCACGGCGCAGGGCGTCACGCAGAATGCCGGCGACCTTCTCTCTGACCTCAACGCCAAGCACGGCCCGTCCTGCACGGAGGCTTCCTTCCGGCTCCTCGGCCTCTCCTTCGCCGGCTGGAACGTGATCGCGAGCCTCATCCTCGCCGCGATCGCCTTTTCGGGCGTGCGGTCCGCGAAAGCCTGAGATGCCGCAGCGTATGAAGCGACCGTCGCCGCAGGGCCGCTCGGGGCCTTGCGGGGCAGGCTTCACGGCTGCAGTTCGACGTCCCAGTAGAGATAGTCCATCCAGCTTTCATGCAGATAGTTGGGTGGAAACAGTCGCCCGTTGTTGTGCAGATCCTGAACCGTCGGCTGGTAGGGCTTCTGATGCGGGAGCATGCCCGCCTGTCTGGGCAGCTTGCTGCCCTTTCTCAAATTGCACGGGGAGCAGGCGGCGACCACGTTCTCCCAGGTCGTCTCGCCGCCATGGGCACGCGGGATGACATGGTCGAAGGTCAGGTCGTGCGCCGACCCGCAGTACTGGCATTCGAACTTGTCGCGCAGGAACACGTTGAACCGGGTGAAGGCCGGGTAGCGGGAAGGCTGCACGTATGTTTTCAGGCACACGACGCTCGGCAGGCGCATCGTGAAGCTGGGCGAAGACACCGAATGGTCGTATTCGGCGATGATGTTTACGCGGTCCAGAAACACGGCCTTGATCGCGTCCTGCCAGGACCAGAGCGACAAGGGATAATAACTCAGCGGCCTGTAGTCAGCATTCAGTACAAGGGCTGGCAGGGCCTGTGGTGAAACAGAAATCGTCAAGGGCTTCTCCTGATCGATTCGGCATCTGCCCTTCTATATTAGGCCCGTTGTTACAGCATTGTGAAGCGGGAAAGGAAAAGCGAAAACAACGTATTTCGCCGGCTTCAGCCCTCCAGCACCGGAGCGACCTCGCGCCGCATCTCCCGCGCGTAATAGGCCCAGAACAGCCGGGCCGAGACGCCACGCCACGGCGACCAGGCGGCAACGATCCGGTCGAGCTCCTGCGGGCTCGGCCGCATGGCAAGGCCGAGCGCATGGGCGACCGCATTCTGCAGCGCGATATCGCCGGAGGGGAAGATGTCGGGATGCCCGCCGCAGAAGAGGAGATAGACGTCCGCCGTCCAGCGGCCGATGCCCTTGATCGCCGTCAGCGCGTGGGTCGCGGCCGCGGCTTCCATGCGGCAGACGCCGTCGAGATCGAGGTCGCCGCGGTCGACCGCCGCCGCGGCCCGGCGCAGGGTTTCGGCCTTGGCGCGCGAGAGGCCAACGGCGCGGCAGTCCTCGTCGGAAAGCGCGAGGATATGGTGGGGCGTGACGTCGCCTGCCGCATTCTCCAGCCGGCGCCAGATCGCGTCGGCACTCGCCCGCGAAACCATCTGCGCAACAATGATGCCGGCAAGGCCGCGATAGCCGGGGGAAAGCCGGCGCAGCGGCACGGGACCGGCCTTGTCGATGACCGTGAAAAGGCGCGCATCGATGAGCGCGAGGTCGACGAGACCCGCGGCCACATCCGCATCCGTTCTGATCATGTGCAATTGCATGGTTTCAAGCGGCCCCGGCGCCTTTGACGATAGTGACGCGACACGCCTCTTCATGTCAGAAGACCTCATGCAAAGTGCTTTGTCAAAGAATCGCGTCTTCCGTTTCGCGCCGAGCCCGAACGGCCTCCTGCATCTCGGCCACGCGCTTTCGGCGATCCTTAACCACGATCTTGCCGCGTCCGGTGGCGGCCGGTTCCTGCTGCGCATCGAGGATATCGATCCGGCCCGCTCGCGGCCGGAATTCGAGACGGCGATCTACCGGGACCTTGCCTGGCTCGGCCTTTCCTGGGAGGCGCCCGTGCGCCGCCAGTCGGAGCATCTTGCCTTCTACGGCGAGGCGCTGGGACGGCTGAAGGCGATGGGAGTGCTCTATCCGGGATTCCTCAGCCGCGGCGAAGTGAAGGCGCAGGTGGAGGCCTGCGCGCTGGCGGGTGGCACCTGGCCGCGCGATCCGGACGGTGCGCCGCTCTATCCGACGGAGGAACGGCTGCTCGACCGGGAGGAGGCGCTGGCGCGCATCGCCGCAGGGCACCAGCATGCCTGGCGGCTCGATATGGAGAAGGCCCGGGCGCTCGCCCCTGCGGTGCTCGACTGGCAGGAGGCGGGCGAGGGTCCGGAGGGCGAGACGGGGAGGGTGACGGCGAGGCCGGAGCGCTGGGGCGACGTCATCCTCTCGCGGCCCGATGCGCCGGCGAGCTATCATCTTGCCGTGGTGCTCGACGATGCGGCGCAGGGCGTCACCGATGTGGTGCGCGGGCAGGACCTCTTCCATGCGACGGCCGTGCACCGGCTGCTGCAGAGCCTGCTTAGCCTGCCGGCGCCGCGCTATCGCCACCACGGGCTGGTGCCGGGGCCAGACGGGCGCAAGCTTTCCAAGAACAACCGGGATACGGGGATCGCGGCCTATCGCGAGAAGGGCTTCTCACCGTCGGACGTCCGCGCCCTGCTCGCGGGCTATGGCCTCGTCCTCGATTGAGGGCACCTCTTCCTCGGCCTCGCGCTGCCGGCGCACGCCGCGGATGCGATCGAGGATCAGGTGTTTCACGCGGTATTTCAGAAGCGCCGCGTTGATCTCCGCGCCCATGATGAAGATCGCGCCGATCATGTAGAGGAAGACAAGCGCGATCATGATCGAGGCGAGGCCCGCATAGGTCGAGACATAGTTGGCGAAGGTCGAGAGGTAAGACGCGAAGGCGTAGGCGCCGAGCGCCCAGAAGACGAGCGTCAGCAGGATTCCCGGCAGCACGTCGGCGATGCGGCGCCGGCCGGCGGGCAGCCAGAGATGGGCGATCAGGAGGCCGATGAGCAGCACCGCCACCGTGCCGACGAGGCCCCAGCTCTCCACCCAGGAATAGACATAGGAAAGCCAGGGCAGCCAGTCGCCGGTGGCGCGCACGGCAAGCGGGGCGGCGACGAGGACGATGGAGATGACGGCGAGCGCCAGGACGCCGGCGATGACGAAGCCGAGGCTGGCAAGGCGCGTCATGTACCAGTAGCGCGTCTCGGCCACCCGATAGGCGCGGTTGAGCGAGATGCGCAGCGCCTCCACCCCGTTCGAGGCGAAATAGGCGGCCGCGAGCACGGAGACCGTGAGCAGCCCGCCGCGCGGGATCGTCAGCACGGCGACGACCTCGCGGGAGATCGGCGCGGCGATCGATTCCGGCCATGTGTCGAAGATGAGGTGCACGGCGGTCTCGGCGAACTGGTCGGCGCCGAGGAAGGAGCCGAGCGCGGTGCCGAAGATCAGGAAGGGGAAGATCGCCAGCAGCGTCGAGAGCGCGACATGGCTCGCCATCGCCCAGCCGTCGTCCTCGGAAAAATGCCAGATCGCATCGAAGGCGACCTTGTAGGCACAGCGAATGGCGGTCGGCATCGGCACTTGTCCATTCCCTTCGGGCCGTAACCGGCCGCTCTCTCATTGTCTGCTCGTGGGGAATATGGGAAAGGGGAGCTGATTTGTACAGGAAACGACCATGTCTTCTCCAAGCGCGCCCTCGCCGAGCATCATCGTCACCGGCTGCTCTTCCGGCATCGGCGCCCACTCTGCCCGTGCGCTGAAGACGGACGGCTGGCGCGTCTTCGCCACGGTGCGGCGCGAGGAGGACCGGGCCGGACTTGCCGCCGACGGCATCGAGACGCTGCTGATGGACTATACCGAGCCCGAGACCATCGCCGCGCTCATCGAGACCGTTCTGGCGCGTACGGGCGGGCGGCTCGATGCGCTCTTCAACAACGGCGCCTACGGGCAGGCGGGGGCCGTCGAAGACCTGCCGGTCGAGGCGCTGCGCATGCAGTTCGAGACCAACGTCTTCGGCTGGCACGACCTGACGCGCCGCGTGATCCCGGTCATGCGGCGGCAGGGGCACGGGCGCATCGTGCAATGCTCGTCGATCCTCGGCATCGTGCCCTATCGCTGGCGCGGAGCCTACAATGCCTCGAAATTCGCGCTGGAGGGTCTTTCGCTGACGCTGCGCATGGAGCTTGCCGGCTCGGGCATCCATGTCAGCCTCATCGAGCCGGGGCCGATCGCCTCGCGCTTCACCGCCAATGCGCTGACGCATATCGAACGGGTCGTCGATGTCGAGAACTCGGTGCATGCCGAAGAATACCGCCGGCAGTTGAGGCGCTTGCGCGGAGAATCGAAGCCGGCGCGCGGAAAACTCGGGCCGGAGGCGGTCTATACGGTGCTGCGCCATGCGCTGACGGCGAAGAAGCCGCGGCCGCACTATGTGGTGACGACGCCGGCAAAGCACGGCGTGCTCCTCAAGAAGCTGCTTCCGGCGGCGCTTTTCTATCGCATCGTCGGCCGGCTCGGCTGACGCGGCGCGGCGCCGCAGGCCGGATGACTGCAAAAAGCGTGCACTTTGTGTGGAATGCCCTATTTGATGAGAGCTGACAGAAATCAAACCGGATCGTTGGCATGTCTTCCTTTCTCACCTTCCTGACCCTTACTGTCATGGGCCTCGTCGCCATCGTGCTCGTGCGCGGCCTTCTCAACATGGCAAGAGGCGGCAGCGGCAACACCTCCAACAAGCTCATGCAGATGCGCGTGCTGCTTCAGGCCATCGCCATCGTGCTCATCATGCTGACGCTCTGGATCACGGGTGGCGGGCGCTGACATGGTCAAGCTCAACAAGATCTACACCCGCACGGGTGACAACGGCACGACCGGCCTTGCCGCCGGTCCACGCCGCAAAAAGCATGACCTTCGCGTCGAGTCATATGGCGCGGTCGACGAGGCGAATTCCGCCATCGGGCTCGCGCGCCAGCACCTTGCCGAGCATCCGGCGCTCGACCGCATGCTGATGCGTATCCAGAACGACCTCTTCGATCTCGGCGCGGACCTTGCAACGCCCGAGACCGGCAAGAAGCTAGACTACGAGCCGTTGCGCATCGTCAAGGCTCAGGTCGATCGGCTGGAACGGGAAATCGACGGGCTCAATGCCGACCTCGAGCCGCTGCGCTCCTTCGTGCTGCCGGGCGGAACGCCGGCGGCGGCGGCGCTGCATGTGGCGCGCACCATGGCGCGCCGGGCCGAGCGGCGGATCGTCGCCCTGCAGGACAGCGAGGGCGAGACGGTGTCGGCGGAGGCCGTCGCCTATATCAACCGGCTTTCCGATTTCCTCTTCGTCGCCGCGCGCTGGGTGAACGACCACGGCCGCTCGGACATATTGTGGGTGCCGGGGCAGAACAGGTAAGCTCCCGTCAACCGCTCCGGAAGGGATCCATGTTCATACCGCTGCATGACGCGAATTCCCTGAAATACATCAAGGTGCAATATGTCACGATCGGCCTGATCGCGATCAATATCGTGGCCTGGCTGGTGACGGGGCTAGTCTCCTCGCGGGAATTCTCCGACGCGGCGGTGGTCGGCCTCGGCTATATCCCGGCGGTGATCTTCGATTTCGCCGATCTCCAGCCGGACCTCGTGCTGGTGCCGGAGGACGCGACCTTCATCACCTATGCGTTCCTCCATCTCGATTTCCTGCATCTCGCCTCGAACATGCTGTTCCTCTGGGTGTTCGGCGACAATGTCGAGGATGCGTTGGGGCATTTCCGCTTCCTCCTCTTCTATCTTCTCTGCGCGGCCGCCGGCGCGCTGGTGCACGGCCTCGTACAGCCGGCATCGGAAGCGCCGCTGATCGGCGCTTCGGGGGCCGTCTCCGGGGTGGTCGCCGCCTATTTCCTGCTGCATCCGAAGGTGCGCGTATGGGTGCTGGTGTTCTTCCGCATTCCGCTGCCGCTGCCGGCCGTCATTCCGCTCGCCTTCTGGATCGTCCAGCAGTTCTACATGCTGGCGGTCGACCGGGACGGCGGCGTTTCCTGGGGCGCCCATGTCGGCGGCATCCTTGCCGGTGCGCTCCTTGTCCTCCTCCTGCGGCGGAAGGGCGTGCCGCTGTTCGACCGGACCATCGTGACGCCGAAGGCGGTGCGTCATGCCGAAGCGCCGGCGATACCCGCCGGGGAGGCCGCGTCCCGGCCTTCCGTGCCGCCGACCCATTGGGGCCGGTGAGATGTTTCGAGGCGAATTGACGTGGACGTAAAGGTAATTTATAAGCCTCCCGTTTTCGCGGGAGGAGGCCTGCGATGCATTGTAATTGGGGAAAAAACGCGTATCGATGTCGCCAACCGACAATCGGGGCGCCCCTGAAAGGCGCATTTTCCTCGCGGGCATTTGAAGGAAGGAAGCCATGAAGATCCTGGTCCCAGTTAAGCGGGTGGTCGACTACAACGTGAAGATCCGCGTGAAGGCGGACGGCTCTGGTGTGGAGCTTGCGAACGTGAAGATGTCGATGAACCCGTTCGACGAGATTTCGGTGGAAGAGGCGCTGCGGCTGAAGGAGGCAGGCAAGGCCGAGGAAGTCGTGGTCGTCTCGATCGGTCCCGCGAAAGCCGAGGAGACGCTGCGCACCGCCCTTGCGATGGGCGCCGACCGTGCGGTGCTGGTGGAGACGGACGACGCCGTCGAGCCGCTCGCCGTCGCCAAGATCCTCAAGGGCGTCGCCGAGGCTGAGCAGCCCGGCCTCGTCATCGTCGGCAAGCAGGCGATCGACGACGATTCGAACCAGACCGGCCAGATGCTGTCGGCTCTCCTCGGCTGGGCGCAGGCGACGTTCGCCTCGAAGGTCGAGATCGGCGAGGGCAAGGCGACCGTGACGCGCGAGGTCGACGGCGGCCTCCAGACGATCGAGGTGACGCTGCCGGCGGTGGTCACGACCGACCTTCGCCTCAACGAGCCGCGCTATGCCTCGCTGCCGAACATCATGAAGGCGAAGAAGAAGCCGCTCGACAAGAAGACACCCGGTGATTTCGGCGTCGATACCGCCCCGCGCCTGAAGGTGCTGAAGACCGAGGAACCGTCCGGCCGCAAGGCCGGCGTCAAGGTCAAGTCGGTTGCCGAGCTGGTCGAAAAGCTCAAGACCGAAGCCGGCGTGCTCTAAGCAGGAAAGGGAGAACATCACATGGCCATTCTTCTTCTGGCAGACCACGACAACGCGCACCTTTCCGACCAGACCGCCAAGGCGCTGACGGCCGCCTCCAAGATCGGCTCCGACGTGCATGTGCTCGTCGCCGGCAATGGCGCCAAGGCCGCCGCCGAACAGGCGGCCAAGCTCTCGGGCGTGACGAAGGTGCTCGTCGCCGAGGACGCAAGCCTTGCCAACAACCTCGCCGAACCGCTGGCCGCGCTCATCGTGTCGCTTGCCGGCAGCTATGACGCCGTCGTCTCTGCCGCGACCTCGGTCGGCAAGAACGTGCTGCCGCGCGTCGCTGCGCTGCTTGACGTCGCGCAGGTCTCCGAGATCGTCGAGGTCGTCAGCCCCGACACGTTCAAGCGTCCGATCTATGCGGGCAATGCCATCCAGACGGTGCAATCGACCGACGCCAAGAAGGTGATCACCGTGCGCACGGCGTCCTTCGCCGCAGCCGGCGAGGGCGGAAGCGCCTCCATCGAGACGGTCGCTGCCGCTGCCAATCCGGGCCTTTCGACCCATGTCAAGGACGCGCTGTCCTCGTCGGACCGTCCGGAGCTGACATCGGCCAAGATCATCATCTCGGGCGGCCGTGCGCTGGGTTCGTCGGAGAAGTTCCAGGAGGTGATCCTCCCGGTCGCCGACAAGCTCGGGGCTGCCGTCGGTGCCTCGCGCGCCGCCGTCGATGCCGGCTATGCGCCGAACGACTGGCAGGTGGGCCAAACGGGCAAGGTGGTCGCCCCGCAGCTCTACATCGCCTGCGGCATTTCCGGCGCCATCCAGCACCTTGCCGGCATGAAGGACTCCAAGGTCATCGTCGCCATCAACAAGGACGAGGAAGCGCCGATCTTCCAGGTCGCCGACTACGGCCTCGTCGCGGACCTCTTCGAGGCCCTGCCCGAACTCGAAAAGGCGCTCTGAGCCGGTTTCATCCCGTTTTCGCGACGATGTTTTCACTGGAAAAATGCGTCGCGTGCCTTTATCACTTCACCGGGCCGGCTCGACCGGCCCGGTGTTTTTTTGCCTGCATCGCGGGCGCAGGCTGAATGACGGGGCGATGGGCGCTATGATCAAGAACGTCGGTATTGTGGGTGCGGGTCAGATGGGGTGCGGTATCGCGCATGTCGCGGCCCTTGCCGGATACAAGGTCCATATCTACGACCTCTCCGCCGAGCGCATCGAGACCGGCCTTGCCACGATCAACGGCAACCTTGCCCGCCAGGTCTCCTCCGGCAAGATGGCAGACGAGGACCGCAAGAAGGCGCTCGCGCTGATCAAGGGCTCGTCCGACATCAACGACCTGTCCGATGCCGATCTCGTCATCGAGGCCGCTACCGAGGACGAGACCGTCAAGCGCAAGATCTACGGCCAGGTCTGTTCCGTGCTGAAGCCGGAGGCGATTCTGGCCACCAACACGTCCTCGCTCTCCATCACTCGCCTCGCCTCGGCCACCGACCGGCCGGAGCGCTTCATGGGCATCCACTTCATGAACCCGGTGCCGGTGATGAAACTGGTCGAACTGGTGCGCGGCATCGCCACGGAAGAGGGAACCTTCTCCGCGGCCAAGGAATTCGTCGCGCGCCTCGACAAGACGATCACCGTTGCCGAGGATTTCCCGGCCTTCATCGTCAACCGCATCCTGCTGCCGATGATCAACGAGGCCATCTATACGCTCTATGAAGGCGTCGGCTCGGTGGAGGCCATCGATACCGCCATGAAGCTCGGCGCGAACCATCCGATGGGGCCGCTCCAGCTTGCCGATTTCATCGGCCTCGATACGTGCCTTTCCATCATGCAGGTGCTGCATGACGGGCTCGCCGATTCCAAGTACCGCCCGTGCCCGTTGCTGGTGAAATATGTCGAGGCCGGCTGGCTCGGCCGCAAGTCCGGCCGCGGCTTCTACGACTACCGCGGCGAGGTTCCCGTTCCGACCCGCTGAGTGGCGGCGGATTCCCCAAGGGCTTCCTTTCGGGGAAAAATGTTTCGCTTGCCGCAAGCGTCACGGCAGGCCATGCCTCGGATCGCCCTCGACCCGCCGCTATTGTCTGCCCCGACTTTTCTCGCATTGGGGCTTTCCATGAAACGTTTTCTCCTTCTCGGCGCGGCACTCGCCAGCCTTGCCGCTCCGCTCACCGCGCATGCCGCCGACACGCTGCTGAACGCGTCCTACGACGTGGCGCGCGAGGTTTTCGCCGCCGAGAACGAGGCCTTCGTCAAGGAGCATCCCGGCGTCACCATCGACCAGTCCCATAACGGCACGTCCAAGCAGGCGCGCGCCATCGTCGAGGGATTGGAGGCCGACGTCGTCACCTTCAACCAGGTGACGGACATCGACTTCCTCGTGAAGAACGGCTTCGTGGCGGAGGACTGGCAGAAGCAGTTCCCGAACAACGCCTCGCCCTTCTATTCCTTCCCGTCCTTCCTCGTGCGCGCCGGCAACCCCAAGAACATCAAGGACTGGTCCGACCTTGCCCGTGACGACGTGAAGGTCATTTTCCCGAACCCGAAGACCTCCGGCAACGCGCGCTACACCTACCTTGCCGCGACCGCCTACGCCAAGGAGGCCTTCAACAACGACGAGGCCAAGGTCGAGGCCTTCGTCACGAAGATCTTCGACAACGTGCCGGTCTTCGATACGGGTGGCCGCGCGGCGACCACCACTTTCGTCGAACGCGAGATCGGCGACGTGATCATCACCTTCGAGGCGGAGACGCGGTCGATCGCCAAGCAGTACGGTGAAGACAAGTTCGAGGTCGTCACGCCCTCCATGTCCCTGCTTGCCGAGTTCCCGGTCGCCATCGTCGACAAGGTGGCCGACGCCCACGGCACGCGCGATCTTGCCAAGACCTATCTCGGCTTCCTCTATTCGCCGGAAGGCCAGAAGGTCGCCGCCGAATTCGGCCACCGCGTCCATGACGAGAAGGTCGTCGCCGCGTTCAAGGACCAGTTCCCGGCCATCCGTCTCGTCAATGTCGACGATGTCTTCGGCGGCTGGGACAAGGTTTCCAAGGAGCACTTCGCCGAGGGCGGCATCCTCGGCAAGATCTACGGCAGCCGCTGATCCCGTCGACGTCAACGTTTCCGGCAACCGGCGGGCGCGGAGCCTGCCGGTTGCCGGCATGAAAGGAAGCCCTCTTTGAGACGGCGTGTACTGCCCGGATTGCCGCTTGCGCTCGGCATCACCCTCGTCTACGTGGCCATCATCGTGGTGCTGCCGCTGGCCGCGCTCGTCTTCAAGGCTGCAAGCCTCGGGCCGGAGGACTACTGGCGCATCGTCTCCTCCGACCGGGCCTTCGCCAGCTACCGCGTCACGGTGCTCTGCGCGCTGGCCGCCACGGCATTCAATCTCGTCTTCGGCCTGTCGCTCGCCTGGGTGCTGGTGCGTTACCGCTTTCCGGGCCGCCGCCTCGTCGATGCGCTGGTGGACCTGCCCTTCGCGCTGCCCACGGCCGTCGCCGGCATCGCCCTCACCACGCTCTTTGCCACGAACGGCTGGTTCGGCGGGCCGCTTACGCTGCTCGGCATCAAGGTCGCCTATACGCCGCTCGGCATCATCGTCGCCATGAGCTTCACGAGCATCCCCTTCATCGTGCGCACGGTACAGCCGGTACTGGAGGAGCTGGACCCGGCGCTGGAAGAGGCGGGCCAGACGCTCGGTGCCAGCGACCTTTCCATCTTCGTCAAGGTCATCCTGCCGCTGCTGGCGCCGGCGCTGCTCGCCGGCGTGTCGCTCTCCTTCGCCCGCAGCCTCGGCGAGTTCGGCGCCATCATCTTCATCGCCGGCAACCAGCCGTTCTCGACGGAGATCACGGCGCTGCTCGCCTTCATACGGCTGGAGGAATACGACTACCCGGCCTCGGCGGCCATCGCCTCCGTCATGCTGCTGACGGCCTTCGCCATGCTGGCGCTCACCAACCTCATGCAGGCCCGTGCCCTGCGCTATACCATGAAGGGCTGACCATGGCGCATCCGGGGACGCATTCCGCAAAGGGCAGGCCACCGCGCGTCGGCGACAATCCGGCCTTCCGCCGCATTCTCCTGACGGTCGTGCTTTTGCTGGTCGGCCTGATGATCGTCGCGCCGCTCGTCGTCATCGCCGTGGAGGCCTTCTCGCGCGGTTTGGGGTATTTCGCCAAGTCGATCGCCGACCCCGATACGCGCCACGCCATCTTCCTGACGGTCGTGACCGCCCTTCTCGCCGTGCCGTTCAACACCGCCTTCGGCGTGGCGGCGGCCTGGGCCATCACCAAGCACGATTTCCCCGGAAAGCGGCTGCTCACCGTCGTCATCGAGATCCCGTTCTCGATCTCGCCGGTCGTCGCCGGCGTCTCCTATCTCTTTGTCTACGGCCTGCAAGGCCTCTTCGGCCATGCTCTGCAGGCGGCGGACATCAAGATTCTCTTCGCGCTGCCCGGCATCGTGCTCGCCAGCATGTTCGTCACGGCGCCCTTCGTCGCGCGCGAACTGATCCCGCTCATGCAGGCGCAGGGCCGAGACCTCGAGGAGGCGGCGACGTCGCTCGGGGCGAGCGGCTGGCGCACCTTCTTCTCCGTCACGCTGCCGAACATCAAATGGGCGCTGCTCTACGGCGTCGTGCTCTGCAATTCGCGCGTGATGGGCGAGTTCGGCGCCGTCTCGGTGGTCTCGGGCAATATCCGCGGCCAGACCAACACGCTGCCGCTGCATATCGAGCTTCTCTACCACGACTACAACGCGGCCGGCGCCTTTGCCGCCGCGTCCATTCTCGCCTGCCTTGCCATTGTCACGCTTCTTGCCAAGGTGGCATTGGAGCGGCAGGGCGCGGGCCGTGTCCAGCGTCCATCCGCGCTTGCGGGCGACAGCACCATTCCGGAGGTCAAGCCGTGAAGATCCGCCTTGAGAACGTTGTCAAGGAGTTCCAGACCTTTCGCGCCGTGCACGGCGTCTCGCTCGATATCGAAAGCGGTGAGCTCGTCGCGCTGCTCGGGCCCTCCGGTTCCGGCAAGACGACGATCCTGCGCATGGTCGCCGGCCTCGAATATGCCGATGGCGGCGCAATCCATTTCGGCGAGGAGAACGCCACCGACATCCCCGTGCGCGAGCGCGGCGTCGGCTTCGTCTTCCAGCACTATGCGCTTTTCCCGCACATGACGGTGGGCGAGAACATCGCCTTCGGCATGAAGGTCTCCAAGGTCAAGCGCACAGCGCAGGAGATCGCCGCGCGCGTGACGGAACTGCTCGACCTCGTGCAGCTCGGAGGGCTGAAGGACCGCTTCCCCGGCCAGATATCCGGCGGCCAGCGCCAGCGCGTAGCGCTCGCCCGGGCGCTTGCGGTCGATCCGCGCGTGCTGCTGCTCGACGAGCCCTTCGGTGCGCTCGACGCCAATGTGCGACGGGATCTCCGCCGCTGGCTGCGCAAGATTCATGACGAGCTCGGCATCACCACGCTCTTCGTCACGCACGACCAGGAAGAGGCGCTGGACCTTGCCGACCGCGTCGTCATCCTCAACAAGGGAAGGATCGTGCAGGAGGGCACGCCGGAGGCCGTCTGCCGCAACCCGGCCGATGCTTTCGTAATGAACTTCCTCGGCGATGCCAACCGGCTCGATGCCGATATCCGTGGCGGCAAGGCCTATGTCGACGACATCGCCTTCGAGGCGGACGGCGTTGCGGATGGCAGCGGGCAGATCCTGTTCCGCCCGGCGGACGTCACCTGGCGCGAGGACGGGCACGGCATCTCGGCGAAGATCGTCCGCGTCATCGACCGGCCGGATTCGCGCCGCGTGCTGGCGATGACTGGAAGCGGGCAGGCCGTCGAATTCGATACCGCGCCGGAATTCCCGCACCGCAAGGGCGAGGCCGGCTTCATCGATATCCGCCGGCCACGCGTCTACGCGCTCGCGTGACGTCAGCCCTTCGGCGGCGTCAGCGCCGCGTTGATCAGGGCTTTCGCGTCCTCGCTGTCCCAGGCGGCGGGGCCGTTCATGGCGGAGATCAGGCAGCCCTTGTCGTCCATCAGCAGCGTCACGGGGAGGCCGAAGGCAAGGCCTTCCTTCTTCAGCGTGTTGAAGACGCCCATGGAGGCGTCGCGGTAGTAGCCGAGGTCGTGCACGTTCGTCTCGTCGAGGAAGGCCTTCGGCTTCTCGTCGCCGCCGGTGTCTATGTTGATCGCCACGACCTCGAACCTGTCGGAGCCGAGATCCTTTTCGAGCGCGTTGAGCGCCGGCATCTCCTCGCGGCAGGGCACGCACCAGCTTGCCCAGAGATTGACGAGCAGGGTCTTGCCCGCAAAGTCGGCGATGGTCTTCTTCGTGCCGTCCGGGCCGTCGAAGACGAGGTCGGGCAGCGTCCGGTGCTCGTCGACCGTGCGCATGGCGGCGACCTGGCCTTTGGAGAAGGGCGTGATCGCGGCCGCCGTTTCGGAAGCGAGCGGGCAGGCGCCGGCATCCGCCGCCACGAGCGCGCCATTGCCAGACAGGCTTTCCTTCACGTATATCGCAGCACCACCGGCAAGAAGGCCGGCAAGGCCGGCGATGGCGATGAGCTTTCCTGCCGGCAGGCCGAGTTTCTTCTTCACTGACATTTCATTCTCCAGGACACTTTCCAGGCGGGCACCCATGGCAGACGGCACTTCCGAGACGAAATCCTCGAACCAGATGTGGGGCGGCCGTTTCGCCTCGGGGCCGGATGCGATCATGGAGGAGATAAATGCCTCCATCGGCTTCGACAAGAAGCTTTACGCCCAGGACATCCGCGGCTCAAAGGCGCATGCCGAAATGCTCGCCCATCAGGGCATCATTTCGGCGGACGATAAGGAAAAGATCGTTCACGGTCTCGACACGATCCTGTCAGAGATCGAAAGCGGCAATTTCGAGTTCTCGCGCAAGCTGGAAGACATCCACATGAACGTCGAGGCGCGGCTGGCGACGCTCATCGGCCCTGCCGCCGGGCGCCTCCACACCGCCCGCTCGCGCAACGACCAGGTGGCGCTCGATTTCCGCCTCTGGGTCAAGGAGGAACTGCAGAAGACAGAGAAGGCCCTGACGGCCCTCATCGCCGCCTTCCTCGACCGGGCGGAAGAGCATGCCGAGACGGTCATGCCGGGCTTCACCCATCTCCAGACGGCCCAGCCGGTGACCTTCGGCCACCATTGCATGGCCTATGTGGAAATGTTCGGCCGCGACCGCCAGCGCGTGCGCCATGCCATCGAGCATCTCGACGAGAGCCCGATCGGCGCCGCAGCGCTCGCCGGCACGGGCTACGACATCGACCGGCACATGACGGCCAGGGCCCTCGGCTTCCGCGAGCCGACGCGCAATTCCATCGACACGGTCTCGGATCGCGATTTCGCGCTGGAGTTCCTCTCCATCGCCGCCATCGCCTCCGTCCATCTTTCGCGCCTTGCCGAGGAGATCGTCATCTGGTCGACGCCGCAGTTCGGCTTCATCCGCCTGTCGGACGCCTTCTCCACCGGCTCCTCCATCATGCCGCAGAAGAAGAACCCGGACGCGGCCGAACTGGTGCGCGCCAAGACCGGCCGCATCAATGGCTCGCTGATCGCGCTGCTCACCGTCATGAAAGGCCTGCCGCTCGCCTATTCCAAGGACATGCAGGAAGACAAGGAACAGGTCTTCGATGCAGCCGAGAGCCTGGAGCTCGCCATCGCCGCGATGACCGGCATGGTGCGCGACGTGACGATCCGCACCGATAGGATGAAGGCGGCCGCAGGCTCGGGCTATTCCACCGCGACGGACCTCGCCGACTGGCTGGTGCGCGAGGCGGGCCTGCCGTTCCGCGATGCGCACCACGTCACCGGCCGCGCCGTGGCGCTTGCCGAAGGCAAGGGGTGCGACCTTGCCGAACTGTCGCTGGAGGACCTTCAGGCGATCCATGCTTCGATCACCGCCGACGTCTACAACGTGTTGACGGTCGAGGCCTCGGTCGCCAGCCGCAAGAGTTATGGCGGCACGGCGCCGTCGGAAGTCAGGAAGCAGATCGCCTGGTGGCGGCAGCGGAACTGATCACGGCGCTTGCAGGACTCATCAGCAGAATAAGGGTGCACAAGGGCGGGCGAATTCGCTAAGGATGATGCCCATCCCGGCAACGGCAGGAAACGCTTCATGACACGCATCGACATCGGCAAGCTTGCGCTCGTGCTCGGCCTTTCAGCGGCGGTTCTGACGGCTTGCGGCCGCAAGGGCGATCTCGACGTGCCGGGCGGCCCGCAGCCGATCGTCAAGACTGTCGACGGCAAGGAAGTCCGCCAGCCGGAAGACAGGCCCTTCATCCTCGATCCCCTTCTCTGACGGATAGATCCCCGTGAATCATTTCGAGCATCGTGACGGCGTCCTCTATGTGGAGGACGTGCCCGTTCCGGAGATCGCCAAGGCGGTCGGCACGCCCTTCTACGTCTATTCGACGGCCACGCTCGAGCGGCACTACAAGGTGTTCTCCAAGGCCTTCGAGGGGGTCGACGCGCTGGTCTGCTACGCCATGAAAGCCAATTCCAACCAGGCGGTGCTGAAGACGCTCGCCCGGCTCGGCGCCGGCATCGACGTGGTCTCCGAAGGCGAGCTTCGCCGGGCGCTCGCGGCCGGCGTTCCCGCCTCGCGCATCATGTTCTCCGGCGTCGGCAAGACGCCGCGCGAGATGGACCTTGCGCTCGAAGCCGGCATCTACTGCTTCAACGTCGAATCCGAGCCGGAGCTGGAGGTGCTGAACGCCCGCGCCGTCGCGGCCGGCAAGGTGGCGCACGTTTCCTTCCGCATCAATCCGGATGTCGATGCGCGCACCCACGCGAAGATCTCGACGGGCAAGAAGGAGAACAAGTTCGGCATCTCCTGGGAGCGCGCTCGGGCCGTCTATGCCCGCGCGGCGAGCCTTCCGGGCATCGAGGTGACCGGCATCGACATGCATATCGGCAGCCAGATCACCGAGCTGCAGCCCTTCGACGATGCCTTCCGGCTGCTGCGCGAGCTCGTCGAGACGCTGCGCGCCGATGGCCACACCATCGACCATGTCGATGTCGGCGGCGGGCTCGGCATTCCCTACAAGACGGACAACGCCCCGCCTCCGCTGCCCGATGCCTATGCCGAGATCGTCAAGAAGCAGCTCGAAGGGCTGAACTGCCGGATCGTCACCGAGCCCGGGCGCCTCATCGTTGGCAATGCCGGCATCCTCGTCACCGAGGTCGTCTATGTGAAGGATGGCGGCGAGAAGACCTTCGTGATCGTTGACGCAGCGATGAACGACCTCATCCGCCCGACGCTCTACGAGGCCTGGCACGAGATCCAGCCGGTCGTCATCTCGGCCGCGAACGCGCCGCGCATCCGTGCCGATGTCGTCGGCCCGGTCTGCGAGACGGGCGACTATCTGGCGCTCGACCGCGAGATGGCGCAGCCGAAGCCGGGCGATCTCATCGCCGTCGGTTCGGCCGGCGCCTATGGCGCCGTGCAGGCGGGCACCTACAACAGCCGCCTGCTCGTTCCGGAAGTGCTGGTCAACGGCGCGGAGTTCCACGTCATCCGGCCGCGCCTTTCCTACGACGACCTGATCGGCCTTGATTCGCTGCCGGACTGGCTCGTCTGACGGCGGCGCGGTCACGTTTTTGCGGCCGCCCTCGTCTTCGCCACAAAGCGTGGTATCCTCAGGCCGTGACAACGAGCAGCAAAGAGCGGCGCACGATGGCGATCGAGACGGACGGGCAGCGCGGGACGGATGCGGCCGGCAGGACGCTGGCGCGCCGGCTTGCGGGCAAACGCCTTGTCGCCCGGACGATCCTTTTCCTCGAAGCGCTGACGCCGCGGCTGTTGCCGGCCGCCCTCCTGATCGCCGGTTTTCTGGCGCTCGCCTGGTTCGGCTATTTCCGTCATGTGCCGGCCTGGCTGCACGGCGCGACGCTCCTTGCCTTCGCCGCCGGCCTCGTCGCGCTGCTGCTGCGCCTGCGCGGCCTCTTCTGGCCCTCGGGCGAGGCGGCAGACCGCATGTTGGAGGCGCGCAACGAACTCGCCCATCAGGCGATCCGCGTGCAGGACGACCGGCCGGCGGCCGGCGACGCGTTCGCCGAGGCGCTCTGGCGCGAGCATCAGTCCCGCATGGCGCGGACGATCGGGGCGCTCCGTACCGGCCCGCCATCGCCGGACATCGCACGCCACGACCGCCATGCGCTGCGTGCCGTGCCGGTGCTGCTCCTCGTCATCGCCTTTGCCTTCTCCTATTCCAACCGCGGCGGCCTTCTTGCCGATGTCGTTTCGTTACGCGTGCCGGCCGACACGGCGCCGGACGTGCGGATCGACGCCTGGGTGACGCCGCCGGCGCATACGGCGCGTGCGCCCATCTTCCTGACGGGCAATGCGGAAGGCGAAGCGGAAAAGGGTGAAATCCGTGTTCCGCAGTTCAGCGAACTCACCGTGCGCGTCACCGGCGGCAATACCGGCGAGGAGATGCGCTACGAGGCGGCGGGCGAGGAGAGCGCCACGTTGCGCCCGGAGGCGGAAAAACCGAAGGACGGCGCGGCGGCAAACCCTGCCCGCATCCTGCACTACGAGATCGTCAAGGACGGCCGGCTGACGGTCGGCGGCCGGCAATGGGCCTTCACGGTCATCCCGGACCGGGTGCCGGAAATCGCCTTCGACGGCATTCCGCGCCGAACCGTGGCTGCCGCGCTCGAGATCAGCTTCATCGCCAAGGATGATTACGGGCTGCAGGAGGCCCATGCAGAGATCATGCCGGTCGACGAACCGAAGGGCGCACGCCCGCTCTATCCGCTGCCGGAATACCGGCTAGACCTGCCGCGCCGCGCCGCGCGGGAGGCCAAGGGCACGACGAGCCGCAACCTTTCCGAACATCCGCTTTCCGGCAAGCGCGTGAAGATCACGCTCGTCGCGAAGGACGCAGCCGGGCAGGAAGGGCGCAGCCAGCCGGTAGAGATGGTGCTTCCGGCGAAGGCCTTCTTCGAGCCGCTGGCCGGCGCCGTCGCGGAGGAGCGTCAGGTCTTCGCGCTCGATGCCAGGGAGTTGCCGAGCGCCATCGCGCTCAACGAGGCGCTGACGATCCGGCCGGAAGAGACGATCCCCAACACCACGCATTACCTCCTGCTGCGATCGGCCGCCGCGCGCATGCGGCTCGCCCGCACGGACGACCAGATGCGCGATGCGGCGGATTACCTCTGGGAAATCGCGCTCGGCATCGAGGACGGCAACCTGTCGCTCGCCGACCGGCGCCTTCGCGAAGCCCAGAAGGCGCTTTCCGAGGCGCTGGATCGCAATGCGTCCGACGAGGAGATCGCCAAGCTCACCAAGGAACTGCGCGAGGCGATGCAGGCCTATATGGAAGAGCTCTCCAAGCAGGCCGCGAGGAACGGCGAGGGACAGCAGAACGCCCAGCAGCAGGGCCGCATCCTGCGCCAGCAGGATTTGCAGCGCATGATGGACCAGATCGAGAACCTGGCGCGCTCCGGCGCGCGCGACCAGGCCCAGCAGATGCTCTCCGAATTGCAGCGCATGATGAACAACCTGCAGGCCGGCCGCCCGCAGCAGGGCCGGCAGAACGACGCCATGCGCCAGCAGATGGACAAGCTCGGCGCGCTCATGCAGCAGCAGCAGCAGCTCATGGAGCAGACGTTCCAGTTCGATCAGGCGCTGCGCGACCGGCAGATGAACGGCGATCCGATGGAGGGCGAGAGCGGCGAACAGCAGCCGGGCGACGACGGCACCGGCCGTCAACCCACGGACCGGATGACCGCCGACCAGCTTCGTGAAGCTCTGAAAGGCCTCCAGCAGCAGCAGGACGATCTCGGCAAGCAGCTCGGCGAACTGCAGGACGCGCTGAAGGGCATGGGGCTGAAGCCGGGCGACGGTTTCGGCGAGGCCGGCCGCGAGATGAAGGGCGCCTCGCAGGCGCTCGGCGAAGGCCAGGGCGAGCCGGCCGTCGGCAGCCAGGGCCGTGCGCTGGAGGCGCTCCGCCAGGGTGCGCAGAACATGATGAACCAGATGCAGGCCATGGGGCAGGGCCAGGGCCAGGGTATGCCTCAGGCCGGCCGCAACGGCCGCGATCCGCTCGGCCGCGAGCGCAACGCCAATGGAGAAGGCCCCAATTTCGGCGGGGCGACGAAGGTTCCGGAAGAGATCGATATCCAGCGTGCGCGGGAAATCCTGGAGGAAATCCGCCGCCGGCTCGGCACGGGCGGCGCGCCGGCCCTTGAGCGGGACTATCTGGAGCGGCTTCTCGGAATCCGCTGAAGTCTCTTCAGGCGGCCAGCGCCAGCGCGACGGCGCGGCGGATGTCGGGCAGGCTGAACGGCTTGCTGACGACGTCGACGATCTTGGAGGAAAGGTCGTCGGCGCGCTCGCGCTGGTCGGCATAGCCGGTCATCAGCAGGATCTTGAGGGCGGGATGGGCCGCGGAGGCCTTGTGGGCGAGTTCGATGCCGTCCATCACCGGCATGCGGATATCGGAGAGCAGGAGATCGAAGCCGCCTTCCTCGAGCGCATCGAGCCCTGCCGCGCCGTCCGGCGCCTCCACGGTCTCGTGGCCGTCCAGGCGCAAAGCGCGCGCCACGAAGGTGCGCAGCGAATCTTCATCCTCGGTGATCAGGATCCTGGCCATCAATCCCCCTTCGGGCCCATCCATCAGGCCCCGGTCGGACCTGAAAAGACCAGACTTTCCTTGTCGATCCGTAAACGGCAGGCGGTGGATTTTGTAACGGGCTACTCGGCGTCGCCCGTCACGACGCCGACGAACGGCAGTTCGCGGAAGGCATAGGCAACGTCCATGCCGTAGCCGACGACGAAATGGTCGGGGCATTCGAAGCCGACGTAGTCGGCCTCCAGGTCCGTCTTGCGCTTCTCGCGCTTGTCGAGCAGAACGGCGATGGTGACGTTGCGTGCGCCGCGCTCGTACATCAGTTCCTTGGCGTAGCTGAGCGTGCGGCCGGATTCGAGGATGTCGTCGATGAGGAGGATGTCGCGGCCATGGACGTCGCTGTCGATGTCCTTGATGACCCTGACGCCCTGCGAGACGGTGCCGGCGCCGTAGCTCGACAGGGTGATGAACTCGACTTCCGGCGCAAGGCCCGCCGCGTGGAGCGCGCGGGTGAGGTCGGCGGCGAAGATGAACGAGCCCTTGAGGACGGCGATGACGAGGAGGTCCTTGGTCGGGCCGGCGGCGATCTGAGCGGCCATCTCCTCGTTGCGCCTGGCGATCTGCGCGGCGTCGTAGAGCGTCTCGATCTTCTTTCCGCGGACAATGTGCATCGCGATGCGGCTCCCTCAGTCGATGTAAAGCAGCCGATTAGCACAGTCAGATGGCCGGCGCATCCTCGCCCACGAAGGAAACCGAGACTTTCGGCACTTTTCCGCCGCCATGGGGAATGTGGAGCGCGAAGGCCTCGCTGCCGCCCGCCACGACCGTTCTTGCCTCCAGCGCGAGGCGGCGCTGGACGATGCCCGCCGTACCCTCTACCCGGATTTCGAGCGGCGGAAGGCGGAGCGTATCGTTGCCGGTGTTGTCGACGCGACCATAGACGGAGAGCACCTTCATGCCGTTGCGGTCGTCGAGGCTCGCCGAAACGCCGGCAATGCGGAGCGTTTCGCCCGCTCCCGTTACCGCCGCCGTGAGGGCCGAAAGGCCGCCTGCATAAGCGAAGACGAAGAGGAAAGCGCCCGCGGTGAGGGCGGCAAAGGCGCGGCGCGGCAGACGCTGGAGCCCGGCCTCGAGGAGCCGTGCGCCGGCGGCAAGAAGCCGGAAGGCGAGGTGCTGCGACAGCGGCCGGGGTTCCGTTCGACGCGTCTTGCGGTGATTGTCGTTGGAGGTGCGCCCCGCCCCGCCGCGGATCACCACGAAGTCGGCATCGACTGTTTCGAGCCGCGCGGGAAAGCGTTGACCGTGCCGGCGGGCAGGTGCCTTCGGTTCCGGCGGCAAGAGGTCGATCCGGCCTTCTGCCTGCTGTCTCGCTCTGAAGGCGTTCATCGCCATCTCCCTTGCCGGCCTCGCAAAATCACCTGCGAAAAGTCGGGCATTGAATGAAATCCTTACGAAACGTAAACCATACCGGTTAATGCTTCGGAAACCCGACCGTGAAAGAGCCGTTTTCCCATGCGACGCCGGCCGGGATACTGCCAGGGCGGCGGGTGAGCGCTTCTAGAACCGGATTGGCCATTGATTCATTTCGAGAATGTCGGACTGCGCTACGGGATGGGGCCGGAGATTCTCCGCGACCTCACCTTCGATATTCCGCGCCGGTCCTTCCAGTTCCTGACGGGGCCTTCCGGTGCGGGCAAGACGACGCTGCTGCGCCTCCTTTTCCTGTCCCTCCAGCCGACGCGCGGCATCATCCGCACCTTCGACCGGGAAATCTCGACCATTCCGCGTGACGAATTGCCGATGCTGCGGCGGCGCATCGGCATCGTCTTCCAGGATTTCCGCCTGCTCGACCACCTGACGACCTACGAGAACGTCGCCCTGCCGCTGCGCGTTCGCGGCAAGGAGGAGGCGAGCTACCGCGCCGACGTGCTGGAGCTCCTGAAATGGGTCGGTCTCGGCGAGCGGATCAACGTGCTGCCGCCGGTACTGTCGGGCGGGGAGAAGCAGCGCGCGGCGATCGCCCGCGCGCTCATCGACCGGCCGGAACTGCTGCTCGCCGACGAGCCGACCGGCAATGTGGACCCGCCGATGGCGCGCCGGCTCCTCAGCCTTTTCCTCGAACTCAACCGGCTCGGCACGGCCGTGGTGATCGCCACGCACGACCTATCGCTGATGGACCAGGTGGAAGCGCGGCGCATGATCCTCTCGCAGGGACGGCTCGACATCTATGACTGACGCCTCCCGCGAACCCGCCGAGACAGCCGTCCCGGCCCGCCGGCCGGAAATGCGCGTGCGTCCCACGGCGCCCATCGTGCCGCAGGCCAATGTCTCCGGCCGGGCGCTGATGTTCGTCATCGCCATCATGGCCTTTCTCGCCTGCCTCACCTTCGGCGCTGTCAGCATGGTGCGGGCAACGGCGGCGAGCTGGCAGAGCCAAATCTCCCGCGAGATCACCATTCAGATCAAGCCGGACGACAACCTCGACATGGAGCAGGCGCTGAAGGATGCGCGCGACCTTGCACTCACCTTTGCCGGCACGCGCGACGGCACGATCGTCGACAAGGCTGCGACGGCGCGGCTCCTGGAGCCCTGGCTCGGAGAGGGGCTGGACATCGACGAACTGCCGGTGCCGCGCCTCGTCATCGTCACCATCGACGAGCAGAGCCCGCCGGATTTCGCCGCCCTGCGCAAGGCGCTGTCGGAGAAGATCCCGCAGGCCTTTCTCGACGATCACCGCACCTGGGTGGACCGTCTCGTCGCCATGGCGCGCACCACCGCCTTCATCGGCACGGGCGTGCTCGTCCTCGTCTTCTCCGCCATGGTGCTGACCGTGGTGTTCGCCACGCGGGGGGCGCTTTCCGGCAACCGGCATATCGTCGAGGTGCTGCATTTCGTCGGAGCGGAAGCAAGCTTCGTCGCGTCCGAGTTCCAGAAGCATTTCCTCCTCATCAGCCTCAAGGGTTCGTTCGCCGGCGGCTTCCTCGCCGCTCTCTTCTTCGCCATCGCCGGCTTCTGGCAGGGGCGCTCCATCGCGACGCCTCAGAGCGACCAGGCGACCGCCCTTTTCGGCACTTTCTCCATGGGACTGACCGGTTATCTCGGCATCGTCGCCACGATGGTCGTGATCGCGCTTCTGACGACGCTGACCGCGCGCTTCACCGTGATGCGGACGATCTACGAGATCGACCTCATCCGCTCCGACCCGTCGCGCACAGACCAGTTGCCCGACACATGAGACAGCGCAGGCGGACCATCGCTGCGAAACGGACTATCCGTTGCCGCAATCCCGGTCTATGGACGGAATCATGAACGTGCTGGAACGGGCAAAACCAGGATCGCCGGAGGGCACCCGGCGGAGGAGGGGCAGGCGGCGTCGGCCCATGCGGCCCGCCCGCCTCGTCGTGCGCGCCGTCCTGGCGGTGATCCTTCTCGCCGGAGCCGCGGGCATTGCCGGCTTTCTCTATTTCGCCGAGACCGTCGCCGCTCTGGAGGCGCCGAGCGATCCCAAGGCGGATGCCATCGTCGTGCTGACGGGCGGTTACCAGCGCATCGACCACGCGATCGATCTCCTCAAGAACGGCGCGGGCGGGCGGCTCCTGATTTCGGGTGCGAACCCCACGACAAGCGGCAACCAGATCCGCAAGCTCACGCGGACCTCGTCGGCCCTCTTCGAGTGCTGCGTCGACATGGGCTACGAGGCCGTCGACACGATCGGCAACGCCAACGAGGCGGCGCGCTGGATCAGCGACCACCAGTTCCGCCGCGTGCTCGTCGTCACCAACAACTACCACATGCCGCGCAGCCTCCTGGAATTGAGGGCGAGCGATCCCGTGACGGAATTCATCGCCTATCCGGTCGTCAATTCGGACCTCAAGAACGGCAACTGGCTGCGCCAGCCGGGCGTCATGAAGGCGATGCTTTCGGAATATCTCAAATATTGCCTGGCGGGCCTCAGGGCCTTCGCCGGCGCGCGGAGCTGGTCGGGACTTCGCACCGACATGGCGGGCTCCTGAGATCGCGGCGAGAGGAGTTTCCCCGTTCCGCATTATCGTGTAGGGCGAGAGAACGCATTCCCCTTACAGGCTGCCCGATGATCGCTTTCCGCTCCGTGCTCTTCAATGCCGTCTTCTACGTGAACCTCATCGCGCAGATGATCGTCTTCACGCCGGTCTATTTCCTCCTGCCGCGCAAGAAGGCCTATGTGATCGCCAAGAACTGGGTGCGCAGCAACCACTGGCTCTTCAAGGTGATCGTCGGCACGACCTTCGAGATCGAGGGGCTGGAGAATATCCCGCAGCGCGGCTACATCTTCGCGCCCAAGCACCAGTCCTTCTGGGATGCCTATGCGCTGCTGCCCTGGCTCGACGATCCCTTCTACATCCTCAAGCGCGAACTGACCTGGATCCCGCTTTTCGGCTGGTACATCAAGAAGCAGCGCATGGTGCCGGTCGACCGCAGCGCACGCGGCAAGGCCATGGCCGCCGTGATGGAGCGCACGAAGGCGGAGATGGAATCCGGCCGCCAGCTCATCATCTACCCGGAGGGCACCCGCCGCCCGCCGGGCGCGCCGCCGGAATACAAATACGGCATCGCCCGGCTCTATCGGGACCTGCAGGTGCCGGTCGTGCCCGTCGTCATGCATCCGGGTCTCTTCTGGCCGCGCCGCAAGTTCATCCGCCAGCCCGGCCATTTCAAGGTGCGCATCCTGCCGCCCGTCATGCCGGGCATGGATCCCGATGCGTTCCTTGCCCATCTCGTCGATGTGATGGAGACGGCGAGCGACCGCCTGCTGGTCGAGACCGTCGAAGCCAATCCGCATCTCCTGTTGCCGCCGACGGCGGTTCAGCGGCTGGCGGAGCTGAAGGCGCGCGCTGCCTGAAGACCCTCTCTGCCTGCCGGCATCTCCCCCACAAGGAGGGAGAACGCTGGAGGCTTGCTCTTTCTTCTCATTTTTCTGCAGAGGGGACGGCAGGTTAAGTCCCTCCCCCTTGTGGGGAGGGATTAGGGAGGGGTCTTCCGCCTGATCAGGCGGAGAGCGGCGTGGCGAGGCTTTCGGCGGTTCGGCCGACATCCTCCAGCCAATGGTCGCGGATGCCCATCTCACGAAGATGCGCCAGCGTGTTGCGCACATAATCGATGTTGCGGCCGGATTTTCCTGCGGCCGTGCTGATCGTGGTTGCCGCCTCCTCAACGGAAAGGGAGCCGGCAAACTGGTGATGGTCGCGATCGCAGATATAGGCGAGTGTCGAGATGCGCCGTCCGTCCGCCAGCGCCGCCGGCAGCGTGCGCTCCTTGTAGACATGGGTGACAAGCTCGCGTTCGCGCAGGTAGTCGAGCACGGGATCGCGGTTTTCCGGCGCGACGCGGAAGGCGACGCCCCGGCAGGAGCCGCCGCGGTCGAGACCGAGCACGAGGCCGGGCCTTTCCTGCGTCCCGCGATGCACCCAGGAACGCACGCAGAGCGCCCGGCGGAAGCCGAAGAGATGCGCCGGCTGGCGCTCCTCGAACTCGAAACCCGGATTCCACATCAGCGATCCGTAGCCAAAGACCCAGAATTCGTTCATATCCACCGTCACCTGGACTGCCTCTCAAAAAGCCGCCGCATTTGCCGGCTTTCACGCATCGAGCAAGAGCGGGCAAATCACGCCCGCCACCATTGGAGAACGCTATGGCATCGTCAAGCCGTGCCGGCACGTCCGGGGTCTCGCGCAAGATCGTCTGGCTCGGTATCGCCGTGGTTCTCGCCGTCGCGCTCTATACGGGCGGATGGTTCTATGCCGCAAGCTGGCTGAAGGACCGGTTGACGCGGGAGCTGGCCGCCTCGCAGCAGGGGCTCCATTCCGCCTCGTGCAGCAATGCCGACGTCCGCGGCTTTCCTTTCCGTATCGGCATCTTCTGCGATGCGGTGGGCTTCGACGACCGTCCGACGGGCCTGTCGGCGACCTTCGGCGCGCTGCGCTCGGCCGCGCAGGTCTACTGGCCGGGCCATGCGGTGGTGGAAATCGACGGGCCGGCGCAGATCCGCATGACGCCGGACATCGTCTTTGACACGGATTGGAGCCTTCTGCATGCGAGCGTCGTCGCCGGCACGGACGGGCTCGATCGGGTGTCCGTCGCCTATGACGAGCTGAAGGGCGTGCTCAACGCGCCCTCCGAAGGGCTCACCGTCGCGGTCTCCGCCGTCCACGGCGAAAAGCATGTGCGGCGCTCGGGCGAGGCGCTGGACGTCGCCGTCTCGCTTCAGGCGCTCGCTCTCGGCCTAGAGGACAAGGTGCTTCCGCCGGTCGACGTCGCGCTCGACATGACGATCGCCGACGCGGCACGCTGGCTTTC
>CBIMFD010000012.1:0-27595 GCA_966243085.1 uncultured Shinella sp.
TCAACCCCGGCATTTTCAGGGTTTCCTTAAACGGCCTTTCAAGCCGAATTGCTACACCGCAGGCAACGTACCAGCTTCGCGGGAAAAGCATGAAGCCCGATCTGTTGTATCCTGCCGGCGTCGCGCGCCGCACCGTGAAGGCCCGCACCGTTCGGCGCGCTCGCAGCACCCTGCCGAACCTCGTTTCGGGCAGCACGCTCGGCTCGCACCGCGACATCCTCGGACTGGCGGTCTGCGATCTCGGCTGGGCGGATCTCTTCGCCTTTGCCGCGCAAGCCGCCGAACGGCCGTTCGGCCAGAGCGTCATCGCCTTTCTCGACGCGGACATGGCCAACCGCATGATGCGCGATGCCGACTACAGGGCCGTGCTCGAGCGCCAGATCGTGCTGCCGGACGGCAAGGGCGTCGACGCCGCCTCGCTGTTGCTTCACGGCCGGGGCTTTCCGGCAAAGCTCACCGCCGCGGATTTCATTCCGGCACTCTTCACCTATATCGAAAGGCCGATGCGCATCGCGCTCGTCGGCGGGCAGCAGGCCACGCTGGCGCGGGCTGCAGAGCGGCTGCGCCGGCATGCGCCCTGGCATGTCTTCCTGCCGGTCGCGGACAGCAGCTTCGATCCCGTGCAATCCGATGCCGTCATGGACCGGGTGCGCGCGGCGGAGGCGGATATCCTGCTGGTGGCGATGGATGGTCCGGCACAGGAAAAATGGATCGACCGGCATGTCGGACCCGGCCATGCGCGGCTCGTGCTCAGCGCCGGCGGCCTGTTCGAGATACTGCTGGAGGAGGCCGCCGATGCGCCGCACGGTCTTGAAAAGCCGCGTTACGAATGGCTGCACCGCTTCATGAGCAATCCCGCACGCCGGCTGCGCGGATACGGCGCCGACGCGGTTCTTCTCTATCACGCCTTCTGCCGGAAGCTCGCCGACAGAACGGCAAAGGCCGGCTTGCGTTAGGCAGCCGGCCCTTCCTTCGCATCGGATCATTTGGCGGTCTCAGTGCCCACCGCTCTTGCCTTCCGCCTTCTCGACGGGAACCTCGCCCTTCACAAGCGTGACGCCGCGCTTGGGGGCCGGGTCCTCCACCGAGGCGGTGGTGAGGTAATCGATCTGCTCGACATAGACCTCGTCGATGACCTCCGCGCCGAAGCGGCGGTTCAGCCCCTCCTTGACGATACCCCTGAAGGCCTCGAGGTCGAAGCTGCCGACATCGGCGATGTCGATCATCTTCTTGCCGACGAGAAGCGTATAGAGCTCGTCGGTGATCACTTCCGGCAGCGGCACGACCTGCTTGGCGGCCAGTTCCTTGTTGGCCTTATAGGCGAGCTTGGTGAGGAGGTAGCCGTTGACGCCCCCCTCCCCGATCACCGGCACGGTCGTCGTATAACCGCTGACGAACTCCATCGCTGCCTCGCGCTCGGCCGCGGCGGTGTCGATCTTGGGAGCCGACGCCATCTTCAGCGAGAAATAGACGGAGGCCAGCGTGATCAGGAGAATCCAGACGCCGGTGCCGATCAGCTTGATCATGTGCCGTAACCCATGCGGAACTGTTCCTGCGAGTAGGTGCCGTCCGCCTCAAGATCCTGCACGGCGTTCTTTAGGATGGTGACGACCTCGCGCACGGCTTCCAGATGTGCCGAGACGCGCTGGGCGTTGGTGGCGAGCTTCTCGCGCACCCGGCCGAGCTGGATGGAGAAGGTCGGCGGCACCTCGTCGGGACGCACGTCCCGCGTCAGCATCGCAAGCTCGTAGAGGCAGCGGCTCTTGTGGGCATTCGAGGTCGGCAGGTCGAACTGGGGGTCGCGACCGATATTGTCGTTCTCGTTGTCGATGATCGTTTCCAGCCGGCCGAGCACGGTGCGGATCCGCAGTTCGTTGTTCGCCTGTTCCATTCTATCGTTCTCCGCTTATGCTTTCTTCTTGTCGTCGTCCTTGACGCCGGGCGTCAGGTCGGCAAAGGCCTGCCGCTGCATCGTCTCCACCATGCCGGCGGCGATGCGATCGGTATTCCCGTCCTTGGGGCTGGTAGTGATGCCGCTCTTGCCGGCAAGGCTTTCGGCAATGCCGATACCGCCGCCCTTGGCGAGCGCTTCGCCGAGCTGGTCGGCCATCATGCTGCGCCACATCTCGCCGGCCGTGCCCTTGCCGTAGAGCTCCTCGCTCTCGGTGGGCATCATCGACTTCACGAAATTCTGCAGCACCATGGATTCGAATTTGCGCAGGTGCTCCGGAACGGCCTTCGCACCGACGGCGGCGACGCTGCCGGCGCTCGCGGCGGCATGGCTCGTCACAGTATCGCGGTTGAGAATACCGACGGCGGCCTGGAAGCCGGCGCCGGCCTCGGCCAGGCTGTTGGCCTCGAAGGTGGCGCGGTTCGATTTCAGCTTGGCCTGCGCTTCCTGAACCTGCGCCGGGTCGGCAGCGCGCACGACATCGAGCACCAGATCGCTGGGGGGAGAAATTGCCACGTCTCAGAGCCTTTCGGGTGGTTCCGCAAATGCCGGGCCCGTCTTCATGGCGGTCTGCCGGCTTCATGACCATTCCGGACATCGGCTGCTTTCGGCAAACCTCGTCATCGTCCTGATGCGACTATCGCTGCTCAACCTTACGGGAGGCTGGTGGCCGATGACGAAGCCGTGACGGCGGCGCGCGCATTTTCCATTCCGGCGCAAGCCTCGCGGTCAGTCGCCACCCTGCTTGTAGGCGATGTGCTGGTCGATGAGATCGTAGATGGAATTGTCCGCGGCCTCGCGATCCTCGGCGCTGCGGGCTTCCTTCCTGTGCTCTTCCATGCGGTCGCCCTTGGTGCGCTCGCGCACCACGCGCATCTCGTGCATCTGCTGGACGTTGGCCAGCATCTGGTCCTGCTGCTGGAGGCGGCTGTACTGGCCGGAATAATGCCGCGAGAAGCTGCGGTGCACCGGCTCGAGCGAAGCGATGGCCTCTGCCACCACGTCCATCGTCTCAGCCACCTCCTGACGCTGGCGCGTCGTGTTGGCAAGGTCGATCTCGGCCATCTTTTCGAGATGCCGCTGCACGCTCACGAGGCGCTTCAGCTTTTCGGACCGGCTCTGCGCCATGCTATCCCCCCTGGAAGACCGGCAGGAACCCGGCGGCGAAAATCTCCAACAGCGAGTAGACGCCGAAATAGAGCAGGATCATGCCACCAAGGATGAGGAAGGGCAGCGAGATGAAATAGATCGGTATCTGCGGCGCCAGCTTGTTGATGAGGCCGATCGTGACGTTGAAGACGAGGCCGTAGAGGATGAAGGGGCTCGCCAGCCGCAGCATGATCATGAAGGTCTGGCTCAGCGTGTCGGTGAGCGTGATGAGGGCGCTCTGCGGGTTGAAGCCGGCGCCGAGCGGCATGACGCCGTAGGAATCGATCAGCGCCCGCATGACGACATGGTGGAAGTCGAGGAGGAACAGCAGCAGGAGAGCACAGAAGGACAGGAGGTTCGTCAACTGGTTTTCCGCCGTGTCTTCCAGCACGTCCGGCGTCGGCGGCGCGTTGAAGCCCATCATCATCGTCAGCACCGTGCCGGCGAACTGCAGGCCGAGCACATAGTAGCGGGCGATGAGGCCGATCACGGCGCCGGTGAGCGTCTCGAAGGCGATCATGGAAAGATAGCCGTCGAGCGACCCGCTGGTGCGCGGATAGATCGTGTCCCACATGATCGGCAGGATGGCCATGGAGATCGCCACCGAAAGGAAAAGGCGGATCTGCATGGGAATGCGCGCCGAGGAAAAACCCGGCATCAGCATGAAGCACCCGCCGACACGGCAGAAGGCGGCAAACAGCGCCAGCACCGTGCCCTCCGGGTCCGTGATCATGAGATGGAGCCGAGAATCTTGATCTCGATGCCCTTGGCAAGCTCGACATGCGAGAGGACCGGCAATGTTGCGAAGAGGCGCTCGATGATCATGCGCACATAAGAGCGGGATTCGGGCGAGGTGACCAGCACAAACGGCGTTCCGCGGTCGAGAAACTCGCGGATAACCCGGGTTGCCTGCTCGGAAAACTCCTCGAGCTGGCGCGGGTCGATATCGAACTCGACGATCTCGCCCTTGGAGTCGCGCTTGAGCGCCTGGTGGAAGACCATGTCCCACTTGTTGCCGAGCCGCAGAACCGGCAGCACGCCGTTCTCGGCGAGGTCGCCGCAGATCTGCTGCGACATGCGGATGCGCACATGCTCGACGATCTGCTCGGTCTTGCGCACATGCGGAGCAAGCTCGGCGACGGCTTCGAGGATGAGGTGCAGGTTGCGGATGGAGACGCGCTCGGCAAGCAGCAGCTTGAGCACGGCCTGCAGGCCCGAATAGGACATGTGCGAGGAGCAGATCTCGTCGGCGAGCTTGCGGTATTCCGGATCGAGCCGCTCAATCAGCACCTTCACGTCCTTGTAGGAGAGAAGCTGCGGCAGGTTGTTGCGGATGACTTCGGAAAGATGCGTCAGCACCACCGAGACGTTGTCGATCGGATGGAAGCCCTCGCGGCGCAGGTCGTCGGCGAAGGTCTCGAGGATCGAGACGGCCGGCATGCCGAAGGCGGGCTCGCGGATGTCGTCGCCCGGCACGCTCGGCTTGCGCCCGCCGCCCGTGACGACAAGGACCTCGCCGACGCGCACGATGTTGGATGCGACCGTCGTTCCGTGAATACGGATCTGGTAGGATTTATCGGGAATGGAGATGTCGTCCGAGACCTTGATCTCCGGCACGACGAAGCCGTATTGCCCGGCGAATTTCTTGCGCATCTTGCCGACACGGAACGCCAGTTCCTGGTGCGCGCCGAGAAGGCGCGTGGAGACCTGCTTGCCGAGCAGGAGTTCGATCTCCGCCGTCTTCAGCACCGACTTGACCGAATCCTTCTCCTGGTCGCGCGAAGCCTGGACCTGCTGGGCCTCCTGCTCGCGCTTGACGCGGTTCTCCTCGGCAATGCGGCGCGGGATGATCCAGCTACCGAAGGCGAGGATGCTGCCGAGCGTCATGAAGGGAATGAAAGGCAGGCCCGGCATGATCGCGAGCAGGATCATCAGGCCCGAGGCGACAAGGAGCGCGCGCGGATAGCCCGAGAGCTGGTTGACGACCGCCTGGTCGGTGGAGCCGGCCGTGCCGCCGCGCGAGACGATGAGGCCGGCGGCAAGCGAAACGATAAGGGCGGGGATCTGCGAGACGAGACCGTCGCCGACCGAGAGCTTCACGAAGACGTCGGCGGCTTCGGAAAGCTCCATGCCATGGCGGAAATAGCCGATGACGATGCCGCCGAAGACGTTGATGGCGGTGATGATGAGGCCGGCGATGGCGTCGCCCCGCACGAATTTCGAGGCACCATCCATCGAGCCGAAGAAGGAGCTTTCCTCTTCCAGCTCGCGGCGGCGGAGTTGCGCCTGCTTCTCGTCGATGAGGCCGGCGGAAAGGTCGGCGTCGATCGACATCTGCTTGCCCGGGATGGCGTCGAGGGTGAAGCGGGCGCCCACTTCCGCGATACGCGTCGCGCCCTTGGTGATGACGATGAAGTTCACCACGATCAGGATCATGAAGACGATGAGACCGATGACGAAGTCGCCGGACATGACGAGGCTGGCAAAGCCGGCGATGACGCCGCCGGCCGCATCGTGCCCCTCGTTGCCGTGCGACAGGATCACGCGCGTCGTCGCGATATTGAGCGCGAGGCGCACCATGGTCGCGATGAGGAGGACCGTCGGGAAGGACGAGAAATCGAGCGGCCGCTGGATCCACAGCGCGACCATGAGGATGAGCACGGAGAAGGCGATCGAAAAGGCAAGGCCGATATCGATCATGAATGCCGGAATCGGCAGGAACAGGATCGACAGGATCGTCAGGATGCCCACGGCAAACGCGATATCGCGGATGTTGGGGCCGACCTTCGGAAGGTTGATTGCCGGTACTTGCGCCATCTGAATGCTTCCCGTCTCGTCATGAGAGGCGGTGGCGTGCCACGCACGCCACCCATTTCACCCCTGACCTACAGGGCGAAGCTTGCGCGAGGGTGGGCTAGAACCCGCTTTGTATTCGCGAGAAGACGAGATCGGTGAAGATGGAGATCTGGGCGCCGATGAAGGGGGCGGAGATCGCGATCGTGACGAAGATCGCCAGGATCTTCGGGACGAAGGTGAGGGTCATTTCCTGCACCTGCGTCAGCGCCTGGATGAAGGCGATGACGACGCCCACGAGCATGGCCGCAAGGACGGCCGGGCCGGAGGCCACGATGACCGTCCAGATGGCTGCCTGCGCTATGTCGAGGGCGTCTGCCTCATTCACGGAATAGGGTTCACTTCACGGTTACGCCGGGTCCGACGACGATCTTCTCGCCCGAATCAAGCGTCGCAACGATACCGTCGTTGTATAGCCCCACTTCCGTGACCACGCCAGAGATCGTGCCGTCGTTGCTGGTGACCGTGCGGCCGATGACGGCGTTGGCTTCCTGCAGCGAGGTCCGCTGGAGGAGGCTTTCCAGGTTCTTGTTCGTTTTGATGGTCTGCTCGACCTGCGAGAATGTCGCAAGCTGCGCCATCTGCTGGCTGGCGTCCATGGGCTCGGTGGGGTCCTGGTTCTTCATCTGCGCCACGAGCAGCTTCAGGAAGCTCTCGTAGTTCAGCGTCGCATCGGCCGAATCGGTGCCTGCGTCGGCGCCCGTCACGGACGGAACGTAGTTGGAGGACGTGGAGGAACCGACAGCGTCTACCATGGTGCAATCTCCCTGCGGATCTGTTCGACCGTTGCCGGCGTCAATTCCTGATTGTTGAGGATGCGGTCCTCGATCGGATAGAGGGCGCGGATCGCCTTGAGGGCCTCGAAGGCGCGGCCCTGCGTCACCAGCGCGTCGACGCGCTTCAGTTCGGCCAGGACTTCCTCGTTCTTGAAGCAGGACAGAAGCATGATGACCGACTTGCGGAACATGGCGATCGACTGTTCTGCGCCTTCCGGGTTGATCAGCGACATCTGCGCGATGAAATAGAGTTGGCGGAGCGGGGTGGTGGCCTGTTCCGGCTGCAGGACGTGGTTTTCCAGAAGGAAGGTCACGTCGTTCAGGAACTCGATCGCGACCTTGCGGTCGACCCGAAGGACCGCGCCGTTGACGAAAATGCGCTCACCGGACTTCAGCGATATACGCAGCGTACTTTTCATTTGATGCCATCCTTGATGATGGTGGTGATGTCGATGATGCCCTGGAAATTCGTGGATTCGCGTTTGCGGATCTTTTCGATCTCCTTGAGGATCCAGATGGCGATCGAGATGAGATTGGCGCGGAGTTCGTCTTCGAGTTCGTTTTCGGGATCGCCGAGATCCTCGATGAACCGGATCCAGACCCGGCGGGTGAAATAGACGGCTTCTACCGTGGCCTTGCCGCCGTCGGACTCCATTGCCGCCTTCAGGAGCGCAATCGACCGCTCGAGGACCTGCCGTTCCCGATCTTTCGAGACGGCGACCCCCTCCTCCATGATCTCGGCATATGAAAACTGGTACATTCAGACATCCTTCATGTGTGTCCGTACCCTCTGGTTCATCAGAGGTAGTTCAGCAGGCTCAGGTTCTGGATTCGCGACGTCAGCGTGTAGGCGAGCGAAAGCTGCGATTCGAGCGTGGTCACGCGGGTGGCCGCCTCATAGGTGTCGATGCCTTCCATGTCCGTGATGCTGGTGTTCAGGATGGTAATCTGGGCATCGAGCGACGTATTGGCCTGCGTGACGCGCGATTCCGAAATGCCGAGCTTGGAGCGCTCGCTGTCGAGGCCTGAAATGGCGCGGCCCGTATAGTCGATCGCCGCGTCGCTGACGGTCTTGCGCGTCTGCTCGGAAATGTCGAGTGCCAGCAGCTCGCGGCCGATCACGAGGCCGAGCGCCGTGTAGCGCATGCCGTCGGTATTGGTGTTCGTCGAGCTCTGCACGGTCTCGGCCGCGCTGATCCGGCTTTCCATGTTCTCGTTGGACGCGCTCGACCAGTCGGTCTCCCAGTCGGGGCCCATGAAGCTCGTCTCGAGATCGTCGATGAAGTCCTGCATGTCGGCCGATGTGATGTTGGCGACGTTTGGGTTCGACTGGTCGAAGCCGAAATGGGCAAGGAATGCCGTATCGAAAGCGGTCTTGGCGTCCGAGGGCGGCGTTTCCTGCAGATAGTCGCCGAGCGGCATGACGTCGGAATTGATGCCGGCAAAAAGATACTCGCCGCTGAAGGACGTGTTGGCGGCCGCCGTGAAGGTCGAGAGCGCGTTGCCGAGGTTTTCCTTGGCAAGGTCGAGCTGGTCGGACGAGGTCATGCCGGACAGCGCGATCAGCACTTCCATCGCATCGTTCGCCGCCGTCGACATCTGGCCGAGCGCCTCCTGGGAGGCGGCGAGGCGCTGCGTCGTCAGCGCATTGGTGCTCTTCAGCGATTCCATGCGCTGGAGATCGCGGTGCAGGTTCAGCGTGCGCGCGGTCTTGGCGCCGAGCACGGCGCCGACATCGGCATGACGGCCGGTGACCGTCTCCTCCTGGAGCTGCGTCATCTCCTTCTGCGCCTTGGCCACGGTCAGGCGCATCGTGTTCTGGAGAGACAGGTTGGAAACGAAAGAAGCCTTCATGACTTACCCCGCCGCCTGTAGAAGTGATGTGATCATCTCATCGACCGCCGAAACCAGTTTCGCCGAGGCCTTGTAGGACTGCTCCAGGTCGAGAAGCAGCGCCAGTTCCTCGTCGAGGCTGACGGAGGTCACGTTCTGGAGGGCTTCCTGTGTGCGGCCGAGCAGCGCGTTCTTGTCGTCGCTCGCCGTCGTCGCCGCGCTGCGGTTCTGTTCCAGCCAGCCGACCGAACCGGTCGAGAAGGCGAGGATCGTACCCGTCGTGTCGATCGCCGCCTCCGGCGCGAAATCCGCCGGGGTCTCGAACGCCGTCGTGTAGGTGTTCAGGAGATCGGAGAAGCTGGCATTGTTGTCGGTGTTGTAGGTCGCGTTGATGCCGTCGCGCAGCAGCATGGCGTTGCCGCCCTGGCTGGTGATGACGTCCGGATTGACCTTGATGACGGTCGAGAGGCCGGGCACGAGGGCGGTGACCGTGAGGTCGTCGCCGACGGCGACGCCGTTGCGTACGAAGAGCCCGTCGTCGCCGTTCTCGGAAAACATGTTAATGAGGCCGCGCGAGATCTCGTCGAGCTGTGCCTGGAAGGTTGGCGCGGTATAGTCGCGAAGCTGGAGGAGCGCGGGAAGCGAGCCGCGCGCGCTGGTATTGCCGCCGATGCCTGCCTGCACCGGGACACCGTCGATGAGGACCTGGTTGCCGTCGACCGTCGCCGTATAGGTGGTCGTCGGCTGGAAGCTGACGGCGCGCGGCACCGTCTCGAACAGCACCGTGCCGTCGCTGGTGTAGAGCGCAAGATCGTTGTTCGTGCGGGTGACGGTCGTTACGCCGATGATCGATGAGATGTCCGTCAGCAGCTTGTCACGCTCGTCGAGCGCATCGTTGATGTCGGTGCCGGCGGCCGTGCCCTGCCGGACCTTGTCGTTATAGGTGTGGAATTCGGAGAGGAGACGGTTGAGTTCCGTCACCGCCGTGTCGATGTCCGCATCCGCCTCGGCGCGCGTCTTCTGCAGGGCGAGCGAGGTGCTGTTCAGCGAATTCGCGACGTCCACCGCGTCGGCCACGACGGTTTCGGCGAGCGAGACCTCGTTCGGCTTGTCGGCGAAGGTCTGGAGATTGTCGCGCAGCTTGGCGAGATAGGTCGACGGGGAGAGCTCGTAATCCTCGCCGCCGAGCATCATCTTCATCTGCGTGAGGCCGGAAAGCAGCGTATCCTGGCCGGAGGACTTCGAGATCGAGAGCAGGTTCTGCTTCAGCAGCGCCTCGTTCTGGGCCCGCTGGGTTTCCACCACCGTGGCGCCGGAGGACGCGGTGGCAAGGACCGCCGCGCGGCGGGCGTAGTTCGGATTGCTCGCATTGGCAATGTTCTTCGACGCGACGGCCGACTGGAGGCCTACGTTGGAGAAGCTGGACTGAGCAGTCTTCATTGCTGCTGAAAGCGACATCGGATCTACCTAACTCTCGAATGCACGCGGTGGCTTCAGGCCGCCTATCTCTTGAGGTTGACGAGGACTTCCATGAGTTCGGAGCCGGTCTGGAAGACCTTGGAATTGGCCGTGTAGTTCCGCTGCGACTCGATCATGCTCGTCAGCTCTTCGGCGATATCCACGTTGGAATCCTCCAGCGCGCCGGAGAGGATCGTGCCGTAGCCGCCGTTGCCGGCATAGCCCATGACGACCACGCCCGAATCCGGGCTCTGCGAATAGACGTTGCCGGGCAGCGGCTTGAGGTTGTCCGGGCTCTGCACGTTGGCCATCGCGATGCGGTACTTCGGCGACATGTCGCCGTTCTCGTACTTGAGGTAGACGATGCCGTCGTCGCTGATCTCGTAACCGGACACGCCGCTCGGGCCGATGCCGTCGATGTCGCCGGTCGCCGCGAAGGCGGAGGCAAGCTGCGTCGAGCCGCCCGTGGCGCCGCCGATGGAGATCTCGAGCGGGTTCAACTCACCGCCGCCGATGATCATGCCGAAGGTGCTGATGTCGGTCGGGTTGGTGAGCTTGCCGGACGTGTCGAAGGAGAGGTTTTCCTGCGTGGCCGCCGCGGGCGAGGCCACGATGGCCGTGTCCGGCGTCGGGCTCAGCATGTCGTGGATGGCGCCGGCGTCGTCCGTATAGGTCACGCTCAAGGTCCATTCGCCGGGCGTCGCCGTCGTCGAATAGGTGAAGTCGAGCTTGCGGGTATTGCCGAGGCTGTCATAGGCGACCAGAGAGGTCGCCTTGGAATAGGGATGCTCCTCGTTCGACGGCAGGTTGACGTGCAGGTAGCCGCTCTCGGAGGCCTTCACGTTCAGTTCGCCGGATGCGAGGTTGATCTTTTCCAGGCCGGCAAAACCGTTGATGACGATCGTCGGGTCGTCCGTGGAGGAATAGGGATAACCCATCAGCGTGAAGCCGGCGCTGTTGCGCAGCGTGCCGTCGTCCATCGGCGTGAAGGCGCCGGCGCGCGTCATGTATTCCTGGCCGTCCGCGCCCTCGACGATGAAGAAGCCCTCGCCGTTGATGGCAAGGTCCGTCGTCGACGTCGTATAGGTGAAGGTGCCCTGCGCGGAGATGGAATAACGAACGTTCGTCGTGACGCCGCCCGAATTGTAGGCACCGCCGGTGGAGGGCAGGATCATCGAGGAGAATTGGGTCGAGGCTTTCTTGTAGCCCGTCGTATTCGCGTTGGCGATGTTGTCGGCAACCGTGCTCAGGCGGTTGGCCTGTGCATTCATGCCGGAAACACCCGTTCTCATCGTACCGTAGAGGCTCATGTCATTTCCCCGTTCGTCTCGTACTCGGACCCTATGGGACGGGCCTTGCGTGAAGCTGGCTGCCGGGTCCGCCTCCCGCCAGCCGGCAATCCTCTTTCAACCCTGCCAGTCGATGCAGTAGCCGAGGAAGCGCTTGGAATCGATCGGGTCGAAACCGAGCTTCTTGCGCAGCTTCTTGCGCAGCTTGGAGATGTGGCTTTCGACCACGTTCTCTTCCACGTCCTCGTCGAAGATGCCGTAAATCGCGTTGAAGATCTGGGTCTTGGAGAGACGGCGGCCACGGTTGGCGACCAAATATTCGAGGATGCGGCGCTCGCGGCGCGGCAGGGGGAAGACGTCGCCGGAGATTTCCGGGTCGCGGCCATCCGAGAAGACGCGGATCGGGCCGATGTCGGTATGGTTGGCAAGCGCCTTGAGGCGGCGCCGGATGGCGGCCGCGCGGGCGAGAATCTCGCGGGGATGCACCGGCTTGCGCACGACGTCGTCGACGCCGCTGTCGAAGAAGGCCAGCGTCGTCTCCAGGGAGGGGGTGTCGCTGACCGCGATCACCGGGGCCTGCGAACGATCGCGGATCGCGCGCGGCAGCTCCATGGAGAGCTGGCCCTGGCCGATCAGGAACGCCTCGACCGCGTCGATATCGGAATCGGCGGCGGTGTTCACCCACTCGCCGAACTCACGGGGATCGAACCCCGTCGAGGGCACGCCCTCGCGACCAAAAAGAGAAGTATAGCCGTCCTTAACGAGCTCGCGCTCATCAACCACTACGATCATTCGTCCGCCTCCGAATCAGTGTGGTGCCTCGTTCAGGCAGTCGTACGAATCGGGCGAATCACCGGCAACTAGAGGAAGTGACTGGGTGGAATTAACAGTTGATTAAGAATTGCGTGCCGATTTGGTCTATATATAGTATGTCCATTCGCGCTAGCCACAATTTTATGGTGGAAAAGTTAACAAAGGTTAACGGCTTGCCTTGTCACCCCAAAATGAGGCGCATTCTTGCCACAATATGGCACAGGTCGCCTTCGGCAGGTCTATTCAACTTACAGATGAGTCAGCGGCAGAATTTTTTCGCGTTCGCCGTCCAGTTTCCATAGCCCGTCGCCACGAGATTGGCGATCACGCGGCAGACATATCGCTTCTGCGCCGGGTCGTTGTCCGGGCCGGCATGGTAGCGTGCGACGGCCATCGTCCAGGTCTCGTGGCGGGCATGCAGGCGCGCGAGGAAGGAGGCCGCATATTCGACGTTCCTGCGTGGATCGAGCATTTCGGCGGGCGAGGCGAAATGGTCTCCATGGTAATACTGGTTGATCTGCATGCAGCCGAGATCGATCAGCTTGACGCCGCGCGCGCGCGCCGCCTCGAAGGTCTGCAAGGCATCCTGCCGGTTTTGGCCGAAATAGGCCTTGCCCTCGATGTTGAGCGCGAAAGGCTGCAGCGATCCCTTCCGGCCGGTCTCGGCGAGACCGACCGAATAGAGGATGCCGGGCGGGATATCGTACTTGGCCGCGGCCGAGAGGATTTCCCGCTCGCAGGCGCCCGTCGAAGCGCCGGCGTCAGAGATAGACGCCGCCAGAGCGCACAGGCTGGCCGCCAGAGCCGGCAGAAGCGTTTTCCGACGTGTTGCCTTCATAGGACCATCCCTCGCGTGCAGGCGCACCCTCGCCGCCCTGGCGGCCGTTACCGCCCGCCTGTGCCTGCGGCTGGCCGGAGAATTGCTGTTGCGGCTGGCCCTGGGCATTGGACTGCGCGCTGCGATCGAACGGGGCGAGCTGCACGCTCACCTGATCGACCGCAAAGCCGTGGCCGCGCAGGGCCCGCACGATGGAATCCTGGTCGTCGCTGAGCTGGCGATAGGCGTCGCCCGTTTCCACCTGCAGCGACACGACGAGCTGCTCGCCCTGCAGATGCAGGGTGGCCGTCACGAGGCCGAGCTCGATCGGGTGCATCTGGATCTTCAGTGTGTTGACGACCTTGCCGGTTGCCGCCGCATCCGTATTTGCAAGGCCCCCGGTGGCGCTCAGCGAGGCTGCCCATTGCGGGTCCTGCGTGATGGCGGCGGTCACCGCCGCCGCGTTGCCGGTCTGCGCAAGGCCGATATAGCGTCGCGCATCGACGACGGTCACCATCTCGCCCTTCGGCCCGGTCGGGTTGGCGTCGCGCACCGAGGTCCGCTCGCCGTTGCCGGAAATGTTCATGTCGAGGCTGCGCCCCTTGCCGTCCGCCCGCGCCAGACGGAACAGCCGGTCCGTATTGGTCTTGGGCATGTCGGCACCATTCGCCACATCGTCGACGCTGCCTGCTTCCGTCCCCGTATCCGCATCCGCGGTGACCTTTCCGGCCGTCTTGCCGCCGGTCTCCGCCTTTACGTCGGGAACGCCATGCATGGCAGCCTTCACGCCGGCATTGCCCGCCGCATGGGGCAGGACGACGGGTGCCGTGAGCATGTCGAGAAGATTGCCGACGTCCGTGCGCGCGGCAGGCGCTTCCCCTGCCTCCCCGGCATCGTCGTCGGCCGCCTCGCCGGCCTTCTTCGTGGACTTGTGCTTTTCGGTCTGTTCCTTGTGACCGGCATGCTCGGCGGCGGTCGCCTGCGCTGCCGTCCCCTCGCCGCCGGACCGGGCGTCGGCCCTGCTGAAAGCCTCGGCAAGCGCCGCCATGTCGGCAAGTGTGGACTTTCCCCGCGTGCCGTTCGCCTGCTCGGCCTTTTCCGCATGGGGCGCCGCGGAAATCGAGAGCCGCCCGCCCTTGCGTTCCTCGCCGCCTTCGCGGCCCTGGAGATTGGCGATGGTGATGGCGAAGTCGCCCTTTTCGGACATGCCGTCACCCTTGCCGTGCCCGGCCTTGCCTTTCGCCGACGCATTCCCCTGAACGATGCCCAGAACCCCGCTGTCGATGGTGCTCAACTGCCTTCTCCTTTCAAGAGTGCGTCGATTGCGTCGAGCTTGTACCGGCCGCCCGATACGAATGTATCGAAGGCCGGATCGATGCCCGCCGCCGCATCCTGCTTGTCCTTTTTCTTTTCCCCGTCCGGCTCCGCGCCGAGAGCGATCGGCGTATCCGCCGCGCCGGCCTGCGGGTCCATCGCGCGGTCGGCCGCTTCGGCCTCGCTCAAGCCTTCGTAGGAGGCATCCTCGGCCTCGATGGGCGCGGCCTCCTCGGCCTTGCTTGCCGTCTCCTGCGGCGTCACCTCCTCAGGCGCGCGGAGAACCTCTTCCGCGACCGCCTTGGCGGCTGCCTTCAGCGCCCGGTCCTTGGCCGACAGCTTCTCGTCCGGAATGGCGATAATCGATTCCATGGCCGCAGCGACGTCGTTGGACGGCACCGAGGCGAGGCCCGAATAGAGGTCGGCGAGGACCTTCGGCACGCTTTCGCCGTCGCCCGCAAGGATCTGGGCGCGCTCGGCTGCGAGGGAGGCAAGCTTGTTCTTGCCCGATATGGCGGCAAGGCGCGCCATGCGCAGATAGACCTCGCGCTGGCGCGGCACGTCCATGAAGGAAAGGACCTCAAGAATGTCCTCTTCCTTGATCTCGTCGAAATGGTCGACCGCGAGCTTCACGAAGAGATCGGCGAACTGGCTGGCGTATGGCGAGCGCAGGTAGCGCCGCGCGTAGCGGTTCGCATAGGCCATGCTCTTGTCGACCCAGTCCGCTTCGCTGGCGACATAGATGGAGCGGCGTAGCGCAGCCTCCTCGACGATCGTTCCCGGTGCGACGAGCCGCGCCCAGTCGAAATAGTCGAGCGCGAGCTTCGGGTCCTTGCGCATCACCGAATTGGCCGAGACGAGCGCGAGGTAGGGCCCGACGCGCGAGCGCTTGTATTCGGGAAAGATCTCCGCCAGCGACTTCACGCTCTGGCTGCCGCGTCCGCTGAGATAGCCGCGCAGCGCATCGGTGAGGCGGGGATCGAAATGCCCCCCGACATCCTTGCGGATCAGATATTCAAGCGTCTGGGGATTGCCGCCGCTCATCGCATAGACGAGCGCGGCGTCCACGTTGCGCGGGTCGTCGAAGATCGAAGGGTCCGCCGTGCGCAGCCGCTCGTCGATCGTGCCGAGCAGGAAGCGCTGCATCTCCATGGCCGAATGGTCGCCGAGCACCACCGTATCCTGCACATATTGCAGCGAACGGATCATCTTGTAGGGCGCAAGGTCGTCGGAGGTTTCAGCGCGTGCGGACATGCCGGCGCAGAGCGCCGCGCCGAAAACCGTACCCGTCAGGAGAAGGCGGCGCAGGAGACCCATCGCATCAGCCGCCTTCGGCCTGGATGAGGATTTCGATGCGGCGGTTGGCATCCGCCATCGGATCGTCCGGAACCTTCAGGCGGCGGTCGGCGAAGCCCGAGACCTGGCTGACGCGCTTCTCCTCGAGGCCGCCGCGCACGAGCATGTAATAGGCGCTCTGCGCGCGATCCAGCGAAAGGCGCCAGTTGTCGTTCTTGCCGCCGGCGAAGGGCCGCCCGTCCGTGTGGCCGCGGATGGCGACCGCGCCGTGCCGGCCTTCGAGGATCTTGCCGATCTTCTCCATGGCCAGCACCATTTCCTTGCGCGGAACGGCCGAGCCGATGTTGAACATGGGCGTGTCGAGCTGGTCCGTGAGGCTGACCAGCAACCCGCCCTCGGCGGGCGTGACGGTAAGGCCCTCGGCAAGCTTGCCGAGCGAGCCGATCTCCCTGGCGATCTGCTGCTTCAGTTCGTCGGCCTTCTTTTCTTCCTCGACCTTGGCTTCCTCCGCCTTGTCCTTGGCATCGGCGGCCGCGGTCTTCCCGGCTTCCTCGGCCTTCTTCGCGGCTTCCTCGCTTTCGGCCTGCTTCAGGGCGTCCTCGACCGTTCGGTCGGGATCGACAGCAGCCATCTGCTGTTGCTGCTCGGCGGGCCTGGCGTCCTTAGCCGCCGCCTCGCTGCCGGCATCGGTCGCCTGCGAGATCTCGACCTGCTGCGTCCAGAAATCGGGATCGAACGGGTCGCGATAGGCTTCACCGCCGTTTGCGCCCGTCGCCGGGCCGGAATTGGCCGCTCCCCCCTCACCCTTGGCGCTGACATTGGCCTGCTGGCCGACTTCCTGCGCGATCTCGGAGAGGACCGAATAGGGGTTCTCGAAGAAATCGGCCTGCGAATACCGGGTCTCCTCGCCGGCCGTGGTGTTCTCGTCCCGGCCGTTTTCCGCGCCGTTGCCGCTTTCCTGCTGCTGGCCCTGTTCCTTGGATTTGTCCTGGGTCGCCTCGCCCTCCGCGCTGTTGGCGGGCTTCTTCACGGACTTTTCGGCCGGCTTGTCGTCGGTCAACTTGATCGGGTTGAAATAGGAGGCGACGGAGGCCTTGGTCTCCTCGTTGGCGGCGTTGACGAGCCACATCACGAGGAAGAACGCCATCATCGCCGTCATGAAGTCGGCATAGGCGATCTTCCAGGCGGCGGCATGATGGTCGCCGTCGTGGTCGCCGTGGCGCTTGACGATGATGATCTCGTTCTTGCCGTGGTGGTGATTTTCGCCTTCGCTCATCCAAGCACCTTGCGCACGGTGTCAGCCCAAGCCGCCATCCGCGTTACCAGGACGGTGTCGCCGAATTCCACCGTCAGATCGACATCCTGCATTTCGACATGGCGGAAGACCGGCGCGGCCGTTCCGAAATGCGACTTCAACTGCTCGAAGAGGTTTGCCGGCCCCTTCACCGTGACCGTCAGCCCCTCGCCTTCCGGCAGGCCTTCGGCGACCATGCGCGCGAGGTCGGCGACCGCGCCCTTGGTAAGAGCATCGCTCATGACCGGGGCCAGCACATGGGCGACCTGTGCGGCGACGAGTTCGCCGAGCTCGAAGGAGAGCGCCGAAAAGCGCTCGGCCAGCGCCGCGGCATAGTCCTGCTCGTAGCGCGCCCTCAGTGCGTCGGTCTCGGTGCGCTGGGCCTCCTTGAGACTGGCGATTTCCGCCTCGTGCCGGGCCAGAAGCTCGGCTTCGGCCTCGGCGCGTCCCGCGGCATGGGCTTCGGCACGCTCGGCATCGATATCGACGGGCGGCAGCGCGGCAGGCATGGCGAAGGGTTCACCCAGGCCGGCATCCGGCTCATCGAGGCCGAAGGCGGGCGGAGACTGGAAGGCAGGAGCCTTGGCGCGCGGGGGAGCGCCGAAATCCTTGAGGTAGCGGGCGAGTTGGGCGCTCATGCCGCGCCCTCCTGCGAAAAAGCGTGCCGGGCGAACGCGAACGAGGCCCGGCGGGAGACCCGCGGGCCGTTTTTGCGTCTACTCTCGAAAACACTGGAACCTGACAACACCGCTGACCTGTCTCCCCGGACACCGCGCCTTCCGGGAGAGGGAAAGGCGCACAATCTTCCTGATCGTGCCGTCGAACCTAGGCGTTCAAACTTGTGCGAGGATGAAGATGAAGGGTGTTGGGCCGCGCCAGGGCAATCGCGCGGCCCAACCGCCCACCCGGCCGTTGACCTTCGGCCGGGGGATCCGTGATGGCCTGCCCTTACTGGCGGAAGAGCTGGAGGATGTTCTCGGCGCTGGAATTGGCGATCGACAGGGACTGGATGCCGAGCTGCTGCTGGGTCTGCAGGGCCTTGAGGCGCGTCGATTCCTCGTTCATGTCGGCATCGACGAGGCGGCCGATGCCCTTGTCGATCACGTCGTTGAGCGTAGCGACGAAACTTTCCTGCATGTCGATGCGGGTGGAGATCGCGCCGAGGTCGGCCGCCGCGCTGGTCATCGATTCCAGCGCCGTGTCCACCATCTTCAGCAGGCCGTCGATCTGGGCGGTCGTCGTGTTGTTGTCGATTTCCAGAGTTTCGACGGAGGAGGTCGTGGCGGTCACGACATTGGCCGTGTCGACCGCCCACAGGTTGTTGCTCGAATCCTGATAGGCGACTTCCTGGCTGGGGACGGTCGTCTGGTCTACGGCGCGGACCCAGATGTCGTCGCCGACCTTCACGTAATTGTTCACGCCGTCCGTGGCGTAGCTGCCGTCGAAGGTGGAGGCGCCGGCGCCGGCCGTGATCACCTCGTCCGTCGTGAATGCAGCGACGGTGTATTCGCTGATGACGCCGCCCTCGTTGATGTTGAGGGTGACGGCATCGCCGTCGATCGCCGACATCTTGTCGAGAATACCGAGATTGCCGCCCTGGTCGAAGAGGACGGTCGTGTCGTCGAGCAGATGATCGACCGTCTTGACGGAGACGGTGCCCGAGGCATTGCGGACGAAGGAGGCGACGACGCTCTTCGTGACGGAGCCGCCGGCGGTCGTCAGGTCGGTCTGCAGCCAGTTCTCGCCGGAGAAGGAGGCGCCTTCCGCGATGCTGACGAGCTGCGACTGGAGCTGGGTGATTTCTTCCTGGATCTTTTCCTTGTCGACGCCCTCCTCGGTCGCGGCGACGAGCTTGGCGCGGATCTCCGTGACGACCTCGATGGCCGATTCCAGACCGGCATAGGCGGTATCGATCTTGGCGGCGCCGAGGCCGAGGGCATCCTGGACGGTGGAGATGGCGCGGTTGTCGGAGCGCATGGTGGTCGCGATCGACCAGTAGGCGGCATTGTCGGCGGCGGTCTCGACACGCAGGCCCGAGGAAACGCGTCCCTGCGTCGTCTCCAGGCCCTTGTCGATGGAGCGCAGGGTCTGCAGCGCCGCCATGGCGGCGGAGTTGGTCAATATGCTGGTCATTGGCACTAGCCCTGGAAAAGAGAGTGTCGGGACATGCCGGAGTAAGAGGCGGGACCGGCAACGACAGGGGCTTCATGCATCCGGCGCGCTCTTGCCCTGGCGCCGGTCCATCGTTCTTAACAAATGGTTAACGGCGAATGGTTAACAAATGGTTAACGCCGTCAACGCTTCATAAACCAACATGAAGAAAGCGTAAATTTTTCACGGCCATATCTGGCCGTGCGCCGGCCTTCAGGCCGGCCACAGCCGCGTATCGAAGGGAAGTGGCGAGAAATCGTTCCACCGCGCAAGCTTTTCGGCGTAGCGCCGGCGATAGGCTTCCTCGCTCTCGAATTCCGGATTTTCCTGAACCAGTTCGGCGCCGATCTCGTAATAGACGTCGAGGTTGGCAAGGTCGGGCACCGGTGTTTCGCCGCGCTCCGCCTCTCCCTGCATGAGCCAGAACAGTTCTTCGAGCCGGCGGGCAAGGCCGGGCATGTCGCGCAGCACGCAGGTTTCGCGGTTCTTCGCAAGCCTCTCGCGCAGCGCCGCAAGCCCTTTCCGATCGGTGGCGAGCGCGATGGCGCGCTCCACGTATTCCTCGGGCGAGGCGCAGATCAGGTCGCCGATACCGGCGGCGGAAACGATGCTGGCGCAGAAGCGCGCCGGGAAGCTCTTGCCCGGAACCGTCAGCACCGGCAGGCCCATGGTGATCGCGTCGGCACCCGTCGAATGCGCGCCGTAAGGGAACGTGTCGAGGAAGAGGTCGGCAAGCGCGATGCGGGCGAGATGCCGCGGATTGGGAGTCTTCTGCGCGAAGATGATGCGTTCGGCGGCAATGCCGACCTGCTCGGCCTTCTGGCGCAGGTTCCGGCTGGCCATGTCGTTCTCGCCGAGCAGCCACAGCACGCTGCCGGGCGTGGCCGCAAGGATGGCGAGCCAGCGCGTAAAGCACGCCTCGGTGATCTTCTGCATGCCGTTGAAGCAGGCATAGACGAAAGCGTCCTCCGGCAGGCCGACCTCCGCCCGGGTCGGCCGCGGGGCGATCTCGCGCTTGCGGTCGACGGGCTGGCTGCAGGCGATGCGCAGAACCTTCTCGGTGTAGTAGATCTCGTTTTCCGGCGGGATGATGTAGTCGTCGGTGATCAGGTATTGGTGGTAGGGGCTCGCCATGGAGCCCGGATAGCCGCAGAAATTGACGATGGCCGGCGCCGGACGATAGGCGAAGATCGCCGTGCGCGCGTGCTTGGTATAGCCGTTGACGTCGACAAGGACGTCGATTTCGTCGGCGCTGATCAATTGGGCCGCTTCGACATCGCTGATCGCCGCGATATCGCGCCAGCAATCCACGGCGGCCTTGATGCGCGCCTGCGTCTGGTCGTTGGGTGCGGGATCGCCGCAATAGTAGGCGAAGACCTCCACGCTCGTCTTGTCGTGCAGCTCCAGAACCTCGCTGAGGGCAAAGCCGACGGCATGCTGGCGCAGGTCCGAGGAGACATAGCCGACGCGAAGGCGCTGGCCGCTGCCCGACTTGCTGCGCACCGGCTTGCGCGGGACGGCGCTGATATCGGGCCGACCGACCAGCGCCTTGTTGTAGCGGCAGGCTCTCGCGAGCTGGAAGATCGGATCGTCCGCATAGCATCCGAGGGTCAGCGGCGACTGCGCATCGACCAGTTGGCGGGGGGTGACATGGCTCGACGGCGTCATGATCGGCCACTTGCACTGGTGCTGGCGGATCGACAGCCAGTGCTGGGCCGCCTCGGGCTTCATGGGTTGCAGCTCGATCGCCTGCCACAGGACGGCTTCCGCCTCCTCGAGCCGGCCGGCGTTCTCCAATACGCGGCCGGTATGCTGGAGACTCATCAGGCGATGCCCCAGCTTCTCGGGCGTGATCTCCTTCGTCGTGTCCGCGAAGGCCAGCCATTGCCTGACGGCCTTGTCGATCTGGCCGCTGTCCTCGAAGGCGCGCCCGAGATTGATATGGGCGGGGCCGAAGGACGGATCCAGCTTCAGGCAGGTCTGCAGCGCATGGATCGCGCCGACGACGTCACCGGCCTGACGAAGCGCGACGGCATAGTTGAAACAGGCCATGTGCCGGTAAGGATTGTCCTCGTTGAAGGCGATCCAGGTCTTGTAGAGATCGACCGCCTGCGCCAGCAGGCCCCCGCCGGTCAGCGTCTCGGCCGATTGCATGAGGTCCGGCAGCGTCATTTGCTGGCTGCGCGCCCGCTGGAATGCAGCGACCAGGGGCGACGCCGGATCCGAAGCAAGAGAGGTCTTTACATTCATGACGTCCTCCGTGGAGCGGCCGGGAAGGGCAATTGCAGGCGCAGTAAAACACCGTGCGCTTATTGCCCGTCTTGCTTGTGCGGGGCTGGCTGCCGCGGGACCTCAAAGGCAAACGGGCGGCGCAAGAGCGCCGCCCGTTCGATATTGCGGTAAGGATGAGGCCCGGCTGAAGCCGCGCCCGCCGTTTCCGGCGATTACGCGGTCGTGTAGGCCGCGATGATCCAGTTGGTCTGGTCCTGCGAGAACAGGCTTTCGCGGCCGGCCGTCAGCTCATCGAGCTGGGCGTCGGACAGGCCGGAGATGTCAGCAGACTCAAGACCCTTGATGCCGGTGCTGGAGATGGCAGCGAACTCGCCGGTGGCGAAGAGGGCGATATCGCCATCCTCGAGAGCCGCGATCTGGGCCGACGACATGGCGCCGATCTGGGCGCTCGTCATTGCGGCGACCTGGTCGGTCGTCAGGCCGGCGATCTTGTCGGTCGACAGTGCCTTGACGAGGTCGGAGCTGAGACCGGCGAAGACCGTCGCGTCGATCACTTCCATGTTCTCGGAGGACAGTGCCGCGAAGGCCTTCGAGCTGAGAGCATTGATCTGCGCCGTGTCGAGGCCGGCCACGTTGTCGGTGGTCAGGCCGGCAATGCCGGTGGAGCTGATGGCGCCGATCTGTTCCGTGGTCCAGGCATCCAGGGCGGCATCGTCGATAGCGCCGATCTGGGTCGAGCTGAGGGCACCGATCTGGCTCGAGGTCAGATAGCCCTGCTGGTCCGAGCTGAGAGCTGCGATGCTCAGAGCCTGAATCTGCTTGGAGGCCAGGGCAGCAACCTGGGCGGAAGTCCAGTTGCCGGTCTCGTCGGTGGTCAGGGCGCCGATCTGTGCCGAGCTGAGTGCCTTGATCTGATCCGACGTCAGCTTCCCGCCACCATCGGCATCGAGCAGCGCGATGTCGGTGTTCGACAGGCCGGCGACCGCCTTGGTGGAAAGCGAGTCGATCTTCGACGACGTACCGGCGAAGAGCGCCGTGATGTCGGCGTCTTCGAGAGCGGCAACACCGTCGGACGTCATGCCGGCGAGCTGGGTGCCGGTGAGGGCGGCGGCGGCTTCACTGGTGAGAGCCGTGACCTGCGCGCTGCTCAGCTTGCCGATCTGTGCCGCGTCGAGGTTGGCGATCGAGGCTGTCGTAAGCTCATCGGCTTGCAGCACGGCGAGCTGCTTGGACGTCAGGGCCTTCACCTGAGAGGCTTCGAGTGCATCAAGGTCATCGGAGACAAGCTGGCTGACCAGGTCGGTCGACAGGCCCGAAACCTGGGCGTCGCTGAGGGAAGCGGTCGTGGACGTGTTGATCTGCTGGAACTGGCCGAGGGTCAGACCGGCAAGCGCGCCGGTCGACAGGCTGCTCAGCTTCAGCGATTCGATTTCATCGGTGGCGATGACCGCAAGCTGGCTGGAAGAGAGTGCAGCAACGGATTCGGACTTCAGTGCAGCGACGGCGGCGGTATCGAGAGCCGCGACGTTCGTGGTGGTGAGACCCTTGACCTGCGTTGCGGACAGGCCGGAAACAAACGAAGTGAGAGACATGGATATACCCCAAGATTGAAGTTGGCAGACGCAAATCACCCGTTGCACGTCCGGCAATCCAGAAGGTCCACGGCAAGAATGTCGATATCCTTGCGCATGATGCGAGGCCCTCGGCGCTGCGCGTGCCGTTATCGGCATCGGCAGGCCCGGCACCGCCCTTGGCCGGCTTTTGTGCTAGGTGAAACATGGCTCGCGCGAGCCAGCACAGCGGAATGGCATCATGCACCCAGAGCAACGAATGTCTCTGATCCCCACGCCCTCGAAAGCAATCGCCCCTCACCCGATGCCGCCTTGCCGGCGGGGCCTGAATGCATCTTCAGACCCGGGATTTCGCGAGGGATTTTCGCGTTCAACCGGAGATTATTCCCCAGGGTTTAATTTTGGGTTAATGCCGCATCAATTGCATGTTCCGAACTGCCCGAAATTCGGCCGCGGGACAGTGCAGACAGGCGGCGGCAAGCACAGGTCCAAGGATAGACTTCATCCGCGAGTATTAACGATCGACGGGCGCCCGCCGGAGATGACGGACGCCCGCGAAAGGGTTCGGATATGATCCGGGCCGGCCGTACGCCCGGCCCGGTCTCAAAGACCCTCGAATTCGGCGTAGGCCGCAACCACCGCGTTTACCTGCGCCACCGTCATCGCCCGCGCCTGCGCCGTCGTGAAGCTGTCGAGCTGTTCTTCGGTCAGGCCGGAGACATGCTCCGTGGTCAGCCCCCTGATGGCCCGGGTGCCGATCGCCGCGATTTCGTCCGTCTTGAAGGTCTGGATATCCTCAAGCAGCATCGCCGCGATCTGCCGGCTGCTCAGGGCGCCGATCTGCGCGGAATTCAGGAGATCGATCTGCTCCGAGGACAGGGCTGCGATCTGCGCCGAAGACAGGGACGCGACCTGCCCCGTGGTCAGGGCCTCGATCTGGTCGTTCGTCAGCGCGGCGACGACGTCGGTGGACAGCCGCGCGATCGTCCGCGAACCGAGCTGTGCAACCTCGTCCGCCGAGAACGTCTCGATATCCTCGGCTGCGAGGCCCGAGACGCCGGAGACCGAAAGCGCCGCGACCTGGCTGCTCGTCAGAGCCGCCGTCTGCTCGGACGAGAGCGCGGCGATCTGATCGCTCTTCAACGCTGCGATGAAGGCCGTCGACAGGGACGCGGTCTGGGCGGTCGAAAGCGCGGCCATGTCGAGACCCAGGGCCTGGCGTGCGGTCAGGGCGCCGATCTGCGCCGATGTCAGCGCGCCAAGCTGATCGGAATTGAGGACGGCAAGCTGCGTGCTCTTGAGGGCTGCGACCTGCCCGGTCGTCAGGGCGGCGACCTGCGCGGTGGAAAGGGCGGCCACGGCATCGGTGGCGAGCCACACGAGCGCCCGCGTGGCGATCTGCGCGACCTCATCGGCCGTGAACGTCTCGATATCCGCGGCCGCAAGCCCAGTGACGCCTGCCGCAGAGAGCGCGGCGACCTGTCCGGTTCCGAGGGCGGAGGCCTGCTCGGTCGAGAATGCGGCAACCTGATTGCCCTTCAGAGCGGCGACGAAGGCCGTCGACAGGGACGCGGTCTGGGCGGTCGAAAGGGCCGACACGTCAAGACCTGCAGCCTGGCGTATGACAAACGCGCCGACCTGTGCCGTCGTCAGAGCGCCCACCTGCTCGGAGGAAAGAGCAGCCAGTTGGACGGTCGAAAGAGCCGCGACCTGCGCCGTCGTCAGTGCGGCGACCTGAACAGTGGAAAGAGCGGCCACGGCATCGGTGGCGAGCCGCGCGAGCATCTGCGTCTTGATGCCGGCGATCTCGTCGGTCGAGAACGTCTCGATATCCTCGGCCTCGAGACCGGCGATGGCGACGGCCGAGAGCGCAGCAATCTGGCTGCTCGTGAGGGCCGCCGTCTGCTCGGACGAGAGCGCCGCGACCTGGTTGCTCTTCAGCCCGCTGATGAAGGCCGTCGAAAGGGAGCCGGTCTGGGCGGTCGTCAGCGCCGCGACATCGAGGGCCGAGGCCTGGCGCGCGGTCAGTGCGCCGACCTGGCCCGAACTCAGCGCGCCGACCTGCTCGGAGGAAAGGACGGTCAACTGCGCGATGGAGAGCGCGGCGACCTGCGCCGTCGTCAGAGCGGCGACCTGCGTGGTAGAAAGCGCGGCGACGGTATCGGTGGTGAGGCGCGTGAGCACCTGCGTCTTGATGCTGGCGATCTCGTCGGTCGAGAAGGTTTCGATATCCTCGGCTTCGAGGCCGGCGACGGCGGTGGCCGAGAGCGCGGCGACCTGGCTGCTCGTAAGGGCCTCTGCCTGCTCGGACGAGAGGGCGGTGATCTGATGGGTCTTCAATCCCGCGACGAAGGCCGTCGACAGGGCGGCCGTCTGGGCGGTCGTCAGCGCCGTCACGTCGAGGCCCGATGCCTGACGCACGGTCAGCGCACCCAACTGGGCAGTGCCCAGCGTTTCAACCTGCTCGGGTGTGAAGGCCGCCAACTGGGCGACCGAGAGCGCGGCGACCTGCGCCGACGTCAGAGCGGTGACCTGGTCGGGCGAAAGTGCGGCAATGGCATCCGTGGTCAGGCTCGGCACCGTCTTGGGATTGATCGCCGCGATCTCGTCGGTCGTGAAGGTCATGATGTCGTCGGGCGACAACGCGTGGATTTCCCTCGCGGTAAAGGCGCCGATCTGCGTGCTGGTGAAGGCTTCGATCTGGCCGACTTCGAGAGCATCGATCTGCTGCGAATAGAGCGCGCCGACCTGCGCCGTGGAAAGCGCCTGGATATGTTGCGAGGAGAGGTAAGCGAGCTGATCGACCGTCAGGCCCCCGATGGCGCGCGACGACACGGCGCGGATCTGCTGCGTGGTGAGCGAGCCGACATAGCCGGCATCGATGCTTCCGACCTGACGCGCGTTCAGCACGCCGATCTGTTCGGTGCTGAGGGCAGCCACATCCTCCGCAGTCCAAGCCTGGATCGCAGCCGTCGAGAGAGTCCGGATCTGGCTGGTGGAAAGCGAGGGAATGGTCGATGTCATGAGCTACCTTCCAAATATTGACGTCATTTTCGATTTCGAGAATGCACCGCGCCTGGTCGGTCCATTCTCCCCCGTGTGCCGCCTCGATCGGCAATTCAGCGAACACACGTCGAAAAAGATTGAAAATACATGGCTCTGACGAGCCTCGCGCTGGAAGGACATCATGCATTCGGAGCCGAAGACAGCTACGAAATCCTGCGCTGAGGACGGGGAGGTCCCGTATGAAAACCGGACGTGCCGGCCACCTTTCGGCGAGGCCGATTTTCGGCAAGCTACCCCCAGTAAGTCAAGAGTTAATCGGCGACCGTTAATTTTTTATTAACGAGACGTGCGAGTGGCGCCTATATATTTGAAAATTTGAGAACTTTCGGCAAGGCTGTCGTCCCCTGCCCGGCAAGCCCGACACAAGGCAGCTACACTAGCAAGGTCGAAGGCTCTCTTGCCGCAGCATCTCCACGACCGTCAGGACGAAAAGGCATGAAGGCAGACGAACGCATTCTCATCGTCGGCGCCGGGCTCTCCGGCGCCGTCATCGGCCGCGAACTCGCAGAGGCCGGCCACCGGGTCGAGATCATCGACGCACGCAGCCATATCGGCGGCAATTGCCATACGGAGCGCGATGCGGCGACGGGCGTGATGGTGCACGTCTACGGTCCTCACATCTTCCACACGGACGACGCGGAAGTCTGGGACTACGTGAACGGCTTTGCAGCCTTCATGCCCTACAAGAACCGGGTGAAGACGACGAGCGGCGGGCAGGTCTATTCCCTCCCGGTCAACCTTCACACGATCAACCAGTTCTTCGGCAAGTGCTTCCGCCCGGACGAGGCCCGCGCCTTCATCGGGGAGCAAGCGGACAAGACCATCGCGGACCCGCAGACCTTCGAGGAACAGGCGCTGCGCTTCGTTGGTCGCGATCTCTACGAAGCGTTCTTCAAGGGCTATACGCAGAAACAATGGGGCTGCTCGCCGACGGAACTGCCGGCATCGATCCTGAAACGCCTGCCGGTTCGCTTCAACTACGAGGACAACTACTTCTTCCACAAATACCAGGGCATGCCGGAGAACGGCTATACCGCAATGATCGAGGGGATCCTCGACCATCCGAACATGGCGGTGACGCTGGAGAGGAATTTTCAACGCGGCGAGGAGGCGGGCTTCGGCCATGTCTTCTATTCCGGCCCGCTCGACGGCTATTTCGACTACGAGCTCGGCCGGCTCGGCTACCGCACGCTCGATTTCGAGCGCTTCACCCATGACGGCGACTATCAGGGCTGCGCGGTGATGAACTACGGCGACGTCTCGGTGCCCCATACGAGGGTCACCGAGCACAAGCACTTCTCGCCCTGGGAGGAGCACCAGGGCTCGGTCTGCTACCGCGAATTCTCGCGCGCCTGCGAGCCGGGCGACATCCCCTACTATCCCATCCGCCTCGTCGAGGAGAAGGCGCAGCTTGCCGACTATGTCGCCCGCGCGGAACGGGAGGCGGGCGTCACCTTCGTCGGCCGCCTCGGCACCTATCGCTACCTCGACATGGACGTGACGATCCGCGAGGCGCTGGATACGGCACGGCTTTACCTCGAGCGCCGGGCCGAGAACGCGGCCATGCCGACCTTCCTGCATTCGCCGCTCTGACCGGTGCCTGCATGTGAAGAAGGCCCCGGCGAAACCGGGGCCTTCCATGTTCAGACGATGCCTTCCGATTAACGGAAGAGCGTCAGGATGCTTTCCGAAGCGGAGTTGGCGATCGACAGCGACTGGACAGCGAGCTGCT
>CBIMFD010000013.1:0-24909 GCA_966243085.1 uncultured Shinella sp.
GGCGCTCGCAAGCGTCGCCTCGGCGCTGGAAAGCTCGGCCCGGGCGGAGCGCACGGCGAGCTCATAGGCTGTCGAATCGAGCACGGCGAGCACGTCGCCCTTCTTCACGAGATCGCCGACATGGACGGTCCGCGAGACGAGCCGGCCGGAAACGCGCGAGCCGAGCGCGGCCTGCACCTTGGCCTGCACCGTGCCGGCAAAGCGGGTGCCGGCGAGCGCCGTCGGCGTTGCGACGGTGAAGAGGACGGGCCGCGGCGGGGCGGCCGCCTCTTCCTCCTCCTTGCAGCCGGCAAGCAGGCTTGCTGCAAGGGCGGTGGCCGCCAGCAGAACGGGAAGCTTCCTCATTGGACGTCTCCTCCGACAGGCGTGACCTTCTGGCCGGGGCGAAGCAGCTTCGTGCCGTCCGCGACGTAGATCTCGCCCTCCTCTATGCCGCCTGAAATCAACGCCGAGCCCGTCTCGTAGGAAAGCACGTCCACGGCGCGCAGACTGACCGTCCCGCTCGCCTCGTCGACCACCCAGAGCGCCGGCTTGCGGCCGATGCCGGAGAGCGCCTGCCAGGGCACGACCGCGACGCGCCGCGGCGCCAAGGCGCCGACGCCGACAACCGAAGCGCCGAGCGTCATTTCCGGCGGCGTCCGGTCGAGGCCGATCTTCACCCGGACCGTGCCGGTCGCCGCATCGATGGTGGGCGAAACCTCGCGCACGTTGCCCGTGGTGCGCACCTTGTCGTCGCTGAGCAGCGTCACCACCACGCCGTCCTTGGAGGGATTGGCGAAAAACAGCGATTCGTAGACGTCGAAAACCGCATCGCGCGGGCCGTTATCGGCAAGAGTGAACATGGTCTGCGCCGCCTGCGCCACCTGTCCGGCCTCGGCAAGGCGGGCGGTGACGATGCCATCGGCCGGCGCGCGCAGCTCCGTATAGGAAAGCACTTCCCGGGCCGTGTCGCGCTGGGCAACGGCCGCCTCGCGGGCGCTTTCGGCCGTGCGAAGCGCCGTCTCGGCATCGTCGAGGTCGCGCTGGGTGCTGATGCCGTCGTTGAAGAGGGATTGCTGCCGGTCGTAATTGGTGCGGGCGAGCTTCAGTTGCGCCTCGGCCGCGCGGACGCCCGCTTCCGCCGCCTCGACGTCGGCCGTCTGCTCTTCGGGGTCCAGTTCCGCCAGAACCTGACCTTCCCTGACCGTATCGCCGACATCGACGAACCAGGCGGTGATCCGCCCGCCGACGCGGAAGGAGAGATCCGTCTCCACGCGCGCCGCCACCTCGCCGGTGACGGTGACGGTCTGCTCGCGTTCCTCGAAATGCGCCGGCGCGATCCGCACCGGCCTCGCCGCGCCATCGGCGAAGGCCGGCATGGCGGCGGCCGACAGCAGGAAGGCCGCAAGCATCACTCTGCCCGATCGCGTCATCGTCGTCTCCACTGTTGCAGAAACCCCATTTAATATGGTTCCTCATTATATTGCGAAGAGCGGACTGACAAGCCTTGCCGCCCGCTTGCCGCGCAGCGAGTGTGGTCAACTCTCGCCGAAAAGCCAATCGGCAAGGCGGCCGCGGCGGCAAATTATGATTAAGCCCGTTTCTCAGCGCTCTGAGAAACGGGAAGACAACAAGGCCGCCGGCTCCTTCCCCCATTCTTGGGGAAAGTCGCACGGCGGCCCTGCCGGAGCGTCCTTTGCCGGTCGCTTCTCTCTTGGTCCCCTCTGGACCGACCCAGGCGATGCAGGAAGCGTGCCACGCGCCAGAACGCCTGCAGGGCGGGGATTCGTCCCGTTCCGGCACAGAAGCCTGCCCAAATGCTGGGCAGGCTGCCCAAGGAAAAAGACGGCCCGCTGCCGGACCGCCCTTCCCCCGTTCGGTGTTTTACGGCTCAGAACTCTTCCCAGTCCTGCGCCACCGCGGCTGCCGTCTGCCCGCCGCCGAAGGCGCGGGAAAGCTTGGTGCCGAGCGCCCGCGCGCCGGAGGCGGCAGGACGCGGTTCGGCCTGCGCCGCACCCGTCGGACGCTGCGCGGCAAGGCTCGCACCGAGGCGGAACTGGGCGATGAGCGTGTTGAGCGCGGCGGCTTCCGTCGCCAGCGCGTGGCTTGCCGCCGTCTGTTCCTCTACCATGGCCGCGTTCTTCTGCGTGCCCTGGTCGATGGAATTGACGGCAGCGCTGATCTCGTTGAGGCCGGTGGACTGCTCGCGCGCCGAGCGCACGATCGCCGCCACGTTCTGGTCGATCTCCTGCACCTGATCGACGATTTCGGAAAGCGCCGAACCGGTCTCGCCGACGAGCGCCACGCCGAGATGGACCTGTTCGCCCGACTTGGTGATCAGCGCCTTGATGTCCTTGGCCGCGCTCGCCGAGCGCTGGGCGAGCTCGCGGACCTCTTGCGCGACGACCGCGAAGCCCTTGCCGGCTTCGCCTGCACGCGCCGCCTCCACGCCGGCATTCAGCGCCAGAAGGTTCGTCTGGAAGGCGATCTCGTCGATCACGCCGATGATGTTGGAGATTTCGCGCGAGGAGGTCTCGATGCCGCTCATCGCATCGACGGCGCGGCGCACGACCTCGCCGGACTTTTCGGCCCCCGCACGGGTACGCTCCACGAGCTGGCCGGCATCCTCGGCCCGCTTGGTGGCGTCCTTCAGCGAGGTGGTGATCTCCTCCAGCGCTGCTGCGGTCTGCTCGACGGAGGCGGCCTGCTGTTCGGTGCGCTTGGCAAGGTCGTCGGAGGCGGCGCGGATTTCCGCCGAGCCCGCCTGGATGGCATTGGCATTGCTGCCCACCGAGCGCAGCGCCGATTGCAGCTTCTCGACCGATGCGTTGAAATCATGGCGGACCTCGTCGAGCGAACCGGCGAAGGCCTGCTCGATGCGGTGGGTCGTGTCGCCGTCGGCAAGCTTCTGCAGGCCCTCGGCCAGCGCTTCGACCGCGATGCGCGTCTGGCGCTCGCGCTCGGCGGCTTCCCCGACGCGCTGGCGGCGCTCCTCCTCGGAAAGCGCGCGGCTCTGCTCGGCCTCCCCTTCGAGGCGTACCTTGGCGAGCGTCGCATCGCGCAGCACGGCGAGCGAGCGGGCCATCTCGCCGATCTCGTCCTGCCGTTCCGATTCCGAAAGATCGACATCGGTGCGGCCGCGGGCGATCTCGCTCGTGGCGGCGATCACCTTGTCGAGGCGCTTGCGGAAGCGCGTGGCCAGAAGCCAGCCGATCGCCACCATCAGGCCGGCGGCGATGGCGATCACGACGATCGACGTCAGCGCGAGCGAGGTGAGCTTGGCGAAGAGGACGGATTTCGGCACGGAAACCACGGTGAACCAGGTCGTGCCCGGAACGAGCGGCACCGGCACGGCGACCGCGATGGACGCGACGCCCGCCGCGTCCTTGACCTCCATCGTCTTTTCCGGATTGGCGACCAGCGCCTGCCACGTCGCGTCGAGGCCGGAATCGGCGAGCGTCTTGCCGAGCACGGCGGTATCCGGATGGCTGATGATGCTGCCGCCCTGGCTGAGAAGGGCGACATAGCCTTCGCCGAGCGGCTTCAACTGCGCCATGTCCGCGGCCAGCGCGTCGAGGGCGATGTCCACGCCCGTCTCGCCGCGGAACGTGCCGTCGAACATCAGCGGCACCATGAAGGAGGTCATCAGCACGGTCTTGCCGCCGATGACATAGCTGTAGGGCTCGGTCAGGAAGTCCTTTCCGGTCGCCTTCGGCACCTGGTAGTAGTCGCCGGCGCCGGGTTTGTCGTAGTCGACCAGCGGCACCAGCTCGACCTTGCCCTCGTTGCGCACGAAATAGGGGACGTAGCGGCCCGTGGCGTCATGGCCGGGCTTGTCGCGATATTGCTCGTCCTTGCCGTCGAAGGCGCCGGGCTCCCAGCCCGTGCTGACGCCGAGCGCGAAGGGATTGTCGTCCATCAGCCGGAAGAAGACGCTGTTCATCACCTCGCGGCTCGGCGTGCCGGCGGCCTTCACGGCATAGAGCGTGGAGCGCATGTTCCAGCTCAGCGCCTTGACCTTGGCGAAATAGGTCTCGACCTTGCCGGCGCTCGCCTCGGCGGCGTTGACCATTTCCGAGATCGACCGCTCTTCCACGGCCCGGTAGGACAGCCAGAGCAATATCCCCGCCGTCGCCACGGTCGTGGCCACCCCCGCCGCCACGATGGCGAACATGTTCCTGGCAGTCGCGGTCTTCGGCAGCATGAAGCGTCTCCTGGCCGGGCGCAAAGCGCAGTGGCACCGTATGGAATGGCGGGACATGCCGGCTCGCGCGGCGAAACAGGGACGAAGTCATTTCGCAAACGGGAGCGTAAGCGAATGCTGGTTTAAGAATAGATAAAATTCTAACGACCTGCCGCGGAACGAAACCCGCGTGAAAACGCTCCTCCAGGGCGGCGTTGCCGGCACCGTTCAGGAAAAGTGAACATTCCGTTCGGCGGGGCCGGTCTTCCGACGGCGGAGGCAAGGGGTGATATTCGCCTCAACGCAAGGCCCCGCAGCGGGGCACGCACGGCAATCCCGGACCTTCCGGGGAGGAGCGATCATGACGCAGCAGCTTACCGGCATCCACCACCTGACGGCGATCACCGCCAACGCGCAGGAGAACCTGCGCTTCTACACGCAAACTCTCGGCCTGCGCCTCGTCAAGAAGACCGTCAACCAGGACGACACCAGCGCCTACCACCTCTTCTATGCCGATGGCCTTGCCTCGCCCGGCACGGACCTCACTTTCTTCGACTGGCCGGTCGGTCATGAGCGGCGCGGCACGCACAGCGTCTCCCGCACGGGCCTTCGCGTCGCCAGCCTCGCCACGCTCGAATGGTGGAAGGCCCGCTTTGCCGACCTCAAGGTCAAGGCCGGCGAGATCCGCGACGTCGCGGGCCGCGCCACGCTCGATTTCGAGGACGGCGAAGGCCAGCGCTTCCGCCTGACCGTGGACGATGCCGGCGCGCCGGCCCATCCGTGGGAAAGGAGCCCGGTTCCGGCCGAACACCAGATCAAGGGCCTCGGCCCCATCACCCTCAGCGTTCCGGATATCCGCAACACCGAGGCCGTGCTGGTCCAGGTCATGAACATGAAGAAAACCGCGACCTATCCGAACCCGGACGGGGCGGGCGACGTCCATGTCTTCTCGATGGGCGAAGGCGGCCCGGCCGCCGAACTGCACGTCGCCGTCGAGCCGGACCTTCCGGCCGCCCACCAGGGTGCCGGCGCCGTGCACCACGTCGCCTTCCGCGCGCCGGACGAGGAAGCGCTGCACGGCTGGACGGAGCGCCTGCGCGGCTTCCGCCTGCCCTCCAGCGGCGAGGTCGAGCGCTTCTACTTCCGCTCGCTCTATTTCCGCGAGCCGAACGGCATCCTGTTCGAGATCGCCACGGACGGGCCCGGCTTCGCCGTCGACGAGCCGATGGAAACGCTCGGCGAGAGCCTGTCGCTGCCGCCCTTCCTCGAGCCGCGCCGCGCGCAGATCGAGGCCCGGCTGAAGCCGCTCGCCTGACAGGACTTCCCCGACCCCGGCGCGACATCGTCCCGCCGGGGTTTTCGTCCTTGCAACGGAGATGGACATGACGAAACTGGTGGCAATCTCTGGAAGCCTGCGCAAGGCCTCCTTCAACACGGCGCTCCTCAGAGCCGCGCTGACCATGGCGCCGGAGGGCGTCGAGATCGTGGAAGGCACGATCCGCGGCGTTCCGCTCTACGACGCGGACGTCGAAGCGGCGGACGGCATTCCGGAAGCCGTCGCCCGCCTCAAGGACCTTGCGGCGGCGGCCGACGGCGTCATCCTCTTCACGCCGGAATACAACAACGGCATTCCCGGCGTCTTCAAGAACGCCATCGACTGGATGAGCCGCCCGCCCGCCGACATTCCGCGCGTCTTCACCGGAAAACCCTTCGCCATCGCCGGCGCCTCGCCCGGCAATTTCGGCACCCTGCTCTCGCAGGAGGCCTGGCTGCCCGTCATGCGCACGCTCGGCACCGTGCCGTGGTTCGGCGCAAAACTCATGGTCTCGCGCGCCGGCACCCTCATCGAGGACGGCAGGCTGACCGACGAGGCGGCCGAGAAGAAGCTCCGCGACTTCATCGCCGGCTTCGCCGCCTTCGTCGCGCAGCACAAGCGGTAGGGCAGCGCCTCGCGTGCAATGCCGTGGACCCAAAAAGGGCGCGTCCTTCGACGCGCCCTTTTTGTCGGCATCATCGGCGTCAGCCGGTGATGCGCTCCCTATAGGCCTTCGCCAGTTCCAGGTCGGCGGGGCCGATGTCGTGGCCGGCGGGGAGGAACTGGTGCTCCAGGGCCACGCCGCGTGCCTTGAGCAGCCGTTCGAGGTCACCGGCAAAGCGCCCGTAGGGATCGGCCTCGCCGCTCAGCATCAAGACGTTCGCCGTCTCCGGCGCGCCGACCGCGGGCACGCTTTCCAGCACGTTCATGCCGCGCAGCAGCACCGCGTTGCGGACGATGCCGGGATGCAGCAGCATGACCGCACCGATCATGTTCGCGCCGTTGGAGTAGCCGACCAACAGCGTCTTCTCCGGATCGAGCCCATAGGCCGCGTTCGCCCCCTCCATGAAGGCCGCGAAGGCTGCCGCCTCGCCCGCGATGTCCTTCTGGTCGAAAGTGACGGCGGTGAGGCGGCGGAAGAAGCGCGGATAACCCTCGTCGCTGCTGCGCCCGCGGGGCGAGAGCAGCACGGCATTCGGCGCAAGGCGCGCGCCGAAAGGCAGGAGGCTGGTTTCGTTGCCGCCGGTTCCGTGCAGCAGCACGACGGCGGTGCCGTCCGGCGTTTCCGGGCGGTGCAGCCGATGGATGAAGGGCAGGTCGCGTTCGGACATTCTTTCTTCTCCGGGCAGGGAAAATTGCGGAAGCCGGGCCCGGACGTCGTCCGGATCGGCGCGGAAATGCTTCGGGACGAAAAGCTTGGCGCCGAGCGTCTCCAGCGGCTCGTCCACTGTCATGCCGGGGCCGTCCGTCGCGTATTCGACGAGCGATCCGCCGGGTTCGCGCACATAGAGCGAGTAGAAATAGGTGCGGTCGTGCATGTTGGTATCGCCCGCCCCTTCCCTTCCAAGCCGGGCGGCCGCGGCTTCCACCGCCGGCCGGTCCGGTGCGCGCAGCGCGACATGGTCGATCGTGCCCGTGCCCGGCGCGGCGGTCCAGAAGCCGCTGGCATTGCGGATGTCGAGCACGTCGCCCGCCTCGCCCGCCAGCCGCAGGATGCCGTTCGCCTCGGCGACCGTCCGGAAGCCGAAATGGCCGGCGATGAACGCCGCCGTTTCGGCCGGTTTTTCCGAAAGGATCGTCGCGCCGCGGATGCGCTGGATGGCGTCGGCTGCCGCAATCTCCTTCGTGACGTGAGGCGCCGGGCCTTCCACGCCCGCCTCGCCGACGAGCTTGACGATGATGCCGTCCGGGTCCTTGAGGCGCAGCACCGGCTCGCCGAACTCCTGCGCCGGGCCGGTGAGCGCGATGTTGTGCGTCAGCGCGCGCGTCAGCCAGAAGCCGATAGCCTCCGGCCGGATGGCAAAGGCGATCTCGGACGGCTGGCCGAGGCCGACCCGTCCGGGAGAACCGTCCTCCCAGGCCAGGAACGTGACGAGCGAACCGGGACTTGCCGCCGCATCGCCATAGAAGAGATGAAGCTGGTCGGCGTCCTCGTAGCCTGCCGTGCGCTTGACGAGCCTGAGGCCGAGGAAGCCCGCGTAGAAATCGACATTCGCCTGGATCTTCCGGGTGATGGCGGTGATGTGATGGATGCCGCCTGTCATGATAACGGGTGTCATGAGGCACCTCCTTTCGCCGGCACCCAATCAGGATTTGGCATGCCGCGCCAGCGGGCGCCCGGTGAATGGACTGTCCACAAAACGAAACCGGCCCCGCCGTGCGGCGAGGCCGGGAGCATCCGGCAAGACTGCCGGATCGTCTGGAATTCGGTTCAGGCGGCGGCGATAGCCGCCGGGGAGATCGCCCGCGTGGAGGCGGAGGGATCGTTGAGAAGGCGGCGGATCGCGGCGCGCACCTCGTCTGCGGAGGAGAAGCGCTGGGAATCCAGGTCCCATACGGAATATTTGACGGCCATGAACTTCAGCCGATCCTCATCCGGAACGACGACGCCGACGGCTTCACCACCGATTTCGATAACTTGCTTCTTCATAACAACTCCTGCCGCGCCCGAAGGCACAGCCAATTCTGTCTTGCGCTTAATTCGAAGAGGGGAATCAGATCACATTCGGCGAAGGGCCGTATGCGTTTTCCCTGTAATCGTTTCACGACAGGAGCACGCCACACCCGTGGAGGCGATGCGGTTGAAATCGGACATGACACACTCCCTTTGTTGGCGCTGACGCTTAAAAAATGGACGCGTCAGGGGTGGACCGGAATGAAACGCATGCGGTCCTCATGCGATGCTCCAACACATAGGCGGCTCTCCTTTTCTTGTCAATGGAATCCGCTGGTTTTTGGAAAAAAATACCGCCGGATTTGTGTGACAATTTCGAATCGCAAAATAATGTTCGCGGATGCAGCATTTCTCAGAAAAATATGTCGTGAAGACGAATATTCTGGGGAATTGCCATGACGCAACCTGGCGGCGCATCGAAAGCCGCGCGGCTTGCGCAGCGCGGGTGCTGCAGAATGGCCCCGCGGAGCATATCAGTTGCAATGCGGACACACCCCCTCGGCGAAGCGGGGGAAAAACGCTGTGGGACCATTCTTTTTTCAGGGGAAGGCTCGATCTTCGCGTGAAACATCAATAAAGAGTGAATCACAATTCCGTTCAGTTAAGATATGGCCGTCATGTCGGCCGGCAGGGGATGATCATGAATTTCACCAGGACACTTTTTCCTCTGAGCATGCTCCTCCTGTCGGGGTGCGTCGTCGGTCCCGATTACCAGAAGCCCGATGCCGTCCTTCCGGCCAAGTTCTCCGAAAGCAAGGCGACGAGCGGCGAGAACGTGTCGCTCAATCCGTGGTGGGAAGCCTTCCGGGACAAGCGCCTCAACAGCCTCGTCCATCAGGGCATGGCGGAAAACCTCTCCGTGCGGCAGGCGCTGGAGCGCATCGAGGCGGCGGAAGCAAATGTCGTCGTCGCCGGCGCGGGCGCGCTGCCGAGCATCGGCGCCTCGGCCGATGCGACGGCAAGCGGCCAGGACGGCAGCTACCTGCGCCGCACGACCGGCAGCGACCATTCCGAATCGAAGTCGATCTCGGGCGGGGCAAGCATTTCGTGGCTGCTTGACCTCTTCGGCCAGTACCGCCGGTCGAAGGAAGCGGCGAACGCCTCGCTCGACGCAGCCTATGACGACGTCGGCGTCGCACGGCTCGCCTATCTTTCCGACCTGGTCTCGAGCTACGTGAACGCGCGCTACTATCAGGAGGCGCTGGCGCTCAACCGCAAGAACCTCGAGTCGCGCCGTGAGACCCTCAAGCTCACCAACGAGATCAAGGAAGCGGGCGCCGCCTCCAGCCTCGACGTGCTGCAGACGGAAGGCCTCGTGAACCAGACGCTGGCCGACCTGCCGGCGCTCGAGACCGGCTTCCATCAGGCGGCCAACCACATCGCGACGCTGCTCGGCGTTCCGGCGGCCACGATCACCTCCAGCCTCATCAAGGGCGCTCCGCAGCCCATGCCGCGCTACACTACGCGCACGGGCGTTCCGGCCGACCTCATCCGCAACCGTCCCGACATCCGCGCGGCCGAGCGCCGCCTGCAGGCGGCGACGGCGCAGATCGGCGTCGCCGAGGCGGACCTCTATCCGAGCATCGAGCTCGGCGGCTCGATCGGCGCCTCGCGCAACTTCAACGCCGTCACCGGCAGCCTGTCGAGCTGGTCGTTCGGCCCGTCGCTGACGCTGCCGATCTTCACCGGCGGCGCGCTGCAGGCCCAGGTCAAGATCGCCCGCTCGGAAGCCGAGCAGCAGTATCTGACCTGGAAGTCCACCGTGCTGAACGCAGTCGAGGAAGTGGAAAACGCCCAGACCGCGCTCATCCGCGACGGCCAGACGGTCGCCGCCCTGCGCAAGGTCGTCAATTCCTACGAGCAGACGCTGAACCTTGCCCGCGAAAGCTATCGCGGCGGCGCCAGCACGATCCTCGACGTGCTCGATGCCGAACGCAACGTGGCCTCGGCCCGCCTGTCGCTCGCCGCGGCGATCCGCCAGCTTGCCCGCGACTATGTCGCGCTCAACGTGGCGATCGGCGGCGGTGCGGAAATCGGCGCTGCGACGGTCGCCAGCAAGTAAGAGCCGCCCCATAGACGAACCGGGAGCGCTTTCCTCGAAAGGGGGGAGCGCTCTTATTCTTTGAGGAAACCTTCGAGCGCGGCGGCTGTCCGCCCGTAGTGCTCGCGCAGCGCGGCGCTCGCGCCCTCCCCGTCACGCGCCAGCGCCAGGTCGATCAGCCCGCGGTGCTCGCCCGCCGCATCCCGCGCCCCGGCGGAGACGCTGACCGACAGACGGCGGTAGCGGTCGGCCCGCGAGAACAGCTTTTCGCAGATCTCCAGCAGGATGGGTGAGCCGCAGGCCGAGACCAGCGCGGCGTGGAACGCAGCGTGGCGCTCCTCCCAGTCCTCGCGGATGGCGGAGGGAATGTCCTCGCGCGCCTGCGGGATGCGCGCCATCAGGTGATGGGCGGCGATCACCCGCGCCTCCCAGTCGGCATCGCCCTTTTCCACCGACAGGCGCAGCGCCTCGCCCTCGCAGAGCTGGCGCGCGGCCGTGAGGTCGCGCAGTTCCGAAAGCGAGAGGCTGGCCACGCTGTAGCCGCGGTGATCGTCCAGCACCGTGAAGCCTTCCGCCGTCAGCCGGGCCAGCGCCTCGCGCACCGGCGTCACGCTCATCCCGCACAGTGCCTGGAGATCGGCGAAGCGCAGCCGTTCGCCGGGCTTGACGCTTCCCGAGCGGATCGCCTGCCGGATCGCCTCGTAGGCATCCCCCGCAAGGGTGCGCCCGCCTGACCGCTTTGCTTCCATCCGCTCCGCCTATTTTGCAAACTCTGGAAGATTTTCGAAAATCGTTGACTCGATGTAAAACGAGGGCGAAGGTGGGCGCAACCGAAATCGACGAGATCATCATTCAAGGAGGATGACATGAAGCTGGTGCGCTTTGGCGTGGCGGGCGCGGAAAAGCCCGGATTGATCGACGCGGACGGCAAGGTGCGCGACCTTTCCGGCGTCGTGCCGGATATTGCCGGCGACGTGCTCGGCCGTGCAGGGCTGGAACGCCTGCGGGCGCTCGATCCGAAGAGCCTGCCGCTCGCCCCGGAAGGCAGCCGCTTCGGCGCCTGTGTCGGCCGGGTCGGCAATTTCATCGCCGTCGGCCTCAACTACGCCGACCATGCGGCCGAAAGCGGCATGGCCGTGCCGGCCGAGCCCGTGCTCTTCAACAAGGCACCCTCCTGCATCGTCGGGCCGGACGATACGGTCCTCATTCCCCGCGGTTCGGAAAAGACCGACTGGGAAGTGGAACTTGCGGTCGTCATCGGCGAGCGCGCCTCCTACGTTTCCGAGGCCGACGCGCTGAACTACGTGGCGGGCTATTGCGTGTGCAACGACGTTTCCGAGCGCGCCTACCAGATCGAGCGCGGCGGCCAGTGGACCAAGGGCAAGGGCTGCCCGACCTTCGGCCCGATCGGCCCCTGGCTGGTGACGACGGACGAGGTGGACCCCGGCAACCTCGCCATGAAGCTCAGCGTCAACGGCGAACTGGTGCAGAACGGCTCGTCGAGCACCATGGTCTTCAAGGTGCCCTTCCTCGTGCACTACATCTCGCAGTTCATGATCCTGGAGCCGGGCGACGTCATCACCACCGGCACGCCGCCGGGCGTCGGCATGGGCATGAAGCCGCCGCGTTATCTGAAAGCCGGCGACCGCATGGAGGTCTCCATCGCCGGCCTCGGCACGCAGCGCCAGCAGGTCGCCGCGGGCTGAAGGAACGAAGCCTCAAAAAGCGAGAGGGGCCTGAAGGCCCCTCTTTCGTTCCGTCCTCAATGCATCGTCGCGGGCGACGCCTCGTCGTCGAGAATACGGAAGGCCTCGTCCAGCGCGGCCACCAGAATATCCGTCAGTTCGTCGGGGTCGTTTTCCATAAGGAAGAGCGCGACCGTGGCATTGTCCGGATCGCTGTAACGTTCGAGGTCGTTCGACATGTCATTGTCCCTTTCCAGCCGGCACCATCCCGGTTAACGGAAAGCTTAGGGACGCAGGCTTGCGCATGGCTTGTGCCGAAAAGGAACAGGGGACGCAAGCCCGTCGTCAGCCGCACCAGGACTGATGACGGCCCGTCCACGGCCGCGCAAGCCCTTCCCGCACGAGCCTTCCGCCGATCGACCGGCCGTCGCGCAGCACGAGACGGGGCGCAGCACCCGCCCGCTCGCCGGCCTTGCCTTTCGCTTCCACGAGCGTGACGTCGCCCTCGTTCAGGATTTCGCGCAGGCGCAGCTTCGCATCGCCCCCGCGCGAGCGTTCCGCATCGCAGCGCGCACCGGTGATGGCCGGCGTGTCTATATCGGCAAGGCGCACCTTGCGGCCGGCATAAAGCAGCGTGCTCCCGTCGACGACGCAATAGTCGGTCTGCGTCGTGCAGATGAACCATTTGCCGGAAAACGGCGGCAGCTTCTCCACGGCGGGCATCGCCTGCTCCGCCTTTCTCGCGACAGCCACCTTCGGCGTCGGCACCGCCACCTTTTGTTCCTTCCGGTCGATCGAGGCGGTGCGGATCGCGGAGACGGCCGCCTCCGGCTTCAGGCCGGCATTGTCCATGTAAAGAACGCCTCCGACCACGGCCGCGCCGATCAGATACCAGTGCGCCATGCCGCCGCGCTTCGCCGGGGATGCCCGTTTCGCGCCCGTCCGTTTCTTTCGCCTGTTCGCCGTCTTTGCCATTGCGGGTCTCCTGCGCGGGACAGTGCGACGATCCTTTGAAGATATGGTTACCGGACGGTGGAAAGACGCGCCCCGCTTCATGACGGCCGGGAGGAACGGCATTCCGAAAACCCCGCTCCGCAAGCGCCGATATAGATCGCAATCGCCGTTAAAGCCGTGATTTTCCGGGGTTTCCTGCTGGGCGACGCCTTCATACCGCGTTAGTTATAACGCTGTAACGCCCTTGCTTCACTTTCGGCCATATGCCAGTGCTGCCCCACTATGTAAGGTCAAGGATGTGCTTGATGGAAAGGGATGATCCCGCGTTGCAGGAGAAGGGCCGGCCCGAACCGGTCACCAGGATCGGCGGCCTGCCGATCACCCTTCTCGACCGGGACGATTCCGCCCGCCGCTTCATCGACATTGCCCTTGCCGCCCGCGGCATGAATGCCCTTCCCTTCTATTCGACCTCCGCCAACGGTCAGGTCATCGCCCTTGCCCGCAAGGACGCAGCCTTTCGCAAGCTTCTCGTTGCCGCCGACCAGATCCATGCCGACGGCATGCCGATGGTCTTCCTGTCGCGCCTTTTCTCCAGGCACGCGCTGAAGGAGCGTGTCGCCACCACCGATTTCGTGCACGACGTCGCGAAGAAGGCCGAAGCCGCCGGCGTGAGCTTCTATTTCCTCGGCGGCACGCCGGAAGTGAACGAGCGCGCCGTCGCCAACATGCAGTCCGCCTATCCGCGCCTCGTCTTCGCCGGCGCGCGCCACGGCTATTTCCCTGCCGAGAAGGAAGCGGAGATCGTCGCGGAAATCGCGGCGTTGAAGCCCGACATCCTCTGGATCGGCTTCGGCGTTCCGCTGGAACAGCACTTCATCGCCCGCAACCGGGAAAGGCTGCGGGGAATCGGCGTGATCAAGACGTCCGGCGGCCTCTTCGATTTCCTTTCCGGCAAGAACAGCCGCGCGCCGGAATGGATGCAGCAGACGGGCCTCGAATGGCTCTACCGCACGATTCTCGAACCGCGCCGTCTGCTGGTGCGCTATCTCACGACCAACCCCGTCGCCCTCTGGCAGATCGTTTTTCATTCGAGATAGGCATCGGGTCAGGGCTGGTCGACCGTCTCCGTGATCGCTTTCCAGACCTCTTCGACCTCGAGATGGAAATCGAGCGCCTCGGGCGCTTCGCTGGTTGCATCGAGAACCGCCCTCGCGACCGTCGGGATATCCGCCCGGGTCTCCACGAGGCGGATCGCCCGCGTGGCGAGGAGCCGGCGGAAAAGACCGTGGTGGTCGAGCGCCGCCCCGTTTTCCGGAGCGTTCACCACCACCGGCCTGCCGAAGAGCGCAGCCGCAAGCACGCTGCCCCTCCGGGACGTGAGCCCTTCGGGGAAGAGATAGCAGAAGACGTCGACCTCCCGGAAGATCGCGAAAAGCTCGCTCTCGCCGGCGATATAGCCGGTCACCAGAAGCCGGTCCGTCACGCCGAGACCGCGCGCAATGTCGAAGAATTCCTCCTCGACATTGTCCATGCCCTTGATGAACGAACCGGCAAAGACGATGCCGACGTCGTGGCCTTCCTCGATCAGGCGCGCGGCGACATGCAGCACGGCGGCCGATTGCTTCTTGGGATAGATCGAGCCGAACTGGCCGAGGATCAGCCGGCCGCTCCGACGCTGCTCCCGCAGCGCCTCGCTGTGAACGGAAGGTTGCAGCACCGGCGGGGGAACGAGGTTCGGCGGGATCGGCAAGACGCAGCGGTCGCCCGTCGTCAGGGAGGAAAGCCGCGCCGCGGCGAATTCGGCGGCGATCTCCGGCGCGGAAAAGCAGATGCGATTTGCCAGAAGCAGCACGGGGGCCAGGACGAGCCTGCGCTTCCAGTCGAGCGACTGCCACTCGTGCAGCACGACGACCACCTCCCGTCCGGAAAGCCGCGCGAGGAGCGCGGCGAGGAAGGGCGAAGCGAGCTTCTTCTTCCAGGCGACGACCGGGAAATTGAGGATCACCGTATCGACGTCCTTCAGCGCTCGCGCAAGGTCGAGAACGTTCGCGCCGAGGACGTGCATGCGCGCGCGTTCACCGAAGCGGCGGGCAAGCTGACGGGTGAACTCCTCCACGCCGCAGGTCCTTGCCGCATCGGACACGAACACGAGGTAGCGCTTCTTCATTGGACCCTTCCGGCGGCGGCAAATTTAACGCCAACTTAGAGTCGGGGCGTTAACGTCCGCTTGAACGCTGTGCAAAAAACGCCGTAGGGAGAGCATCATGGCCGCAACGATTTCCGTGGTGACGCCGAGCTATTCGCGCGATGTCGAGAACTGCCGCCTGATGTGCGAATCCATGGACCGCTACGTGACGGGCCATGACATGCACTACATCGTCGTCGGCGACGAGGACAAGGCGCTCTTCGCCCCTCTGGCCGGGTCCGGCCGCCGGATCGTGGCCGCGTCCGAGCTTCTTCCAAGCCTCTGGCCGGTGGGCAGGTGGCGCGGCCGCCGCTACTGGTGGGGGCCTGGCCTGCGGCTGCCGGTCTATGGCTGGCACCTCCAGCAATTGCGCAAGATCGCCATGACCATCGCCCAGCCGAGCGACCGGGTGATGTGCGTGGATTCGGACAATTGCTTCGTCCGCCCGCTCGATCTTGCAAGCCTTGCCGCACGGCCGAAGGTCGAGCATTTCGCCCGCGCGGGCAAGATCGGCGCCGAATTGCCGAACCATGTCGTCTGGCACGGGAATGCCTACCGTCTCCTCGGGCTTTCCGCCCCGCCGCTGCCGGCCGACGATTTCATCGGGCCGATGATCACTTGGGAGCGCGAGGCGGCGCGCGCCATGGTCGAACGCATAGAAAACACCGCCGGCATTCCTTGGTGGCGCGCCCTCGCCCGGCTCCGGCACTTCTCCGAATACCTGATCTACGGGGCGGCGGTCGCGACCGACCCTGCCCTTTCCGCCCGCCACGAACGCACGGAGCAATCGCGCTGCCTCACCTACTGGGCAGGACCGGCACTGGACGAGGAAGGTCTTGCCCGTTTCATCGCCGATCTCGAGCCGCACCAGAGCGCCATCACCATCCAGTCGCACACCCGCACGCCGATCGACGTCATCCGCCGGGTCATGCTCAAGGGTGCGGACGGTTAGCTTTCGATTTGTAGGGCTTCGGCAGGAAGCCGAAGCTGGCCGTTATGCGCCCGACCGGCATCAGGAAGGGATGGCTTGCCAGCAGCAATGAGCGGGTCCGCGCGAGAACGGACAGCCCGCGCAGGATGCCGAGGCCGAAACTGACGGCATTCTTGGCAAGGACGGCGGCGGCCGGCTTGTGCAGACGGTCGATGGCGTAGTTGATGCTGCCCGTGCGGATTGAGCGCTTCATCAGGAAACGTGCCGTGATGCGCTCGGCGGGCACGAATTCGTGGATTTCCGCCTCCTCGCACCACCAGGTCTTGAAGCCGGCCAGCCGGCAGCGGGTGAAGAACTCCATGTCCCCGCCGCCGAGGAAGTTGAACCGCACGTCGAAGGGCGGCAACGGCAGGCGCGCAAAGACGCCTCGCCGCATCAGGCAATTGCCCGATCCGTGGAGCTGGTCGACCGGCCGCGTCGTCCCGTCGATGGAGACGAAAAGCGGGTGGCGCGCTGCGGCGCCCGCCGGCGCCACCTCGAACCGGCGATTGACCGGCCCGCCGACGACATCCGCCTCCTCGCGCCTTGCAAGGCCGACGATGGCCGCCAGCCAGCCGGGCATGGCTTCCTCGTCGTCGTCGATCATCAGGAGGAACTCGGCTTGCGGATAGGCGGCAAGCGCCGCGGTGAAGGCACGGTTGATGGCGTGGCAATTGCCCTGTTGCGCTTCCACGAGGACCTGATGGGGAACGCCGCTTCCGGCAAGCAGCGTCCTCGCCCGCGCCGCGCCCGCAGGATCGGCGCCGTCATTGTCGACGACGACCACGGCGAAGCCGAAGGACGTTTCCTGCGCGACCACCGAGCGGATCGTCCGCTCCAGCCAGTCCGGCCGGCGGAATGTCGGGATGCAGACGACCGCCTCGATATCTTTTGCGGCCTTTCCCAGTGCAATCCCGTCCGACGCCATGATCATTTCCTGTCCCTGCGGCAACCGTGCGGGCATTGCCTAAATCGCGCCCGGCCGCAAGGTCAAGCCGTTGCCGGCAGGCTTGCGCATAACGGCCACGAGGTCGGACTTGCTGACGAGGTTGGCATAGGCCTGCAGGCGAAGGCCGAAAACGGAAATCAGCATCGTGAACCAGATCGGCCCGCTATTGGAGAAGAACGGGCTTTCCAGGCAACTGAAGAACAGGGAGAAAAGCCAGACGCGGATGAAAAGGCGCGTCAGCGCCGGTTCGTGTTCGCGCCGCAGCGCCACCGAGGCATGATGACACGGCAGGAAGACCAGCCATATCAGCATGAGGATCAGGAGGGGAAACCCGCCATTGATCAACTGGTCGAGATAGGCGTTATGGGCATTGGCCGCCGTCACCGCCCAGGTGCTCGCCGCCTTGCCGCCGTTGACCAGCGCATCCGTCTGCCAGAACGACTGCAATCCGTAGCCGGTCAAGGGACGGCTTCCGACCGCCGAAAGGGCAAGTTCCCAGATCGAGGCGCGGTCCGTGAAGGTGGGATCGATGCCGAGAGAGGTGAGGAGCGCCTGGATGGACGGCGAAACCGCGGCCGACATGAGGATGAAGTTCATGACGACGAGGCCGCCGGCCACCACCACGATGCGCAAGGGACCGATCCGCTCGAAGAACCAGGCGGCGACGAGCACCACGGGCAGCATGGCGGCGGACGTCTTGCCGCCGGAATTGAGAAGGAAGACGGCGGCGCAGACCGTCAGCACCGTACCCAGCTTGAAGAAACCACGTCTTGCGACATAGAGGCCGAAGAACACCGCATAGACCATCGCGGCGGCGGCGACGTTCTTGTGGCCGAAATGCCCGCGCCAGTCGCCGGCGAGCATCTGCTCCAGCGCGTCGGTGGCCTGGTGGATGGCCCGGTGCGGCACGAGGACGATCCCGGCGAGGGAGAGGCCTACCGCAAGCAGCATGCAGACGCCCATCATCCGCGCGAAATGCACGCTGTTGCGCGGCAGGAGCAGGATGGCGCTCGAACACATGCACACGAGCGCGGCATAGATGATGCGGCGCAGGGCCGTTGCCGGCGCGTCGGAAAAGGCAGCGGTGAAGAACAGCCAAACGAAGATCACCGCAAGCGGACCATAGGCGCGCAGCACGAGGCCGCGCGCCGGATGCTGGAGGAAGGTTACCAGAACGGCGAACGACATGGTGACCACGATCAACTGATTGACCAGGTTCGACGTGTTGCCGTAGGCCGTCAGCAGTTCGGAATCGTTGGGATCGGGAAAGGGCGCGATGCCGATCCAGAAATAACAGAAGACGACGGCAAACAGCACGGACGAGAACCAGCCGGCCTGACCTTCGCCCGTCTCCCTGCTCGCCGGGCGCATTCGGCTAGCTCCATCCGGCGGCAAGGCGGCGATAATCCCGCCGGAGGCCGAGGGCTGCCGTGACCGCCAGACCCAGGAGGAAACCGACGACGCTGCCCGCCGCCGCGAGGATATAGCCGCGCGGCGGGAAGCTGCGGGTTGCCGGAACCACCGCGGGAGAGACGATGCGGATGTTCGTCGTGTCGATCTGCTGACGCTCCGCCGCCTGGCCGGCGCGCGCCATGAAGGCCTCGTAGACGGCGGCCTTGGCGCGCGCCTCGCGCTCCAGTTCACGCAGATGTATCTGCGCCGTCGTATCCTCGAAGACCGACGAACGCATCTGGTCGGCTTCCGAGGTCAGCGCATCGAGCGCCGTCTTGGCCTGGGCCAGCTCGATCTTCGCCGCCTCGACGATGCGGCCCGTCTCCGCACGGATCTGCTGCTCCAGTGCCTTGATCTGCGGTTTGAGCGCCAGGATCGAGGGATGACGCGGCCCGAGCACGGCCGATTCCGCCGTCACGCGCTGCTTGAGCGTGGCATATTGCGTGCGCAGCGCCGTCAGGGTCTCCGATTGAAGGCTGTCGGCGCCGACGCCGCTGATCGCGTCGGCTGAGGTCAGCTTCGCCACGCGCGTCTGCGCCTGGATGAGGCGCCCCTTGGCGGCGACGAGCTGCGTGTTGGTCTGCTGCGACATCAGCGTGCTGGCAAGCTCGCCCGAGATCGACTGCAGGCCGTGCTCACGCTTGAAATCCTCGACATCCGACTCGGCCTTGCCGACTTCCTTCTTCAGGTCGTCGAGACGGGCAAGCAGCGTGTTTGCGGCACGTCCGGCCCCTTCCGACTCCGCCTTGGCCAGCTCCTCCTGGAAACCCTTCACCACCGCCTTGACGATATTGACCGATTTCTCCGCGCTCTGGCTCCAGGCCGCGACGTTGACGATGAACGAACGCTCGTCGCGCCGCGCGGTGATGCGCTTCTCCAGCGCGATGAGGGCGTCTTCCGCCGGCATTTTCGACGAGGCCGACACGAATTCCGGATCTTCCTGGAGCTTCAGGTCGCTGACGACGCGGCTGAGGACGTTGCCGGAGGAGATGATGCGCAGCTTGCTGTCGACGTCGAGAAGCTGACGGTCGCGCTGCATGCTGTCGGAAAAGAGATCGTTGTCGACGACCTTCAGGTTCACCGGATCGACGAAAAGGTCGGCGGAAGCGGTAAAGCGCGGCTTGACGACAAGGACGACGCCGTAGCCGGCGACGGCGCCGAGAAAGGTGAACAGCACGATCCAGATCCAGCCCGTGCGCAGCCACACGAACACGCGCATCGGATCGATCTGCAGGAGGTCGCGCAAGATGGCCATGCCGGCCGCATCGCCGGGCTCCCTGCGCGAGGGCGCGTCATACCGCGAATCGTCCGGCGCCGGGGACACGCCGCGGCTTTCCAGCCATGCGCGCGTGTTGATGACCGGAGAGGCCGCCTTTTTCGCCGTCCCGCCTCTCAGCGCAGCCGTCGGCGAGCCACCGCTCGAAGCGGAAGCCTTGCCCCTGGTCGTGCTGACAACCGGAGTAGGGTTGACGGGCGTGCCCTCGTACATTTCTGGTATCCAAATCGGTCACGGGAGTCGCGAGACTTATGGTTAACAAAACCTCTTTTTCGTTAAGTATCCATTAACGCAAACTCGCTTGGGGACGTGCGTGCGCGAGAACTGTTCTGTATGGTGACACCAGAACAGGTTGCCGATGACCGGCCGCCGCCGGCCGCCTCGGGCAAATCGGCCGTAAAGAGACGCGCCCTGCATGACGCGCTGCGCAGAGAAGGCCGATGATCCGGCAAGTTTCCTCCTATATGACCGCGAACGTGGTCTCGGCGATCTTCGGCTTCGCCTCCGTCGTGCTGTTCACGCGGGTGCTCTCGCCGCATGAATACGGCATCTACATCATCGGCTTTTCCGTCTCGGCGATGATTTCCACCGTGCTGTTCGGCTGGATCAAGGCATCCGTCGTGCGCATCACCGCGGAGGAAGGCGCACTCGACCTGCGCCTGACCACCGCCTACGCCTCCATCGCCCTTCTGGTGCTCATCCCCGTCTTCATGGAAGGCACGCGCTTCTTCCTGCCGGACGCCTCGGAATATCTCCTGCCCGCCATCATCCTCGGCTTTGCCATCGGTTCGTTCGAGTTCTACCTGGAAGTCTTCCGCGCACGCCAGCAGACCTCGCTCTACATGTGGTCGACCATCGCGCGGGCCGCGATCGCGCTTGCCGTCTCCTGCTTGCTGGTGATCGTCTTCGATCTCGGCGGCCGAGGCCTTCTTCTCAGCATCGCTCTCTCCTACATCCTGTCGATGGCGCTCTATGCAAAGCCGCTCTGGCGGCGGCCGCTGCACCCGTTCGACATGTCGATCCTCAAGGAAATGCTGCATTTCGGCCTGCCCATGACGGTCTCGGGCGCCGTGTTCATGCTGGCCGCGACGCTCGACCGGCTAGTCGTCGGCGCCTATCTCGGCGAGCATGCGGCCGGCGTCTACGGCGCGTCCGCCGATCTGGTGCGCCAGGTCATCCTCTTTCCGGGCGTCGCCATCGGCTCGGCCGTCGTGCCGATCGCCATTCGCCTGATGACGCAGGGCAATGCCGAGGCGCTCGATCGCCACATGGCCGACAGCGCGGAACTGCTGCTCGGCGTTCTCGGCCCCGCCACCGCCGGCATGGCGATCATCGCGGCGAAGCTCGCGAACCTCATCCTCGGCCCGGAATTCCACGACGCGGCTTCCCGGCTCATTCCGATCATCGTCTTCGCCTGGCTTCTGCGCTCGATTTCCTACCAGTTCGTGCATGTGAGCTTCCAGCTTCGCAAGAAGCCCGTGCTGATGGGCATTCAGGGGGTGACGATCCTTGCCAGCAACGTCGCCTGCATGGCGATCCTCGTGCCGCGCTACCAGGTGATGGGGGCCGCCTGGGCGATGCTGGCGTCCGAAGCCATCGGCGTCTTGGTGGGCTACCTCCTGTCCCGGCGGGCCTATCGCCTGCCGTTCGATATGCGGGGGATCGCTCGGGTTGCCGCGGCGACGGCGATCATGGCCGTTCCGACCTACATGATCGACCGCCACTTCTCGGGCGACAGCCTCATCGACCTTGCGCTGCCGGTCGTCGCCGGCATGGTTCTTTATGCACTCGCGGCCTTCGCGCTCAACGTCGCCGGCGTCCGCGACCGGATGAAGCTGCGCGTGCCGGCCGAGGCCTGACCTTACGGGTCGGCGGCAAGGGCGAGCGCCTGGCGCTCCACCAGATCGAACATCGTCTGGCGCGCGGCGCGCGGCGTCACGTTGTGGTCGGCATCCGCAAGGGCGTGGAGGGAGGCGTTCCGCAATCCGGCAAGCCCCGCCCCGCCCGAGCCGAAATGGATGCGGAAATCCTCCTCGCCCTCGTCGCCTTCGGAATAGACGATGGCGACCTGCGTTCCCTGTGCAGCGAGCAGCCGGAAATCGGCAAGGATGCCCCGCGTGCCGTGCGCAGCCTGCACGGCCGACGGCAGCAACCTGCCGGCGATGTGCGCCGTCCGATCGAGAAGGCGCACGGCGATGTTCTGCAGGGCGGCACGGACATGGATATCGCCGGACAGCAGGCTTGGGAATAGCCCGGCGCTCTTCAGCCGCTGCCCGTAGGCCGAAAGCCGCCGCGGCAGACCGACGAAACGCCAGCGGAACGACGGCGGGTTGACGACCACGCAGGCATTCCAGCGGGCGTCCGCGACGGCCGCGCGGAAGGCGACGAATGCCCCGCTGCAGCGTCCCATCACCATGTATTTCCGCGCAAGGCCCGTGCCGCGGAGATAGTCGAACGCGAGGGCGACGTCCCTTCCCTGCACCGGATCGTAGAGGATTTGCTTGCGCCGTCCCGCCACGGGCGCGGTATCGCCGACGCCCGCACTATCGAAGCGCAGCGAGACGACGCCCGCGGCGGCAAGCCGGCGCGCCAGTTCCACGGCAGACCGCGCCCAGGCCGATTGCGGATCGTAGCCGGTGGTGAGGATCAGCACGGCGACGCCCGCCGCGGGCCCGGCCGGCGTGCAGAGCGTGCCGAAGAAATCGTGCTCCTCTCCAAATCGCACCGGCGTTTCGTAGAAGGAGCCGCCCGCGACAGGCGCCACCTCCAGCCGCCGCGAAGCGCGTTCGGGTTTCGTCCCATAGGCCGCAAGCCGCTCCATCCAGCCGCAGACCGCGTCGCCGAGCCCGGCCGGAATGCGCTGGGAAAGCGGGCTGTTGACGGTGTGATCATAGCCTTCGTACGGCACGGTTTCGACGTGGTTGCCGGCCGCCTCCAGCGCTGCGGCAAGGCCGCCCTCGATCTCTGGCGAACGCGCGACCATGAGCACCGGCAGACCGGCGCCCGGCAACGGCATCTTTTCGAGATTGAGGTCCTTCACCTCGGCGGCGACCTCCGCCGGCATGCGCATTCCGGCAATGCTGCCGGGCGCCGTATCGCGCTGCGCTTCCTTGACGCCCATTTCGTTGTCGATGAACTTCGCCAGCAGCGAAAGCTCCCGCAGGTAGCCGCGCCCCCTGACGACCGGCGCCATCAGGACGAGGCCGGCAAGGCCGGAAATGCCGGGCGCTTCCAGAAGGGCAAGGCTGCCGCCAAGGCCGTGCCCGAGAAGAACGACGTTGTCGGCGCCCGAGAGCGCCCGAAGTTCGCGGGCAGCCGATTGCACGGCGGCACGCCAGCCTTTCAGCCCGGCGTTTTCGGGCGTTGCATCGAGCGCATTGGTCGTGCCGGGCAAGTCGAAGCGCAGGCTGGCGATGCCTCTTCCGGCAAAATCCTCCGCAAGGATGCGGTAGAATTTGCGCGTGCACATTTCCTCCATGCCCCAGGGGCTGATGAAGAGTACCGCAAGACCCGTTCGCTCCTGCTCGTCCGGTACGGGTGTGAACAGGCCGACCAGAGAATCAAAGGTGACCGGCTCCGCCCGGGGGAAAATGGCTTTCTGCATAGACTTACTTCTGAAATCGACGATCGGGACGCATGCAGCAAGGCACGGCCGGCGCGCCGGAAAGCCTAACGGCAAGTCGTTAACGGAAGCTGGAACCCTTTCGGGTCTTGTGCACCGTCTATCGCCGCCCGCCTCTGCCCGGGCGCGTGGCGAGCACGTTGCGGATCGCAAAGCTCGAATGGATTCGCGAGACGCCCGGCATGGCGGACAATATCTCCTTGTGGATACGCTCGAACTCGCCGGCATTGGCGACCTCGACGCGAAGGAGATAGTCCGAGCCGCCCGTCATCAGGAAGCATTCGCGGATTTCCGGGTGCTTGCGCACCGCCGCCTCGAAGCGGTCGAGATGGTCTTCCGTCTGACGCTCGAGCGTGATGTTGATGATGACGGCGATGTTCGCCTCCGCATTGGAGGCGTCGATGAGCGCCGTATACCCGCGGATGACGCCCGCCTGCTCCATCAGCTTGATGCGCCGAAGGCAGGCGGAGGGCGAAAGCCCGACCTCGGCCGCAAGGGCTGCATTGCTCTTGCGCGCATCGAGCCGCAGGAGCCGAAGGATATTGCGGTCGATCGCGTCCAGAGCCGCCATGGCAGATCATTCCAAATATTCGCTGTTCCTTTCAAAAATCACACAGGGGCACAACAATCAACCGCTTTTTCGCCGGCAATTTCACGATCGTTGCAATACTCTGCCCGCAACGGGGGGAGCTTCGATGGACACGGCGGCACGGGAATATCGGTTCGGCGGCATGGCGGGCGCGGAAGGCGCCTCCGGCTACCTGACCATCGATCTTGCGGCGCTTGCCCGCAATTATGAAAAGCTCGGCGCCGCGCTTGCCCCGGCGCATACATCGGCCGTCGTCAAGGCGGATGCCTACGGGCTCGGTGCCGATCGCGTCGCCCCGAAGCTCTACGCCCATGGCTGCCGCGATTTCTTCGTCGCCCAGTTCGTCGAAGCGCTCCGCCTGCACCCGTTCCTCGCCGCTGACGCCCGCATCTTCGTGCTGAACGGCCTCCAACCCGGCAACGAGGCCGCCTGTGCCCGCGAGGGTATCGTGCCGGTCATCAATTCGCTGGACCAGTGGCGGCAATGGGCCGAAGCGGCAAAGGCTCTCGGCCGCCGCCTGCCCGCCGTGCTGCAGTTCGACACCGGCATGTCCCGCCTCGGCCTGCCGCCGGAGGACCGCGAGGCGCTTGCCGGCCTGCTGGCGGCGGAAGGCGGCATCGACGTCCTGTTCGCCATGAGCCACCTCGCCTCCGCCGACGAGCCCGACAGCGGGCAGAACGGCGACCAGCTCACCGAGATGAGCCGCATTGCCAAGGAGTTTCCCGGCCTCGATCTTTCCTTCGCCAATTCGGGCGGCATCTTCCTCGGCCCCACCTATCACGGCCGCCTCGCTCGCCCCGGCATCGCCCTTTACGGCGGTGCGCCGACGGCCGGGCGTCAAAACCCGATGGAGCCGGTCGTCAGCCTCGACGTCGCCGTGGTGCAGACCCGCACCGTGCCGGGCGGCGCGCGCGTCGGCTACAGCGGCGCCCATGTCACGACGGGCGATACGCGCCTTGCCACCATCGCCGCCGGCTATGCGGACGGCCTGCCGCGCAGCCTCTCGGGCCGCGGCGCGGTGTATTGCGACGGCGT
>CBIMFD010000014.1:0-24352 GCA_966243085.1 uncultured Shinella sp.
GGCATCGAGGGCGTGCCCGTCGATGTGCAGGTCATGGTGGCGCCCGGCAAGGTGGGCATCCAGATCGTGGGCCTGGCGGACAAGGCGGTGGCCGAAAGCCGCGAGCGGGTGCAGGCGGCGCTTCATGCATCGGGCCTTTCGCTTCCGCCCAAGCGGGTCACGGTCAATCTCGCGCCGGCCGATCTTCCCAAGGAAGGAAGTCACTACGACCTTGCCATCGCGCTCGGTCTCATGACGGCGCTCGGCGCGGTGCCGGGCGATGCGCTTGGCGATTATCTCGTCATCGGCGAACTGAACCTCGACGGCACCATCGCGCCGGTCGCCGGCGCGCTTCCCGCGGCGATGGCCGCAAATGCGCTCGGCAAGGGCCTCGTCTGCCCGGCGGAAAACGGTGCGGAGGCCGCCTGGGCTGGCGGCAGCCTCGATATCCTCGCCCCGTGCAGCCTGATCGCGCTCGTCAATCATTTCAAGGGGAGTCAGGTCCTCTCGCGTCCCGCACCGGCGATCCGTGCGCCCGCGCCGGGTATGCCCGACCTTGCCGACATCCGCGGCCAGGAGAGCGCCAAGCGTGCGCTGGAGGTGGCGGCCGCCGGAAACCACAATCTCTTGATGGTCGGCCCGCCCGGTTCGGGAAAATCCATGCTGGCCGCGCGCCTTGCCGCCATCCTGCCGCCGCTCTCGCCGGCCGAGCTGCTGGAGGTCTCGATGATCCATTCCGTCGCCGGCCAGCTTTCCGGCGGGCGGCTTTCCGACCGGCGGCCGTTCCGTACGCCGCACCACTCGGCCACCATGGCCGCGCTCGTCGGCGGCGGTCCGCGCGCCCGGCCGGGCGAGGCCTCGCTCGCCCATAACGGCGTGCTCTTCCTCGACGAACTGCCGGAATTCTCGCCGCAGGCGCTCGATGCGCTCCGTCAGCCGCTCGAAACGGGGGCGTGCATAATCGCAAGGGCCAGTCATCGCGTCAGCTATCCGGCCGCCGTGCAACTGGTCGCGGCGATGAACCCTTGCCGCTGCGGCATGGCGGGCGAGCCGGGCCGAAGCTGTGCGCGCGGCCCGCGCTGCGTCAGCGACTATCAGGCACGCATCTCCGGCCCGCTGCTCGATCGCATCGACATCCGCATCGACGTGCCGGCCGTCTCCGCAGCCGATCTCCTGCGTCCCGGCACGGCGGAGGCGAGCGAAGCCGTCGCGCGCCGCGTCGCCCGCGCCCGGGCGCTGCAGGTCGATCGCTTCTCCCGGCTCGGCATGGCCTCGGTCACGAGCAATGCCCGCGCCTCGACCGCGATCGTCGAAAGGATCGCCGAACCCGATCCGGGCGGCCTCCAGCTCCTGCGCGATGCGGCGGAGAAGATGCGCTTTTCCGCCCGCGGCTATCACCGCGTCCTGAAGGTCGCCCGCACGCTCGCCGATCTCGACGAGGTCCCGACCATTGGCCGTATCCATCTGGCCGAGGCGATCTCCTACCGCATCGCCGGCGAGCGGCTGGTCGCGGCATAGATCGGCGAACTATGGGGAAGGCCCGCCGCACCCACGGCGCGGCGGGTGTTCTTTCAGCCTCCGAGGCCCTCGAAGAGCGCCGTCGAAAGGTAGCGTTCGGCGAAGGAGGGGATGATGACGACGATGGTCTTGCCGGCGTTTTCCGGCCGGCTGCCCACCTTCGCGGCGGCGGCGAGCGCAGCGCCCGAGGAGATACCGACCGGTACGCCTTCGAGGCGTGCCACCAGGCGGGCATTCTCGAAGGCTTCGTCATTGGTGACGGTCACGACCTCGTCATAGACGCCCGTGTCGAGGACTGCGGGCGCGAAACCTGCGCCGAGACCCTGGATCTTGTGCGGGCCGGGCGCGCCGCCGGAAAGGATAGGGCTGTCCGCCGGCTCGACGGCGATGACCTTGAAGCCGGGCTTCCTTGCCTTCAGCACCTGGCCGGCACCCGTGATCGTGCCGCCGGTGCCGATGCCGGAAACGAGGATGTCGGCCGCGCCGTCCGTGTCGTTCCAGATTTCCTCGGCCGTCGTGCGGCGGTGGATGTCGGGATTGGCCGGGTTCTCGAACTGCTGGGGAATGACGGCATCCGGGATGGCGGCCGCCAGTTCTTCGGCCTTGGCGATGGCGCCCTTCATGCCCTTTGGCCCCTCGGTCAGCACCAGTTCGGCGCCGAGCAGCAGCAGCATCTTGCGCCGCTCGACCGACATGGTCTCCGGCATGATGAGGATCAGGCGATAGCCCTTGGCCGCCGCCGCGAAGGCGAGCGCGATGCCGGTATTGCCCGAGGTCGGCTCGACGAGCGTCGATCTGCCGGGCGTGATCCTGCCCTGGGCTTCCAGCCACTCGATCATTGCCACGCCGATGCGGTCCTTCACGGAGGCGATGGGATTGAAGAATTCGAGCTTGGCGAGGAGGGTCGCCGCAACGCCCTTTTCCTTCGCGAACTTGTCGAGCCGGACGAGCGGCGTGTCGCCGATGGTCTCGGTGATGGAGGCATAGATGCGGCCGCGGCCGGGCTTGCGGGTGTCGGTCATCGGATACTCCTCGGTTCTTCCCGACGAGACCATAGGAGGGAACGTGGCGCGAGACGAGTCCGGATTTGTCCGGCAAAAAGCCGCAGGTTCCGGGCGGCTATGCCGCGCGCGTGGCGATATAGGCGGCCGTGCCGGCAAGGACCCCCGCCGCAAGCCGGTTCAGCCGCCGCAGCGCCTTCGGCTGGCGCATGAGGAGCCGTGCCCGCGAGGCGAGCGCGATATAGGGCACGAGCACGGCGAGGAGCACGATGAAGGTCGCGGCCAGCAGCACGCCGTAGTCCTTGAGACCGACCGCGTTGAGGTCGACCAGCGTCGGCACCAGCGCCACGTAGAAGAGCATGGTCTTGGGATTGCCGAGCGTCACGAACAGGCCGGAGAGGAACGACATGGCAAGGCTCGTCGAGCCCTTCGCCGAGCCGTTCGCCTCGATTGTCTGCGGCAGGAGGCCGGTCGTCCAGAGCTTCCAGGCGATATAGCCGAGATAGAGCGCGCCGGCGATCTTGATGACGAGAAAGGCCGTGGTGAAGGTCTGCGCAATGAAGGCGAGGCCGAGGATGACCGCCGTGAGATAGAGCATATCGCCGAGGATGAGGCCGAGGCCCATAAAGAAGGTCGGCCGGAAGCCGGAGCCGAGCGCGCGTGCGACGATCGCCGTGATGCCGGGACCGGGAATGACGGCGGCAATGAACAGCGCGCCGCAATAGGCGAGAAGAACGGCAAGGGTCATGGAAGGCTCCTTCGGATCGTCTTTTACCGCGCCTGCAAGCCCGTCGCAATGACCGGGCCGGGTCAGAATTCCGTCGTCGGCGGCAGGCCGAAGGGCAGCGCCGGCCGGAGGTCTTCCGCCGAACGCAGCATCAGCACGAGGCCTCCCGTCTGCGGCACCGTGCGCCCCTCCCAGCCAAGATGATCCGGCGCGAAATGCACGGTGACATGCGGCGGCGTCACCCGCAGGCTCGCGAGAATATCTGCAAGAGCGGGAATGCGCGCGCCGACGATGTCGATAAGGCCGAAGCCGCCGTCCTCTTCACTCCGCCAGACGACGACGGCATTGTGCTCTTCCATGAGGTCGAGCCGCAGGTCGGCGTCGAGCGCCGCATTGAAGAGGAACATCTCCTTCTGCCGCAACGGCGCGAAACGGTCGGAGACGGGCCGCCGGCCGTCCAGCAAGCCTGCCAGCGCCGTGATGTCGGCCTCGTTCTCCATATCCAGCCGCCGCATCGGCGCGGCCTTCCCTTGGGCAGGCGCAGGCCCGACAAAGCGATGCAGCGCCAGCGGGCAAAAGCCGTAGCGCCGGTAGAGCTCCGGCGTGTCGGTGAGGAGCGCGACCGCCTCGAAGCCCTCGCAATCGCAATGGTCGAGCGCCGCCTGCATGACGGCGCGGTAGAGGCCGCGTCCGCGAAAATCCGGCCGCACCGCGCCCGATTGCAGGCCGGCGGCGCGCACGAAGACGCCGTCCACGACGAGCGGCAGCGAGAAGACGGTGATGTTGGCGATGCAGGCGCCCGCGGCATCGAAGAAGGCGAAGGGAACAGCCGACGGATCCGGCCCGCCGAGCCGGTCCAAAATCGTCACGTCGATGCCGAATGTGTCCTCAAGCAGGACCGAAAGCGCAAGCCAGGCGGCGGTATCGCCGAAATAGTCCTGCCGGAATATGAGGCCGTTTCGGGCGGGCATCGCCTCAGCGCACGCCGGTGGAGCCGAAGCCACCGGCCCCGCGCGCCGTCCCGCTCGCCTGCGTCCCTTCGTTCACCGCGACCTGCGTCACGGGAGCGATCACCATCTGGGCGATGCGCATGCCGCGCTCGATGACGAATGCCTCCTCGCCGAGATTGACGAGCAGCACCTTCACCTCGCCGCGATAGTCGCTGTCGATGGTGCCGGGCGTGTTGAGGCAGGTGACGCCGTGCTTGAAGGCAAGGCCGGAGCGCGGGCGCACCTGCCCCTCGTAGCCCTGCGGAATCTCGAAGACGAAGCCGGTCGGCACCAGCGTGCGCCTGCCGGGCTCCAGCACCAACGGCGTGCCGACGGCGGCGCGCAGGTCCATGCCGGCCGCGCCTTCGCTCTCGTAGGCGGGAAGCGCGATATCCGCGCCGTGCGGCTGGCGGATGAGAAGGAGGGCGGGCTTTGTCTGCATGCGGCCCATAAGCCGGCGGGCGGGCGTGCGCGTCAATTGCACTTTCCGGGCGGAGCCTGTAAAGACGCGGCAACTCACAGGATATTGCTTGAACATGGCCGAAACCCTTGCCGAGGCGGTCTCCCGCCGCCGCACCTTTGCGATTATCGCGCACCCGGACGCCGGTAAAACCACCCTCACGGAAAAGCTCCTTCTCTTCGGCGGCGCCATCCAGCTTGCCGGCGAGGTCAAGGCGAAGAAGGATCGTATCCAGACCCGCTCGGACTGGATGAAGATCGAGCGCGAGCGTGGCATCTCCGTCGTCACCTCGGTGATGACCTTCGAATATGACGGCAATGTCTTCAACATCCTCGACACGCCCGGCCACGAGGACTTCGCCGACGACACCTACCGCACGCTGACGGCGGTGGATGCAGCCGTCATGGTCATCGACGCCGCCAAGGGTATCGAGCCGCGCACGCTGAAGCTCTTCGAGGTCTGCCGCCTGCGCGATATCCCGATCATCACCTTCGTCAACAAGATGGACCGCGAGAGCCGCGACCCGTTCGAGATTCTCGACGAGGTGGAGGAGAAGCTGGCGCTCGATACGGCGCCCGTCACCTGGCCGGTCGGCCGCTCGAAGACCTTCTGCGGCTCCTATCATCTGGCGGACCGTACCTTCCGCGGCTCGGACACGCAGGTCCAGCCGACGAAGATGGACGATGCCGCCGAGGTCGCAAAGCACCTGCCGGAAAACGAGCGCCAGGCCTTCATCGACGAGATGGAACTGGCGCGCGAGGCCTGCCGCCCGTTCGACCGCGAGGCCTTCCTCGAAGGCCACCTCACGCCGGTGTTCTTCGGCTCGGCGCTGCGCAATTTCGGCGTGCGAGACCTCATCAACGCGCTCGGCGCGTTTGCGCCGCCGCCGCGCGACCAGGTGGCGGACGTGCGCAGGGTCCATGCCTCGGAAGACAGGATGACGGCCTTCGTCTTCAAGATCCAGGCCAACATGGACCCGAACCACCGCGACCGCATCGCCTTTGCCCGCGTCTGCTCCGGCATGCTGGAGCGCGGCATGAAGGTGCGCCTTGCCCGCACGGGCAAGCAGATCGGCCTTTCGGCGCCGCAGTTCTTCTTCGCCTCGCAGCGCCAGCTTGCCGATACGGCCTATGCCGGCGACGTGGTGGGCATTCCCAACCATGGGACGCTGCGCATCGGCGATACGCTGACCGAAGGCGAGGCGCTGGTCTTCGAGGGCGTGCCGAACTTCGCGCCGGAAATCCTCCGCCGTGTGCGGCTCGAAGACGCCATGAAGGCCAAGAAGCTGAAGGAGGCGCTCCAGCAGATGGCGGAGGAGGGGGTCGTGCAGCTCTTCTCGCCGGAGGATGGCTCGCCCGCCATCGTGGGCGTCGTCGGCGCGCTGCAGCTCGACGTGCTGAAGGAGCGGCTGTCGGCGGAATACGGCCTGCCGGTCTCCTTCGAGATGTCGCGCTTTTCCGTCTGCCGCTGGATCTCGTCCGACAGCGCGGCCGAACTCGACAAGTTCGTCACCCAGCGCCGCGGCGACATTGCCCGCGACCTCGACGGCGACCCGGTCTTCCTCGCGCAGGACGCCTTCTCGCTGCGCTACGAGGCGGAGCGCTACCCGGCGATCAAGATGGTGGCCGTCAAGGAATATCACGTCAGCAAGGCATGAGGCGGCGGCGTTGGCTTGGCCCCTCATCCGCCTGCCGGCACCTTCTCCCCGCAAGCGGGGAGAAGGGGTAGGACGCGCCGTTTTCCTAAAGCAATAGCGGTTCGTGGGGCAACTTTCCGCCTGCGATTTTCCCCGTGACACGCGCGCTCGCATCTGCGACAACCCTCCTCGGACAGGGGCGTCCGCCGTCAGGCGGGCTGAGAAGCACCCTTTGAACCTGAACCGGATCATGCCGGCGGAGGGAGTCGCAGGGTGTCGTTTATCGCCGCCCGAAGGCCACCTCCGCCCAAGGGAGGCGCTATGGCCGAGACGATTGCCAACATCCTTTCCATCGCGGGGTCGGACCCGTCCGGCGGCGCCGGCATCCAGGCCGATCTCAAGACCTTTGCCGCTTGCGGGACCTATGGCATGGCTGTGCTGACGGCGCTGACGGCGCAGAACACGCGAGGGGTTTCCGCCGTCCATCCGGTTCCGTCCGCCTTCGTCGCGGCGCAGGTCGCCGATGTCTTCCGCGACGTCCGCGTGGATGCGGTGAAGATCGGCATGATCGCCTCGGCGGAGATCGCCGAAGCGGTGGCGGATGCGCTCGCACCGCATCGTACGATTCCCGTCGTGCTCGATCCGGTGATGATCGCCAAGGGCGGGTCTTCGCTGCTGGCGGCGGAGGCCGCCTCGGTTCTCAAGCGCCGGCTGCTGCCGCTTGCGGCCGTGCTGACGCCCAATCTGCCGGAAGCCGCCGCCCTCCTCGGGGAAGCGGAAGCCGTGGATCGCGCCGGCATGGAGGATCAGGCGCGGCGCCTGCTCGCGCTCGGCCCGAAGGCGGTCTTGCTCAAGGGCGGGCACCTGCCGGGGGGCGAGAGCCCGGACGTGCTGGCGACGGCGGAGGGGGCACGCTGGTTCGAGGGCGTGCGGGTGCTGACGCGCAACACGCATGGCACCGGCTGCTCGCTGTCGAGCGCCCTTGCAGCGGAACTCGGCAAGGGTCGGCCGCTTGCCGAGGCCGTGGCGACGGCTAAGCGCTTCATCGCCGGTGCGGTGCGCGGGGCGGATGCGCTTTCCGTCGGCTCCGGCCACGGCCCGCTGCACCATTTCCACGCGCTCTGGCGATAGGCGTCAGCGATCGGCGAGCGCCAGCCGCAGGCCCATCAGACCGAGGGCGGCGGCAAAGCTGCGCTGGGTCCACAGCATGACTTTCGGCCGGCCCAGCACCTGCCGGCGCAGCCCCGCGGCAAGCGCGGCATAGAGCACGAAGACGAGGAAGGTCAGCGCCATGAAGACGCCGCCGAGGATAAGCATCCGCACCGTCGCGCCGGGCGCCTGCGCCGGCACGAATTGCGGCAGGAACGCAAGGAAGAACAGCGAGAGCTTCGGATTGAGGATATTGGTGAGGACGCCCTTGCGCAGGATGGAGACCGCCCGACCCGCCGGCTGTGCCGGCCCCGAGTCCAGCGCCTCGCCCTGCCGCAGCAGACTTCCTGCGATGTAAAGGAGATAGGCGACGCCGAGGTAGCGCAGCGTCGCGAAGGCGAGCGCGCTGGCATGCAGCAGCGCGGCAAGGCCGGCGACGCTGGCAAGGATATGCGGCACGATGCCGAGTGTGCAGCCGAGGGCGGCAAGAAGCCCGGCGCGGAAACCGCCGCCGAGGCCGAGCGCCAGCGTATAGAGGACGCCGGTGCCCGGCAGGAGGATGACGACGAGCGAGGTGATGAGGAATTCGGTGGTCATGATGGTCCCGTGGCTGGAGAAAGCGGCAGGGAACACCACAACGCCGTCACCGGTCTTGAACGAAATTGCGGGAAGATCAGGCGAGGGCGGAAAGATAGGCGCCGGGCGTATAGCCGTAACGGCGCGTGAAGTTGCGCGTCATGTGGCTCTGGTCGGCAAAGCCCGCCGCCATGGCCGCTTCGGCAAGCGGCGTGCCGGCGGCGATCAGCCGGCGGGCGAGCTCGGTGCGGCGCTGGAGCAGATAGGCATGGGGCGTCAGACCCGTCGCGCGGGAAAAATCGCGCAGCAGGCGGAAACGGCTGATGCCGCACGCGGCGGCAAGCTCATGAAGCGTCACCGCCGCGGCCGGGTCGGCGTCGATCCTCTCGCGGGCGCGGGTGATCGCGACCGCCGCTTCCCGCGGCGGCGCCTGTTCCCGCAGCACGGCGGCAAGCAGCAGGAGAAGCCGTTCCTCGCCGGCAAGGGGGGCGGCATCGCCTGCGAGCAGCGCAGCAAGGCTTGCCGAAACGAGGTCGGCGATGCGCGCATCCGCCAGCACCGGCGCGTAAAATTCCTCGCGCGGCCGCCCCTCGAAAATATCGGCGGCGGCTGTCCCGACGAGATCCGGCCGTAGGTAGAGCATACGCCAGGCGCGCGGCCCGTCGCCGAGCGGCGCGCCGTCATGCACCTCGCCGGGGTTGACGGTGATCGTGTTGCCGGCTTCCGCCTCGACGAGGCCGCGCCCGCTCGCCGATTGCTGCGCGCCGCGCTCGATCACGCCGATGCCGAAGGTGTCGTGCGTATGGCGCGCGAAGCTATGCCGGCCGTCGGCGAAGACCGCCTCGATGCCGTCGACCTGCGTCTTGAGAATGCGGAAGCGCCCGTTCGCCATGACGCGATCTTTCGGCATCCGCACGGCGGCGTCAATGCTGCGGCCTGTTTCGCCGGAACCGTGCGTGAAAGGCATGTTCCATAATGAGGCGCATGGTTTCGCCCCGTTTACTTTCGTTAACGCATTTTTACCCATTTGCGTTGAAAATCCGGGTAGTGCCATGGTTAATGCGTCGGGTCTAACGCCGGTTCGCGCCGGTCTTTTGAAGCGGGAAGTGCGTCATGTGCCGTTGGGCAGCCTATCGCGGGGAACCGCTTTATCTGGAGGAACTGGTGTCCTCGCCCGCCCATTCGCTGATCGAGCAATCCCATTGCGCCACCCGCGCCAAGACGGCGACGAACGGCGACGGTTTCGGTGTCGCCTGGTACGGCGAACGGCCCGAACCCGGCCTTTACCGCGATATCCTGCCGGCCTGGTCCGACTGCAACCTCCGGAGCATCGCCCGACAGGTCCGTTCGCCGCTTTTCCTTGCCCATGTGCGGGCCGCGACGGGCGGCGGCACGCGGCGCGACAATTGCCATCCCTTCGTCCACGGCATCTGGTCCTTCATGCACAATGGCCAGATCGCCGATTTCGAGCACCTGCGCCGGCCGCTCGAAACCATGCTCGACAACGATCTCTACAATGCGCGCACGGGCTCGACGGATTCGGAACTCCTGTTCCTGCTCGCCTTGCAATTCGGCCTCGAGCGCGATCCGCTCGGCGCGATGGCCGAGACGATCGCCTTCGTCGAGCGGCTTGCCACGCATCTGGAGCGCCGCGTGCTCGTGCGCTTCACCGCCGCCTTCTCCGATGGCAGGCAGCTCTATGCCGTGCGCTATGCGACGGACTTTGCCGCGCCCACGCTCTATGCCGCGCCGATGGGGGAGGCCGGCGGTTACTGCCTCGTCTCCGAGCCGCTGAACGACGAGGTGGAGGCCTGGGTGGAAATCCCGGACGGCAGCGCCGTCGTGCTCGGGGAGAACGGTGTCGACGTGCGCATCTTCTCACCCGCCGGCCGTCCGGCGGGCGGAATGGAAGCGAAACTCGCCCTCGTCAAGTAAGCCGCTCGGCGATCCAGCCGGCAAGGCGCCCGGCGACCTCGTCCTTGGAAAGGTCCGGCCAGGCCGTAATGCCGGTCTCGGTGATCAGCTTCACGCTGTTGCGCGTGCCGCCCATGATGCCGGTCTCGGGCGAGACGTCGTTGGCGACGATGAGGTCCGCGCCCTTCTTCTTCAGCTTCACCCGGCCGTTCTTCTCGACATCATGCGTCTCGGCGGCAAAGCCGAGGACGACCTTCGGGCGCTCCGCATGGTGGCCGACGGTCTTCAGGATGTCCGGGTTCTCCGTCAGCATCAGCGGCGGCGGGCCTTCGCCTGGCTGCTTCTTGATCTTCTCCGCATTCGGGGCCGCCGCGCGCCAGTCGGCAACGGCCGCGACCATCACGGCGATATCGGCCGGCAGCGCGGCGAGCACGGCCTCAAGCATCTCCTCGGCCCGTTCCACCCTGATCACGTTCACGCCCGGCGGGTCTGGCAGCGTGACGGGGCCGGAAACGAGGGTGACGTCCGCCCCGAGCCGGGCAAGAGCGGCGGCAATGGCGTGGCCCTGCCGGCCGGAGGAGCGGTTGGCGATATAGCGCACCGGGTCGATCGGCTCGTGCGTCGGGCCGGAGGTGACGATGGCCTTGCGTCCGGCAAGCGGCTTCGCACCACCATCGAGCAGGCGCTCGGCGGCCGCGACGATCTCCAGCGGTTCGGCCATGCGGCCGAGGCCTGCCTCGCCGCTTTCCGCCATCTCGCCGGCATCGGGGCCGACGAAGGCATGGCCGTCGGCGCGGAGCGTCTCGACGTTGCGGCGGGTGGCGGGATTGTTCCACATTTTCGGGTTCATGGCGGGCGCGAGCAGGACGGGACGGTCGGTGGCGATGAGGACGGCGGAGGCGAGGTCGCCGGCAAGACCGTTCGCCATCTTCGCCATCAGGTCGGCGGTGGCGGGCGCGACGAGGACGAGGTCGCAATCGCGCGCCAGCCGGATATGGCCGACATCCTGCTCGTCCTCGCGGGAGAAGAGGTCCATATAGACATGGCCGGAGGCGAGCGCGCCGACGGCGAGCGGCGTCACGAATTCCTGCGCCCCGGCGGTCATGATGGGCCGCACCTCCGCGCCGCGCTCGCGCAGGCGCCGGATAAGGTCGAGGCTCTTGTAGGCGGCGATGCCGCCGGAAATGATGAGGAGGATGCGTTTTCCTGCAAGCGGCATGGCGGGTTCCGGGCTCGTGAGGCGCATGGTCTCCTTTCTCCTATCCCTTTGAAAAGGCTTTTCCAAGCCGTTTCGGGCCTAAGCGCTCAGGCGCCCTCGTCGGGAATGTTCAGCACATGGCCGCAGGCCTTGCAATGCACCGCGTCCGCCTCGTGGCGCGAGAGGCTGCATTGCGGGCAGGGGAAGGTCACCTTGTAGGGCCGGACGATCTCCTGCGCGAGCCGCACGAAGAGCGAGATGCCGATGATCATTGTGACGATGGAGGTGAGCTTGCCCAGCGTTCCGGGCAGGATGATGTCGCCGAAGCCGGTGGTCGTGACGGTGGCGACGGAGAAATAAAGCGCGTCGACGAAGCCGGCAAAGCCGTCCGCGCCGTAAAAGAAGTTGCTGTAGACGAAGCCGGTGACGAGGAAGAGGAAGACGAGGAAATTCGCGCAGGCCTCGATGATGCCTTCCTTGTCGCCGTTGCCGGTCCGGTAGAGCATCAGCGTGACGAGCTTGCTCTGGCTGATCGCCCAGATACGCAGCACGCGGAGGAAGGCGAAATTGTGCAGATGGCTCGGCACGAGCAGCGTGGCGAGGATGACGAGGTCCACCCAGGTCATCGGCCGCATCAGCCAGTAGCGCAGGTTCGGTGCGATCAGCGCCCGCGCGGCGAGCTCGAAGGCGATGACGGCGGCGATCACGAGGTCGACGGCCATATAGGCCGAGCCCGCGCGCAGATAAGGCCCCATGATGAAGAAGGCGAGGATCGCGATGTCGACCAGCAGCATTGCCACCTGGAAACGGATCGCCTCCCGGTCCCGGCCGAAATAGAGCCCGCGCAACTGCCGGCGCAGCCGTTCGAGGAAGGATGGCGGTTCGGTGGCGCTCGGCTGCGTATCGGTCATGATGGGGAGACTAGCGCCGGGAAGGCGCCGGTCAAGCTCAGGTGAGCTTCCAGGCGATGTAGACCAGCGCCGCCGCGATGACCCAGAGCGCCAGGCGTCCCGAACGGCTGTGGCGCGCTTCGGAGCGGCCGATCGCCTCCGCCGTCTCCGCATCGAAGCGCAGGCCCTTCTCGGCCATGGCGGTGAGGTCCTGCGAGAACTTTTCCGCCTTGGCGGCGATCTCGGGCGCGGCCTCCGCCAGCCTGAGGGCGGCATGGGCGCCGTCGCGAAGGTCCGTCAGGAGCCGCTTGGGACCGAGATTGTCGCGAATCCAGCCGCCGACCACGCCCTCGGAGGCCTTCCACATGTTGAAGCGCGGATTGAGCGTACGCGCGACGCCCTCCACCACCACCATGGTCTTCTGCAGCATGACGAGCTCGGTGCGGGTCTCCATGTCGAAGAGCTCCGTCACCTCGAAGAGGAGGGTGAGCAGCTTGGCCATGGAAATCGTCTCGGCCGGCTGCCCGTGGATCGGCTCGCCGATGGCGCGGATCGCCTGGGCGAAGCTCGCCGTGTCGTGATGGGCGGGCACGTAGCCGGCCTCGAAATGGACGTCGGCCACCCGCTGGTAGTCGCGGGTGATGAAGCCGTAGAGGATCTCGGCGAGGAAGCGGCGCTCCTTCTTGCCGAGCCGTCCGACGATGCCCATGTCGACCGCGACGATGACGCCCTCGGGATCGACGAAGAGATTGCCCTGGTGCATGTCGGCATGGAAGAAGCCGTCGCGCAGCGTGTGGCGCAGGAACGACTGGATCAGCGTGTCGGCGAGCCTGTCGAGGTCGTGGCCGGCGGCGCGAAGACCCTCGACGTTCGACATCTTGATGCCGTCGATCCACTCCATGGTGACGACGTCGCGGCCCGTGCGCTCCCAGTCGACCTTCGGCACGCGGAAGCCGGGATCGTCCTTGGTGTTCTCGCCGAGTTCGGAAAGGGCCGCGGCCTCCAGCCGGAGGTCCATCTCCACCTTCGTCGTCTGCTCCAGCGTGCGCGTCACCTCCACCGGCTTCAGCCGGCGGGTGTTGGGCAGGATCTTTTCTTGAAGGCGCGAGGCCGCATACATGGCCTCGAGGTCATGGGCGAAGCGCTGGCGCACGCCGGGACGGATGACCTTGACGGCGACGCGCCGCTCGCCATCGGCCTTGCGCACGGTGGCCGGATGGACCTGCGCGATGGAGGCGGCGGCGATCGGGTCGCCGAAGGTGGTGTAAAGGTCCGCCAGCGGGCGTCCGAGCGAGCCTTCCACCGTCGCCACCGCGGCCTCCTTCGGGAAGGTCGCCATGCGGTCCTGCAGCGCCGAAAGCTCGACGGCAATCTCCGCGCCGACGACGTCCGGCCGCGTCGCCAGGAACTGACCCATCTTCACATAGGAGGGGCCGAGGCGCTCGATGGCGCGGGCGAGGTTGTCGCCGCGCCCGACCCGGGCGGCCCTGCGGCGCTCGAAGAGGCCGGCAATCGCCTTGCCCGTGCGGGCGAGCGGCGGCATGCCCTCGGCCGGCAGCGCCGAGACGACACCCTCGCGCACGAGGACCCAGCCCACGCGGGCGAGGCGGAAATAGGCGCCGATGACGCTCATTCAGAGCTTCCAGCCGGAATGCAGCGCGGCGATGCCGCCGGTATAGTTGGTGTAGCCGACGCGCGAGAAGCCGGCCGTGCGGATCATTGCGGCAAAGTCCTCCTGGCCCGGGAACTTGCGGATCGATTCCACGAGATACTGGTAGGGCTCGGCATCGCCCGTGATCATCTTGCCGAACTGCGGGATCGCCTTGAACGACCAGGCGTCATAGAACCTGTCGAGGAGCGGCATCTCCACCTCGGAGAATTCCAGCACGAGGAGGCGCCCGCCGCGCTTCAGCACGCGGTAGGCTTCCGACAGCGCCACGTTGATGCGCGGCACGTTGCGGATGCCGAAGGCGATCGTGTAGGCCTCGAAGCTGTTCGCCTCGAAGGGCAGTTCCTCGGCATTGGCCTCGACGAAGTCGAGATTGGCGGAAAGCCCCTTCCTGGCCGCCCGGTCGGCGCCGACGCCAAGCATGGAGCCGTTGATGTCGAGCACGGTCGCATGGGCGAGCCGGTTGGAGGCTTCCACGATGCGGAAGGCGATGTCGCCCGTGCCGCCGGCAACGTCCAGTACCTTGTAGGACGGATCCCTGCGCGGGTTGAGGCTTGCGATCATCGCGTCCTTCCAAGCCCGGTGCAGGCCGGCGGACATGACGTCGTTCATGATGTCGTAGCGCTTGGCGACCTTGTGGAACACGTCGTTGACGAGGGCCTGCTTTTCGCCCTGTCGCACCTCGCGGAAGCCGTAGGAGGTCTCCATCCCGCCGTCTGCGGATGTGCGCTGTTCCGTCATCGTCGTCTCCGTGGGCCTGTCTGTCGCAGCCGGATTGCCGCAAAGACCATAGCGAATTGCCGTCTGGCGCGCTATCTGAACGCTTCGCCGCGTATATAGGACATAGATTGCCGAGAGGGAAATGCCAGGGCGCGGCAAATGCGCTCAAAGGTTAAATCCCCTTCAAGGAGAACGACATGCCGGAATTGCCGGAAGTGGAGACGGTCAGGCGCGGCCTCGCGCCCGTCATGGAGGGTTCGCTGATCCGCCGGGCGGAGCTGCGCCGCCCGGACCTGCGCTTTCCCTTTCCGTCCGGCTTCGCCGGGGCGCTGGAGGGCCGGCGCGTCGTCTCCCTCGGCCGGCGTGCGAAATACCTCCTCATCGACCTTGAAGGCGGCGACGTGGTGATCGCCCATCTCGGCATGTCCGGCTCCTTCCGCGTGGAAGGCACGGAGACCGACGAGACGCCCGGCGACTTCCACCGGCCGCGCGGCAAGGACGCGCGCCACGACCATGTCGTCTTCCATCTGGAGACGGCCGGCGGCGAGCGCCGCGTCGTCTACAACGACCCGCGCCGCTTCGGCTTCATGGACCTCGCCCGCCGGGAGGATATCGCCGCCCATGCCTTCTTCCGCGACCTTGGCGCCGAGCCGACCGGCAACACGCTCGACGCCGATTATATCGCGGCGAAGTTCCGCGGCCGCCAGACGCCGCTGAAGGCCGCGCTCCTCGACCAGAAGAACATTGCCGGCCTCGGCAATATCTATGTATGCGAGGCGCTGTGGCGCGCCCATCTTTCGCCCGAGCGACTTGCCGGCTCGCTGGTGACGGCGGCGGGCAAGCCGAAGAAGGAGCTCGTCACGCTCACCGGGGCGATCCGCGAGGTCATCGCGGACGCGATCGAGGCGGGCGGTTCGACGCTGCGCGACCATATCCGCGCCGACGGCTCGCTCGGCTATTTCCAGCACTCCTTCTCCGTCTATGATCGCGAGAAGGAGGCTTGCCGCACGCCCGGCTGCGCGGGCACGATCGGCCGCATCGTGCAGAGCGGCCGATCGACCTTCTACTGCGCCGCCTGCCAGAAATAAGAGAACAGAGGAGACAGAGGAATGGCTTATGAGACTCTGCTGGTGGAGATGCGCGGGCGCGTCGGCCTCGTCACGCTCAACCGGCCGCAGGCGCTGAACGCCCTGAACCGCCAGTTGCTCGACGAGCTGAAGGATGTGCTCGCCGGCTTTGCGGCGGATGCCGGCATCGGCGCCGTCGTCGTCACCGGCTCGGAAAAGGCCTTCGCCGCCGGCGCGGACATCAAGGAGATGCAGCCCTACGGCTTTGCCGAGGCCGCGGTCGAGGACCTTGCCGCCGGCTGGGACGAGGTCGCCGCCTTCCGCAAACCGATGATCGCGGCCGTCAGCGGCTTTGCGCTCGGCGGCGGCTGCGAGCTCGCCATGATGTGCGACTTCATCATCGCCTCCGAGACGGCGAAGTTCGGCCAGCCGGAAATCACGCTCGGCATCCTGCCCGGCATGGGCGGTACGCAGCGCCTGACGCGGGCGGTCGGCAAGGCCAAGGCCATGGACCTCGTCCTTACTGGTCGCATGATGGACGCGGCGGAGGCCGAGCGCTCCGGTCTCGTCGCCCGCGTGGTGGCGCCGGAAAGGCTGCTGGAGGAGGCGCTGGCCGCCGCGGACAAGATCGCGGGCTTCTCCATGCCGGCGACAATGATGGCGAAGGAAGCGGTCGCCCGCGCCCATGAGACGGTGCTGTCGGAAGGCATGCGCGCCGAGCGCCGGCTGTTCCACGCGCTCTTCGCGACGGAAGACCAGAAGGAGGGCATGGCGGCGTTCATCGAGAAGCGCAAGCCGGCCTTCCGCAACCGCTGAGGCAGGCGCATGTTGCGCAAAAGTGTGAAGCGGTTTTGCCATAACAACATGCAAAAACGAAGATGCTAAAGCGTGACAGGCGGATATGAAGGACCGCGCCACGCTTTAGCACGGCGTTTCTTGCAGAATCCGCGTTGACGACACCGCGGTTTCCCGCTATACGCCGCCCACAGTTTGGAAAGCCGAATTCTGAGGTTTTCCGATATTGCTCCCGAATTGCTTTGATGACAGGTCGCGTGACCCGGCACGGCGAAGGTGGAGTTTGTGTCAGATTTCTGAAGAGAGGCATACATGGCCAATACAACCTCGGCAAAGAAGGCGACCCGCAAGATCGCCGCGCGCACCGCAGTCAAAAAGTCGCGCCGCTCGCGCGTCCGCAACTTCATCCGCAAGGTCGAAGAGGCCATCGCTTCCGGCGATCAGGCCCAGGCCGCTGCCGCCCTCAAGGCCGCCCAGCCGGAACTGATGCGCGCCGCCACCAAGGGCGTGCTGCATTCCAACACGGCTTCCCGCAAGGTTTCGCGCCTTGCCGGCCGCGTGAAGGCGATGACGGCCTGATCAGCCCTTTCGAGAGCTATGCAATATTAGTAAAAGCCCGGCGCCTGCGCCGGGCTTTTTCTTTGCTTTTCGCGCCTTGCTATGGTTAACGTGCAAGGCTTGATCGTGTCAAAAGAATGACGGGAAAAATCCTTTAAATTCAGTTATTTGCGGGAGGTTATCCCGTCTCCGCCAACCTTTCGTTGCGGGAGTTTGACAGCATTTTGAGTCAAGCGAATTTTTATTTTTTCCGTTTTCCGGCGGCCCCGAAAAGGGGCCGAAAACAAAGCCATTGATTCCTAACGGATTCTCCCTCGATGGGGCGATTCCGAGTCAAAAACGGTCTTCCGAGTCAACGCCCGCCCCTTAATTTTGCGTAAAATTCGTGATTGATCTTGGTGGCTGATCCTGCCTAAATGCTTTCCACAGGGGGCACGGACACAGCCTGAAAATGACTGCCGACAAGACTGTCTCGTATAGGCAGCGGTGGTTGTTTGTCCCCTGTGACGAGGCGGCTCCGCTTCGTAAAATCATCAAACCGGCAACGCTTGCCCCAGATGCCTCCCGGCATTCTGGTGAGTGTTCTTGTGACTATCGGTTGCGCCGGCTGCAGCCATGAGAATGGCTTCGATGAAGGGGCATGCCCGCCCACGCTCGACGAGGGAGCGAGTGGCGCGGCCACAGACGGAAACGCGTGATCGGGTATGATGCCGGATCGGCGGGACCGAGTTGTGTTTGGGAAAGGGATCGTGCTGGAGGTAGGGGGCCGGCGCGATCGGGGCACCCAGATCCCGGACCGGGCCATGGCTCGGCACGGCCGGGGGATGGCAAACATGAAAGGCGCCGGCAGGAATGCCGACGTGGCGAAGAAAGCATGAAAGGCGGCAAGATGCAGATGAATACGGCCAGAGCGGCTGGTGCATTCGCAAACGGGGAAAATGCAGTAAAGGCGCTCCCGCAAGAAGGGGTGCAGGCGGCGGGGGGTCCATCCGAGATGAAGCAAGACGCGCTTTTCGAACGGGTCAGTGCGCGCCTGAAGGCGCAGGTCGGCCCGGACGTCTTCGCGAGCTGGTTCGGTCGGCTGAAGATCCATTCCGTCTCCAAGAGCGTCGTGCGCCTCTCGGTGCCGACGACCTTCCTGAAGTCCTGGATCAACAACCGTTACCTCGACCTCATCACCAGCCTCTTCCAGCAGGAAGACGCTGAAATCCTCAAGGTGGAGATTCTGGTGCGCACCGCCACCCGCGGCACCCGCATCGGCGCCGCCGAGGAATCGGTCTCCAGCGAACCTGCCCCGCAGACCCAGCCGCGCCGCGCGACGAGCGGTCCGCAGTCCGTCGCAAGCGCCGCCGCCTCGGTGACGCCCGCAGCCCAGCCGCGCGTCCAGTCCGGCCCGCTCTTCGGCTCGCCGCTCGATCCGCGCTATACGTTCGACGCCTTCGTCGAGGGCACGTCGAACCGCGTGGCGCTCGCCGCGGCCCGCACCATCGCGGAAGCCGGTGCCGGCGCCGTGCGCTTCAACCCGCTCTTCGTCCACTCCAGTGTCGGCCTCGGCAAGACGCACCTTCTGCAGGCGATCGCGCTCGGCGCCCTTTCGAGCGCCCGCAATCCGCGCGTCGTCTATCTGACGGCCGAATATTTCATGTGGCGTTTCGCCACCGCCATCCGCGACAACGATGCGCTCTCCCTCAAGGAGACGCTACGCAACATCGACCTCCTGATCATCGACGACATGCAGTTCCTGCAAGGCAACTCGATCCAGAACGAGTTCTGCCACCTCCTGAACATGCTGCTCGATTCCGCCAGGCAGGTCGTCGTCGCCGCCGACCGGGCGCCGTGGGAGCTGGAATCGCTCGATCCGCGCGTGCGCTCGCGCCTCCAGGGCGGCGTCGCCATCGAGATGGAAGCGCCGGACTACGAGATGCGCCTCGAAATCCTCAAGCGCCGCCTTGCGGCCGCCCAGCAGGAAGACGGCTCGCTCGATATCCCGGTCGAGATTCTCAGCCACGTTGCGCGCAACATCACGGCCAGCGGCCGCGAGCTGGAAGGGGCCTTCAACCAGCTCCTCTTCCGCCGCTCCTTCGAGCCGAACCTCACCATCGAGCGCGTCGACGAACTGCTCGGCCATCTGGTCGCCGCCGGCGAGCCGCGCCGCGTGCGCATCGAGGACATCCAGCGGGTCGTTGCCAAGCACTACAACGTCTCGCGCCAGGAGCTCGTCTCCAACCGCCGCACCCGTGTTATCGTCAAGCCGCGCCAGATCGCCATGTACCTGTCGAAGACCCTGACGCCGCGCTCTTTCCCGGAGATCGGCCGCCGCTTCGGCGGACGCGACCACACGACCGTGCTGCACGCCGTGCGCAAGATCGAAGAGTTGATCTCGGGCGACACCAAGCTCAGCCACGAGATCGAGCTTCTGAAGCGGTTGATCAACGAGTAGAGGAGGGGCCGAAAGGCCCCTCTTTCAGTTTGGGGCAAGCGTTTCCCCAAATACCTCCGTCATGCTCCACACAAGCCCGAGCATGACGAAGGAAAGGCATGGCGGACTTCGGCCGTTTCCAGCCGCCTTTTTCAGCACGCCAGATCCGCCACCACCGCATCGAGGATCAGCATGCCGGCCGGCGTGCAGCGCAGGCGCGAATTGCCGAGGCGCTCGATGAAGCCGTGCTCGATGAGGAAGCGTTCGCGGTCCGGATCCGGGTCGCGGCCGGAAAGGGTCTGCCAGCGGGCAAGATCGACGCCCTCCTTGAGGCGCAGGCCCATCAGCAACAATTCGTCGGCCTGTGCCTCGCGCTCCAGGAGTTCCTGGTCGATCATGCCGTGGCCGCCGGCCTCGACGAGCTCCAGCCAGCCCTCCGGCCGCCGTTCCGTGGCGGTCGCGATCTTCGCGCCCCCGGTCGTCAGGCGTCCATGCGCGCCGGGGCCGATGCCGACATAGTCGCCATAGCGCCAGTAGGTGAGATTGTGCCGGCTCTCCGCGCCGGGGCGGGCGTGGTTGGAGACCTCGTAGGCGGGCATGCCCTCGCGCTCGGTGATCTCCTGTGTCGCCTCGTAGAGCACGGCGGACTGCTCGCCGTCCGGCACCACCAGCTTGCCGGCCTTGTGCAGGCCGTAGAAGGGCGTGCCCTCCTCGATGGTGAGCTGGTAGAGCGAGAGATGGTCGACGGCGTAGGAGACGGCTTCCTTCAGCTCGCGGTCCCATTCCGCGACCGTCTGGTTCGGCCTGGCATAGATGAGGTCGAAGGACATGCGCGGGAAAATGTCGCGGGCAAGCCGGATCGCCTTCAGAGCGTCGGCGACGTCATGCAGCCGGCCGAGGAATTTCAGGTCCCGGTCGTTCAGCGCCTGCACGCCGAGCGAGACGCGGTTGACGCCGGCCGCGCGGTAGCCGCGGAAGCGCTCCGCCTCGACGCTGGAGGGGTTCGCCTCCATGGTGATCTCGATGCCGTCCGGCACATGCCAGTGGCGGGCGATGCCGTTGAGGATCGCGTCCACCGTCTCCGGCGCCATCAGCGAGGGCGTGCCGCCGCCCATGAAGATGCTGGTGATGGAGCGCGAGCCGGTGAGGCGGCGCATCGCCGCCATCTCCTTCAGGAAGGCCTGCACGAAGCGCGGCTGGTCCACCGGCTGGTGGCGCACATGGCTGTTGAAGTCGCAATAGGGGCATTTGGCGGCACAGAAGGGCCAGTGCACATAGATGCCGAAGCCGGGATCGAACACATCCGTTCCCGGGTTCTGCCTCATGTCGAAGGGCACCGCCGTCATCGACCGTCAGGCCTTCAGGCAGGTTTCGACGAAGAGCTTGAAGGCGCGGGCGCGGTGCGAGAGCGCGGCCGCATCGCCGGGCTTCCAGCCGTGCTTTTCCTCCGCACTCATCTCGCCGAAGGTCGCCTCATAGCCTTCCGGCTGGAACACCGGATCGTAGCCGAAGCCCTTCTGCCCGCGCGGCGGCCAGACGACATGGCCTTCCACCTCCCCGCGGAAGAGCTCCGTATGGCCGTCCGGCCAGGCAAGGCAGAGCACGGAGACGAAGCGGGCGGTACGGTCCTTGGTCTCCGTCGCACCCCTTTCGGCAAGCGCCTTTTCCACCTTCTCCATGGCCATGGCGAAGTCGCGCGTGCCGTCCGCCGTCTCCGCCCAGTTGGCGGTGTAGACGCCGGGCGCCCCGCCCAGCGCATCGATGACGATGCCGGAATCGTCCGAAAGCGCCGGCAGGCCCGAGGCCTTGGCCGAGGCGAGCGCCTTGATCGTCGCGTTCTCCTCGAAGGTCGTGCCCGTCTCGTCCGGCTCCTCGAAGTTCAGCTCGGCGGCGGATTTCGCGGAAAAACCGAAGGGGCCGATCAGGTCCTCGATCTCGCGGATCTTCCCGGCATTGTGGCTGGCGACGACGATCGTCTTGGTATCGAGCTTGCGCATGGGGTCCTCAGGAGATGTTCCACAGGCCCGGCTCGGCGCATTCGAGGCTGTTGCCGGCGGGATCGCGGAAGTAGATGGAGCGGGCGCCGTTCGGCCAGCGGAAATCCGCCTCAATGGCGATGCCGGCTTCTTCGAGCTTTTTCACCCAGAAATCAAGCGCGGGACCGGCGACGCGGAAGCAGGCATGCCCCGGTCCGCTGGCCCCGTGCACCGGCACGGGAAAGGCCTCCGGCGGCGGCGGGTGGACGGTCTCCTTCGGATTGAAGATGAGGAGCACGCCCGCCCCGCAGCGGAAGAAGACGTGACGGTCCTTTTGCCGCGTGATTCTTTCGAGCCCGAGAATGCCGCCGTAGAAGGCTTCCGCCGCGTCGAGGTCCTCCGCATAGAGCGCGGTTTCCAGAATGCCTTCGATCGCGGCGGTCATGGGGAAGCCTTGTCTCAGGCGACGGCCTGCTTCTGCAGGGCGACGAGGTCGGCGATGCCGGCGCGGGCGAGCGCCAGGAGGCCGGAGAATTCCTCTTCCGTGAACGGCTTGCCCTCTGCTGTGCCCTGGATTTCGACGATGCCGCCCAAACCGGTCATGACGAAGTTGGCGTCGGTCTCGGCGGCGGAATCCTCAAGGTAGTCGAGGTCGATGATCGACTGGGCCGCGAAGATGCCGCAGGAGATCGCGGCGACATGATCCTTCAGCACCTTTTCGACCCTGATCATGGAACGGGCTTCCATCCACTTCAGGCAGTCGTGGAGCGCGATCCAGGCGCCGGTGATGGAGGCGGTGCGCGTGCCGCCGTCGGCCTGGATGACGTCGCAGTCGACGGTGATCTGGCGCTCGCCGAGCGCTTCGAGATCGACGACGGCGCGTAGCGACCGGCCGATGAGGCGCTGGATCTCCTGCGTGCGCCCGCCCTGCTTGCCGGCGGCCGCCTCGCGCTTCATGCGGTCGCCGGTGGCGCGGGGCAGCATGCCGTATTCGGCGGTCACCCAGCCCTTGCCGCTGTTCCTCAGCCACGGCGGCGTCTTGTCTTCGAGGCTTGCCGTGACGAGCACATGCGTGTCGCCGAACTTGACGAGACAGGATCCCTCGGCGTGCTTGGAAATGTTGCGCTCGAAGGAAACCTTACGCATCTGGTCGGTTTTTCTGCCGGACGGCCGCATCGCGAACTCCTCGTTCAAATAGGTGGGAAGTGCTTTAGACCGTTTCGCCGGGCGAGGGAATGGCCCCGGGGAAGGGGAACGGAAAATCCGTTTTGCGCCGCCTTCCTGAAATCACTATATATCCTTGAGGATAACAGGGTTGCGGTTTGAAGATGGTTTTGAAGAGACCTCCGGGTCCTGACAGTCAGGCAGCGCTCGACGAGCGGTCGGGCGAGATTTTCCGCCGCATCGTGGAAAGCTATCTGGAAAGCGGCGAGCCGCTCGGCTCGCGCAATCTTTCGCGCATCCTGCCCATGTCGCTCTCGCCTGCCTCGGTGCGCAATGTCATGAGCGACCTGGAGGAGCTCGGCCTCATCTATTCGCCCCATGTCAGCGCGGGCCGGCTGCCGACACAGCTCGGCCTGCGCTTCTTCGTCGATGCCTTCATGCAGGTCGGCAACATCTCGGCGGAGGACCGCGCCTCCATCGAGCGTCACATGCGCCCGCACGGCCAGAAGCATTCCGCCGTCGAGACCATGATGAACGAGGCGAGCCAGGCCCTTTCCGGCATGTCGCGCGGTGCCGGCCTCGTCATCACGTCGAAGAACGACGCCGTCCTCAAGCATGTCGAGTTCATCCGCCTGGAGCCGACCAAGGCGCTCGTCGTGCTGGTCGGCGATCACGACCAGGTGGAAAACCGCATCATTGAACTGCCGGCAGGCGTCACGGGCTCGCAGCTCACGGAGGCGGCCAATTTCCTCAATGCCCATCTTGCGGGCAACACGCTTCTCGAGGCGCGCGCCCAGCTCGAACGCCTGCGCGGCGAGATCAGCCACGAACTGGACAGGCTCTCGCAGGATCTCGTCGAACGTGGCCTCGCGGTCTGGTCCGGCGGCTTCGATGACAGCAAGCCGACGCGCCTCATCGTGCGCGGTCGGGCGAACCTCCTCGAAGGGCTTGCCGGCGCGGAGGATATCGACCGCCTGCGCATGCTCTTCGACGACCTCGAACGCAAGGACAGTCTGATCGAGCTCCTGAACCTCGCCGAGACCGGGCCCGGCGTGCGCATCTTCATCGGCTCGGAGAACAAGCTCTTCTCGCTCTCCGGCTCCTCGCTCATCGTCGCGCCCTACAGGGACGGCGACGAGAAGATCGTCGGCGCCGTCGGCGTCATCGGGCCGACGCGGCTCAACTATTCCCGTATCGTGCCCATGGTGGACTATACGGCGCAGTTGATGACCCGGCTTTCGCGCTGAAGGCGGCAATCCGGCTTCCGGCCCTTGATTTTTCAGGGCCAAACCTCGATATCGGGCCCAAACACAGAAAATGCAATTCGGAGTACGTCATGACCGACGAGACCAAGAAACACGGACCTGACGAAGCGGCGGAGAAGGATTTCGCCGCGGAAGCATCCACCCCGCGGGACGCCGCCGAAATCGAGACCCCGGCCGAGCCGGATCCGACCGAGGCGCTGCGCGCGGAAAATGCCGACCTCAGGGACAAGTACCTGCGCCTTGCCGCCGAAATGGACAACCTGCGCCGGCGCACCGAGCGCGACGTGAAGGATGCGAAGTCCTACTCCGTCGCCGCGTTCGCGCGCGACATGCTGGCCGTGTCCGACAACCTGAGCCGTGCGCTGGAGGCCATTCCGGCCGAAGCGCTCGAAGCCGGCGAAGCAGGCCTCAAGGCGCTCGCCGAGGGCGTGGAGATGACCGAGCGCTCCATGCTCGCCTCCCTTGAGCGCCACGGCGTGCGCAAGCTCGACCCGATCGGCGAGAAGTTCGATCCGCACTTCCATCAGGCCATGTTCGAGGTGCCGAACCCGGATGTCGCCAACGGCACGGTCGTCCAGGTCGTGCAGGCCGGCTACGTCATCGGCGACCGCGTCCTGCGCCCCGCCATGGTCGGCGTCGCCAAGGGCGGCCCCAAGGCCCCCGCCGGCGAACCGAACGCCGC
>CBIMFD010000015.1:0-24280 GCA_966243085.1 uncultured Shinella sp.
CGTCAGCCTTGGCTTCGCCGCCTTCGGCCGCCGCCTTCTGGGCGTCGGCCGACGCGTTCGGGTTCCAGTCGGAGGGAACGACCTCGCCGCCCGGCTGCACCTTCTGGAAACCTTCGACGATGATCTTCTCGCCGTCCTTCAGGCCTTCGGTGATGACCCAACGCGTGCCGGAGGCACGGCCGACACGCACGTTGCGCACACCCGCCTTGTTGTCGGCGGAAACGACGTAGACGAGCGCGCCGCCCGAACTGTCGCGCTGCACGGCCTGCTGCGGCACGAGAACCGCACCTTTTTCTATACCCTGCTCGATCAGCACGCGCACATACATGCCCGGCAGGAGGTAGCCGTCCGGGTTCGGGAATTCGCCGCGCAGCGTCACCTGGCCGGTCGTCTCGTCGACGGCGGCCTCGGAGAACAGCAGCTTGCCCGGATGCGGATATTCCGTGCCGTCGTCGAGCATCAGCCTGACGTCGGCGGAGTTGTTGTCGGCCATAAGCGCGCCGTCCTCCAGCGCCTTGCGCAGGCGGATGAGGTCCGTCGCCGACTGGGTGAAGTCGGCATAGACCGGATCGAGCTGCTGGATCGTGGCGAGGTTTTCCGTGCCGTTGGCCGAGACCAGCGCGCCTTCCGTGATGAGTGCACGGCCGATGCGGCCGCTGATCGGCGCCTTCACGTCGGCATACTGAAGATTGAGCCTCGCCGTCTCCAGGCCTGCCTGGGCGATGGCGACTTCGGCGTCGGCCTGGGCAAGCTTGGCGATGGCGTCGTCATAGGCCTGCGCCGAGGCGACGTTCGACTTCTTCAACTGCTCCTGGCGTTCGGAATCCACCCGCGCCTGCGTCTGCACGGCCTCGGCACGGCGCAGCGTCGCCTCGGCGCTGTCGACCTGCACCTGGAACGGCGCGGGATCGATGCGGTAGAGCACATCGCCTTCCTTGACCTGCGAGCCCTGCTCGAAGACACGCTCCACCACGATACCGGAAACGCGCGGACGGACCTCCGCGACGCGGGTGGCGGCGATACGGCCCGGCAGGTCGTTGGTGATCGGCACGTTCTCGGCTTTCACCGTGATGACGGCCACCTGCGGCGGCGGGAATGCAGAGCCGCCGCCCTGCTGCTGCTCGTCATTGCAGCCGGCGAGAATGAGCAGGGCGCCAAGGGTCGCAATCGAAATCGGTCTCGTGAAACGCATGGGATCTTCCATAGGCGATGCCGGACAAACACCGGCTGGGTGCTGAAAACGAGTCGATGCGGTGACCGGAAGATCACCGCATCGCAACATACCGACAAGGCTGTATGTTAAAGTTTGCCGTTTGACAACCGCCGACCGGGGCCGGCACGTTCGCAATCCGCCCTGATCACGGAATTGTGATGAGGGTCCTCAACGTATAGCGCGCCCGCTCTCGTCGAAACGGTGTGTCTGGCCTTCGGCCGGCGTCGCGAAGATCGTCTCGCCGGGCTCATAGTGGTGCTCGCCGAAGAGACGGGCGGTCATCGTCCCGACCTCGCCTGATTCCAGATAGACGATCGTGTCGGCGCCGAGATGCTCGACATGCACCACCTTGCCTTGCCATTCGCCGGCCTCTCGCGAGAGCGCAAGATGCTCCGGGCGCACGCCGACGGTTCGTGCGTCGGGAACGCCGAGGCGACCCGCATCGATGAAGTTCATGCCGGGCGAGCCGATGAAACCCGCGACGAAGAGGTTTGCCGGACGGTTGTAGAGTTCCATCGGCGAGCCGACCTGCTGGACGACGCCGGCATCCAGCACCACGATCTTGTCCGCCAGCGTCATCGCCTCGACCTGGTCGTGCGTGACGTAGACCATGGTGGCCTTCAGCTCCCGGTGCAGCCGGGCGATCTCGAGGCGCGTATTGACGCGCAGCGCCGCGTCAAGGTTCGACAACGGCTCGTCGAAGAGGAAGAGCTTCGGCTCGCGCACGATGGCGCGGCCGATGGCGACGCGCTGGCGCTGGCCGCCGGAAAGCTCCGCCGGCCGGCGGGCGAGATACTTGTCGAGCGACAGCATGGTCGAGGCCCTGTCGATGCGCTTCTCGATCTCGGCCTTCGGCGTGCCGGCCTGCTTGAGGCCGAGACCCATATTGTCCTTCACCGTCAGGTGTGGATAGAGCGCATAGGACTGGAACACCATGGCGATGCCGCGCTTTGCCGGCGGCACGCTGACGACCTCCGCCCCGTCGATGGCGATCGAGCCGGACGTCGCATCGTCGAGCCCGGCGATGATGCGCAGCAGCGTGGACTTGCCGCAGCCGGACGGGCCGACGAAGATGACGAACTCGCCGTCCTTCACGTCGAGGTCGATGCCCTTGAGCACGTCGACGGAGCCGAAGGACTTGCGGACGGATTTGAGTTGAAGAGAGCCCATCGATATCCCCTTAGAGCTTGACCGGTTGACCGGTTCTGACACTTTCGTCGGCCGCAAGGCAGATCCGCAGCGACTGCACCGCATCGTCCATGTGGCGTGAGAGATCGACGTCCTCTCGGATCGCCTTCAGCACGAAGGCCTGCTCGCGGTCGCACAGTTCCTGGTGGCCGGGCTCGCCCGCCATCCTCAGGTCCTCGTCAGGCGACAGGAATTTCCCGTCCGGTCCGGTCGCCGCATTGTGCAGGCGGATCACCGCGGTCTTGGTGTGGGTGTCGATGTCGTCCGACTTGGCGTTCGGGTCCATGACGATCGACACCGAGCCGTTTGGCGACATGACGTCCTTCACGAAGAAGGCCGTCTCCGAGATCATCGGCCCCCAGGCCGCCTCGTACCAGCCGAGCGAACCGTCGTCGAAGAGCACCTGGAGATGACCGTAATTGTACATGTCCGGCTTGATCTCGTCGGAGAGGCGCAGGCCCATGCCGCGCACCTCGACGGGCTTGGCATCGGTGATCTGGCACATTACGTCGACATAATGCACGCCGCAGTCGACGATGGGAGGCGTCGTCTGGAGCAGCGCCTTGTGCGTCGCCCAGGTCGGCCCGCTCGACTGCTGGTTCAGGTTCATGCGGAAGACGTAGGGACCGCCGAGCTTGCGGGCCTCGGCGATCAGCCGCATCCACGAAGGATGATGGCGCAGGATATAGCCGACGATCAGCTTGCGCCCGTTGGCACGGGCACAGGCGACGACGCGCTCGGCATCGGCCACCGTCGTTGCCAGCGGCTTTTCCACGAAGACATGGGCGCCCGCCTCCATCGCCGCGATCGCATATTCGGCATGGCTGTCCGAATAGGTGTTGATCGAGCAGAGCTCCGGCTTCAGTTCCTTGAGCGCCTCGTGGAAGGACGGCAGGATCTCGTAGCCTTCGAGCCCTTCCGGCACCGGAACCTTCGAGCGGTTGACGAGGCCGACGATCTCGAAACCCGGATTTTCGTGATAGGCGAGCGCGTGGCTCCTGCCCATGTTGCCGAGACCGGCCGAAAGAACGCGAATGGGGATCATGGCAGAACTCACTTTACAGCTCCCGAGGTGATGCCGCGGATCAGTTGCCGCGAGAAGACGAGGTAGAGGACGAGGACCGGGAAGATCGCCAGCGACAGCGCCGCGAGCACTGCGTTCCAATTGGTGACGAACTGCCCGATGAAGATCTGCGAGCCCAGCGTCACCGTCTTGGTCGCCTCGCCCGGCGCCAGGATCAGCGGGAACCAAAGGTCGTTCCAGATCGGGATCATCGTGAAGACCGCGACCGTCGCCATTGCCGGCCTGACGAGCGGCAGCACGAGGCGGAAGAAGATCGAATATTCCGAAAGCCCGTCGATGCGCCCGGCATTCTTGAGATCGTCGGAGACGGTGCGCATGAATTCCGAGAGGATGAAGACGGCGAGCGGAATACCCTGCGCCGTATAGACGAGGATGAGCGCCGTCAGCGTGTTGACGAGCCCCGTCGCCACCATGCCCTGGAGGATCGCGACGGTGCCGAGGCGGATCGGGATCATGATGCCGATGGCGAGATAGAGGCCCATCAGCGTGTTGCCGCGGAAGCGGTATTCGGAAAGCGCGAAGGCGGCCATGGCGCCGAAGAGCAGTACCAGTGCAATGGAGACGACCGTGACGATGAAGCTGTTCTGGAAGTAGTTGGCGAAATCCCCCTGCCCCAGAACCGTGGTGTAGCCGACGAGGTCGAAGGTTTCGGGCGTCGGAAGCTGCATCGGGTTGCGAAAGATCGCGTTGCGCGCCTTCATCGAGTTGATGATCGTCAGGAACACCGGGAAGACCGAAATGACCGCATAGCCGATCAGCGCGAGGTGGACGAGCGACGTGCGGGTGAGCGAATTGCGTGCCTTGGACATTTTGCCCTCCCGGTCAGAACTGGTAGCGGCGCATGCGCCGCTGGATGACGAAGAGATAGAGCGAGACGCCGGCGAGGATGATGAGGAACATGACCGTCGCGATCGTCGCGCCCATCGAGCGGTCGCCGAGCTGGAGCTGGAAACCGAAGAAGGTGCGGTAGAGCAGCGTGCCGAGGATGTCCGTCGAGCCGTCCGGCCCGGCAAGCGCGCCCTGCACGGTGTAGATGAGGTCGAAGGCGTTGAAGTTGCCGACGAAGGTGAGGATCGAGATGATGCCGATGGCGGGCAGGATCAGCGGCAGCTTGATCTTGAAGAACTGGCTCCAGCCGCTCACGCCGTCGCATTCGGCAGCCTCGATCACCTCGTCCGGAATGTTGAGGAGCGCGGCGTAGATCAGCATCATCGGGATGCCGACATATTGCCAGACGGAGATGAGCGAGACGGCGATGAGCGCCGAATTCGGCTTGCCGAGCCACGGCGAGAACAGCGATTTCAGGCCGACGAGGTCGAGAAGGAACGGCGAGACGCCCCAGATCGGCGAGAGGATGAGCTTCCAGATGAAGCCGACGATCACGAAGGAGAGCAGCGTCGGCAGGAAGATCGCCGTGCGGTAGAAGGCGGCGAACCGCAGCTTCGGCAGCGACAGCATGGCGGCGAGCGCGACGCCGATCGGGTTCTGCACCAGCATGTGGATGGCGAAGAAGACGAAGTTGTTCTTCAGCGCGTTCCAGAAGTCGTGCGCCCAGCGCTCGTCGCCGAACAGCACCTTGAAATTGGCAAGGCCTACGAAGGCCGACTGACCGTCCACCGTGTTGAACAGCGACAGGCGCAGCGTCTCGATGAGCGGCAGGATCATGACCGCCGTGTAGACGATGAAGGCGGGCAGCAGGAAGACGCCGACATGCCAGCGCACCGGCCGCCTGATCGGCTGCGTTTCATCATGGGTGGAAGGTATGTCGCTCATGGCCCAGCCTGCCCCTCTTGTCGTTCAGGAAATCCGCATGCGCGGATGACGTGCGCGGCAGGCCTGCCGCACATGACGATTTAAGCATACACATTAGCAGCGGGGCCGCGCCCCGAATTTGCCCTTCGGCATCCTCTGTCCACCGGGACGAGAAGAGATGGCCGGCGCCCGTCGCTTCGAGCCGCACCGCCGGAAGTCCCTCTCCCCGGATACGCGGGGAGAGGACCGGGACGGGCAAGCGCCCATCCCTCAAGCAGAGTTCAGCAGCCGAAAGTAAGGCTTAGTTGGCCGGCTTGTACCAGCTATCGAGGCCCTTCTGGAGCTTTTCGGCGGCCTGTTCCGGCGTGTCGGTGCCGTTGATGACGTTGGCCGATTCCGTCCAGGTCTCGTTCTCGAGGTTCGGCGTGCCGCGCGACAGTATCTGGTATGTCGAACGGATCGTGGGCTGGCACTTCTCACGCCAGGAGACGAATTCCTGCGCCAGCGGGTCGTTCATCTTCACGGCCGTCGAGTTCAGGCTGAAGAAGCCCGGCAGCGAGTTGGCGTAGATGTCCGCGAATTCCGGCGAGGCGACGAAGCTCAGGAATTTCTTGGCGGCGTCCGCATTGGCGCTCTTGGGGTTGAGGCCGATGCCGATGTCGTTGTGGTCCGAGATGTAGCAGGTGTCGCCGGCATTCTTCACCGGCGGCGGGAAGGCGCCCATCTTGAACTGAGCCTGCGTGTTGAACAGGCCGATTTCCCACGAGCCGGCCGGGTAGATGGCGGCACGGCCGAGCGTGAAGAGGTTCTGGCTGTCCGGATAGGTCTGCGCCTCGAAGCCGTCGCCGAGATAGTCCTTCCACTTGGCAAGAACCCGGAACGGCTCGACCCAGCCCTCGTCGGTCAGCTTCTGCTCGCCCTTGATGAGCGCCTTGCGGCCTTCCTCGCCCTTCCAGTAGGTCGGGCCGATGTTCTGGTAACCCATCGTGGCGGCTTCCCAGAGGTCCTTCGTGCCCATCGCCATCGGGATGTAGCTGCCTTCGGCCTTGATCTTCTCGAGGACGTCGAAGAACTCGGCTTCTGTCGCCGGAACCTTCAGGCCGAGCTGGTCGAAGGCGTCCTTGTTGTAGATGAAGCCGTGGATGACCGAGGCCATCGGCACGCAGAAGGTCGTCGCGCCGTCGTCCGTCGTCCATGCGGACTTGGCGACGTCGGAGAAGTTCTCCATGCCCGGCAGGTCGTTGAGGCCGGCGAGGTGACCCTTGTTGAAGAGTTCGAGCGAGGCGTCGAACGGACGGCAGGTGATGAGGTCGCCGGCCGAGCCCGCGTCGAGCTTGGCGTTGAGGGCCGCGTTGTACTCGGTCGGCGCGGTCGGCGCAAAGACGACCTTGACGCCCGGGTTCTTGGCCTCGAAGGCCGGGATGATCTTCTCCTGCCAGATCGACAGGTCGTCGTTGCGCCAGCTTTCGACGGTCAGCGTGACGTCCGCCGCCTGGGCGATCCCGGCCGTGCCGAGGATGCTCGTGGCAAGGAGCAGACCCTTGATTGCGTTGCGTGTCATTGCATTCTCCCCTTTTATGCGCCGCGGCGCGTTTTGAGATCTTGATTATCCAAGGGCCTTGAGGGCGCGCCGGAGGCTTTGCCCCGACCGTTCGAGCGCCGCCTGCGCGGCGCCGGCATCCTCCACCCCCGCAGCGAGCAGCACGGCCGCCTTGACCGAGCCTTCGGAGCGCGCGAGCAGGCGTTCCGCCTCGTCGGGCCCGACACCCGCGATGTCGGAGACGATGCGGCAGGCCCGCCCCTTCAATTTGATGTTGTCGGCCTTGAGGTTGACCATGTGGCCGTCATGGACGTGGCCGAGATGGATGCCGACGAGCGTGGAAAACAGGTTGAAGGCGATCTTCTGCGCCGTGCCCGCGCCCATGCGCGTCGAACCGGAGATCACCTCCGGCGGCGTCTGCAACAGGATCGAGACGTCCGCGCCGGCAAAGAGCGCCGCACCGGGATTGTTCGCCATGGCGACAAGGCTGGCGCCCTTCTCTTTCGCGTGGGTCGCGATTTCCAGCACATAGGGCGTGCTGCCGCTCGCCGAAACCGCGATGATGCAGTCGCCGGGACCGATCCCGGCCACCGAGGCGTCCGTCAGGGCGAGGGCGCGGTCGTCCTCATAGCCGCCCGCAAGGTCTTCGAGGCTCGCGGCGCCACCGGCAAGCAGGATGACGATGCGGTCGCGGGAAATGCCGTAGGTGCCGGGAAGTTCGAGCGCATCGGCCATGGCCATCAGGCCGGAGCTGCCGGCGCCGGCGTAAACGAGGCGGCCACCCGAGGAAAGCGCGTCGGCGGCAAGGCGGGACGCGGCGGCGATGTCGCCGAGCGCGGCATCCACGACGGCGGCGGCGGCCTTCTGGCCGTCCGCAAGCACTTTCAACGCATCTACGGGCTGACGTTCGTCCAGCCCGGTCGCGTGATCATGCCTGCCTTCGGTCCTGCCTGCGGCCATTTCGCTTCTCCTCTGCCCGAAATTAATGCCAAAAAAATACCAATTGTCCATAGGAAATTAATTTTTGAGACCACTTTTTTGCTTCTGAATATTTTTTTGTTTTAAAATCAAATGATTGATCTAAAGCACCTTTTCGATACCACCATACCCCTTGGTTATTGGTATTTTTTTGGTATCGTTAGTCACGGAGGTGCCCATGACTGACTATATTCTCGGTATCGACGGCGGGGGAACGAGCTGCCGCGCGGCGGTCGCGCGCCCGGACGGCATCATTCTCGGGCGCGGCAAGAGCGGCGCGGCCAATATCCTGACGGACCCCAACAACGCCATCATCTCCATAACGGAGGCGGCAAAGGCCGCCTTCCGCGACGCGGGCCTCGACGAGGCCGGCGTCAACGGCGCCTCCGCGTTCCTCGGCCTTGCCGGCACCAATGTCGGCGACCTGACGCGCTATGTTCACGACCGCCTGCCTTTCCGACACACCGACATCGATTCCGACGGCCTGATCGCCCTCCAAGGCGCGATCGGCGACGGCGAAGGGGCCGTGGCGATCCTCGGCACCGGCGCCATCTACATGGCGCGCAAGGCCGGTGCGATCCGCTATATCGGCGGCTGGGGCTTCACGGTCAGCGACCTCGGCGGCGGCGCCCGCCTCGGCCACGCCCTCCTCCAGGAAGCGCTGCTTGCCCATGACGGCGTGCATTCGCGCTCCGGCGTAACCGATGCCGTACTGGAGGAGTTCAAGGGTGATCCGCGCGGCATCGTCGAATTCGCCCGTCTTTCCAAGCCCGGCGATTTCGGCCGCTTCGCACCCCTCCTTTTCGACCACGCCAATCGCGGCGATCCGCAGGCCATCGCCCTCGTCAGGGCGGGCGCGGCGGCGGTGAACGAATCTCTCGACGCCATCATGGCTCTCGCGGGCGCGCAGCGCCTGTGCCTGCTCGGCGGCCTTGCGGCGATCTATCCGCCCTGGCTTTCCGAACGCCACCGCGCGAACCTGATCGAAGCAGAGGCCGACGCGCTGACCGGCGCCGTAGCGCTCGCCGCCAAAGGCCATGCCGAACGCCGGGGAGCCGCCGCATGACGACGCCCCTTTCCGCCATCCTGCCGCCGGAAAGCCTGCAATCGGGCGTGCCCGGTCCGCTCTACGTCAAGCTGCGCCAGACTCTGGAGGACGCCATCACCTCCGGCAAGCTGAACTACGGCGATGCGCTGCCGGCAGAGCGCGACCTTGCCGACCATGCCAATGTCAGCCGCGTCACCGTGCGCAAGGCCGTCGACGACCTCGTCAAGGACGGCCTTCTCGTGCGCCGCCACGGCTCCGGCACCTTCGTCGCCAAGCCCGTTTCCAAGGTGCAGCAGTCGCTCTCCCGCCTCACCTCCTTCACCGAGGACATGGCGCGGCGTGGCCTGACGACGCGCGCCGAATGGCTCGACCGCGGCCTCTTCCACCCCTCACCGGACGAGATGATGATGCTGGGCCTGCCGGCCGATGCGCTGGTGGCGCGGCTCGGGCGCCTGCGCATCGCCGACAGCATGCCGCTCGCCATCGAGCGCGCCTGCATCTCCGCCGAGTTCCTGCCCGATCCGCTGCAGGTCGGCGATTCGCTCTATGCGGCGCTGGAAAAGCGCGGCTGCCGGCCGGTGCGCGCCGTCCAGCGCATCTCCGCCTACAACATGAAGGATCCCGACGCCTCGATCCTCGGCGTGCCGCCGGGCTCCGCCGGGCTTTCCATCGAGCGGGTCTCCTATCTTCGCAGCGGCCGGGTGGTCGAGTTCACCCGCTCCATCTACCGGGGCGACGCCTACGACTTCGTCGCCGAGCTCACGCTCTCCGAGACGTGACCAACCGCAAAGGGACTTCCATGCAGACCAACATGCTGAAAGAAATCAACGAAATCCCCGAAGCGGCGGCGCGCCTCCTGGCAAATTCGGCAAGCGCCATCGCCGCCGCCGGCAAGGCGCTGCGCGAGGGCGACCCGCAGTTCTTCGTGACGGTCGCCCGCGGTTCCTCCGACCATGCCGCCCTCTTCCTGAAATACGCCATCGAGCTGACGGCCGGCCGGCCGGTCGCCTCCCTCGGCCCCTCGCTCGCTTCGATCTACGGCGCGAAGCTGAAGCTCGGCGGGGCCGCCGCCATCGCCATCTCGCAGTCCGGCAAGAGCCCCGACATCGTCGCCATGGCCGAGGGCGCCACGAAAGGCGGCGCGGTCTCCATCGCGCTCACCAACACGCTGCCCTCGCCGCTCGCCGAAGCCTGCGCCCATTCGCTCGATCTTTGCGCCGGGCCGGAGCTTTCCGTCGCCGCGACGAAATCCTACGTCAACTCCATCGTCGCCGGCCTTGCCGTTCTCGCCGAATGGACGGGCGATGCCGCGCTCGACCGCGCCGTGAAGGACCTTCCCGAGCAGTTCGCCAGGGCCGTGGCGCTCGACTGGTCCGAGCTTGCCGGCGACCTGCGCGACGCCCAGTCGCTCTACGTTCTCGGCCGCGGCCCCGGCCTTGCCATCGCCAGCGAGGCGGCGCTGAAGTTCAAGGAGACCTCCGGCATGCATGCCGAGGCCTATTCCTCGGCCGAGGTGCTGCACGGCCCCGTCGCGCTCGTCGGCCCGGCCTTCCCTGTCATCGCGCTTGCCGCGCGGGACGCGGCGGAAGCCTCCGTCACCGGCATGGCCGACAGCCTTGCCGAGCGCGGCGCCTATGTCGGCATCACCGCCGCCGGGGCGAAAAGCGCGCGAAAACTGCCCTTCGTTTCCACCGGCCATCCGATCACCGACGCGCTCGCGCTGATCGTGCCCTTCTACGGTTTCGTGGAAGCCTGGTCGCGTGGCCGCGGCCTCGATCCCGACAAGCCGGTCAACCTCAAGAAAGTGACGGAAACCCGATGACAGCGCTTACCGCAATTACCGGCGCCCGCATTTTCGACGGGGACCTGTGGCACGAGCACAAGACGCTCGTCGTCGAGGACGGCAAGGTCGCAGCCATCGCGTCGCTCCGCGAGATACCCGCGGATGCCCGCATCGTGGCGATGGAAGGCCTCTCGCTCGTTCCGGGCTTCGTCGATCTCCAGGTCAACGGCGGCGGCGGCGTGCTGCTCAACGAACAACGCGACGTCGACGGCATCCGCGCCATCTGCGCGGCCCATGCCCGCTTCGGCACGACCGCCCTCCTTCCGACGCTGATCACCGACACGCCTGACGTGACGGCGGAGGCCATCGCCGCCGGCCTTGCCGCGCGGGCGGCGGGCGTTCCCGGCTTTCTCGGCCTGCATCTGGAAGGCCCGCACCTTTCCGTCGCCCGCAAGGGCGCACACGATCCGGCCCTCATCCGCCCCATGGAGGAGGCCGACCTCGAGCGCACCGCCGCTGCCCGGAAGGGCCTCGAGGTTCTGCTGACGACGCTTGCGCCGGAGAACGCCACCAACGAACAGATCTCAAGGCTCACCGCGGCGGGCGTCACCGTCAGCCTCGGCCATTCGGACAGCGGCTATGCGACCGCCACCGCCGCCGTCCAGGCGGGCGCACATGTGGTGACCCATCTCTTCAACGCCATGAGCCAGCTCGGCAATCGGGAACCCGGCATGGTCGGCGCCACGCTCGATCTCGGCCATGTCAGCGCCGGGCTCATCGCCGATGGCTTCCATGTCCACCCGGCCGCCATCCGCGCGGCGCTGCGGGCCAAGCGCGGCCCCGGCCGCATCTTCCTCGTCACCGACGCCATGTCGCCCATCGGCACGGACATGACGCGGTTCTTTCTCAACGGCCGCGAGATTTTCCGCGAGGGCGGCCGCCTGACGCTTGCGGACGGGACGCTTGCCGGCGCCGACATCGATATGGCCTCCTGCGTGCGCTACATGCGCGACAGCGTCGGCATCGAGCTGGAGGAAGCGCTGCGCATGGCCTCGCTCTATCCCGCCGAGGCGATCGGCATGACCGGCCGAAAGGGCCGGCTGACGCATGGCCACGATGCGGACTTCGCCGTCATCGACGAGAATGTCGAGGTCCTCTCCACCTGGATCGCCGGCACGCCGGTCTTCGCCGCCTGAAGCGCCGCCGCCGTCCTTGCGGACAGCGGCGGAATCGGCTCTACCGGGCCGGGATAAGGATAGGAGCGGCACATGCAACTGATCTTCGACGGCCACAACGACGTTCTCCTGCGCCTTTGGGAACATGCGAAACTCGGAACCGATCCGGTCGCCGAATTCGTGGACGGCACGGATGAGGGCCATATCGACGCTCCCCGCGCGAAGAAGGGTGGCCTTGCCGGCGGCTTCTGCGCCATGTTCATCCCGCCGAACGGCGACTATCCGGCACGCGAACTCGACGCGAACGGCCACTACAACATTCCGATGGTCGGCCCGCTGGAGCAGCCCGCTGCCCTCAACACCGCCATGGAAATGGCCGCCATCGCCTTCCGGCTGGAGCGCGCGGGCGCCCTTGCGATCTGTCGCTCCACCGCGGACATCCGCAGGGCGATGGAGATGGGCCGCTTCGCCGCCGTCCTCCATATCGAGGGCTGCGAACCGGTCGCCGGCGACCTCGCGACGCTCGAAACGCTCTATGCCGCGGGCCTGCGCTCGATCGGTCCCGTCTGGAGCCGGCACAACCGCTTCGGCCACGGCGTGCCCTTCGCCTTCCCCTCCTCGCCCGATACCGGCCCCGGCCTCACCGCTGCCGGCGTCGCGCTGGTGAAGGAATGCGACCGGCTCGGCATCATGATCGACCTTGCCCACATCACCGAGCAGGGCTTCTGGGACGTGGCGCGCGAAAGCACGCAGCCGCTCGTCGCCACCCATTCCAACGCCCATGCCCTGACACCGATCTCGCGCAACCTCACCGACCGCCAGCTCGACGCCATTCGCGAGCGCAAGGGCATTGCCGGCCTCAACTACGCCACCACCATGCTGCGCGCCGACGGGCTCGAAAACACCGATACGCCGCTTTCCGACATGGTGCGCCACATCGACCACATGGTGGAGCGCATGGGCATCGACTGCGTGGCGCTCGGCTCCGACTTCGACGGCGCGACGATCCCGGCCGCCATCGGCGACGCGGCCGGCAACCAGGCCCTGGTCGAGGCGCTGCGCGCTGCCGGCTATGGCGAGGACGACCTTGCGAAACTCTGTCGCGAGAACTGGCTGCGGCTCCTTAAAACCGTCTGGCGCGAAGCCTGACCAACCGGCGGAGGCCATGATGGCAAAGCCCCTCATCGAACTGTGCGTCGAAGGCATCGACGGCTTCCTCGCCGCGCAGGAAGCCGGCGCCGACCGGGTGGAACTCTGCGCCAGCCTGATGGAGGGCGGCCTGACTCCGAGCCTCGCCACCATCCGCGCCGCGGTGAAGGCGGCGAGAATCCCCGTCCACGTCATCATCCGCCCGCGCGGCGGCGATTTCCTCTATTCCGCGGCCGAGTTCGAAACCATGGTCGAGGATATCAAGGCGTTGCGCGAAGAGGGTGTTGCGGGCGTCGTCATCGGCTGCCTGACACCGGACGGGCAGATCGACGAAGCCCGCACGAAGGCGTTGGTCGAAGCGGCACGGCCCATGTCCGTCACCTGCCACCGCGCCTTCGACATGACCGCCGACGCCCATGAGGCGCTGGAAGCACTGATCCGCTGCGGCGTCGACCGCGTGCTGACCTCCGGCCAGCGCGACACGGCCGTGGAAGGCATCGCGATCCTCAAGAGCGCCGTGGAGCAGGCGGCCGGCCGCATCGTCGTCATGGGCTGCGGCGCACTCGACGCCGGGAACATCCGCAAGGTGCGCGACGAGACCGGCCTTGCCGAAATGCATTTCGCGGCGTTGAAAACCGTGCCGAGCGGCATGACATTCCGCAATCCGCATGTCGGCATGGGCGGCACGGAGAAAGACCGCGAATACGAATTGACCCTGACGGACAAGGACGCGGTGCGCGCGACCATCGCCGCCGCAAAATCCTGACCGGGCACCTTGCAAGCGGCGGGCGGTCGTCCTTACGTGTTAGCCGAACAAGGAGACCCGCCATGCCGATCCTGCCTTCCGCTTCACGCCTTCGCACCCTGCTCGCCGCCGGCCTCCTGGCGCTGGCCGCCCTGCCCGCCGCGGCGGAAACCGTCGGCAAGGTCGGCGTCGACTGGATCGGCAACGACATCTATATCGACGCGGTCAGCGATCCCGAGATTTCCGGCGTCACCTGCCACGTCACCTATTTCGACCGTAGCGTCATCGACCGGCTGAAGAACGGCAACTGGTTCGAGGATCCGTCGAACAACGCCATCGCCTGCCGCCAGACCGGGCCGATCACCATCGGCGACATCGATCTCTCCCGCGGCGGCGAGGAGGTCTTCAAGTCGGGGCTTTCGCTGATCTGGAAATCGCTGGTCGTCACGCGCGTCTACGACAAGGCGAACGACACGCTGATCTATCTCGCCCATTCGCGGGAACTGACGGAGGGCTCGGCCAAGATGTCGATCTCAACCGTGCCGCTCTACGGCGAAAACGTCACCTGGACGAACGGCAAACCATAAAAAACGCCCCGGCACGGGCCGGGGCGCTCTTCGGAACATCCTGCTTACTTGACATAGATGATCTTGCCGCCGTCGGCGGCCGTCTTCACTTCAACGACGTTCTGAAGCTGGACGTTCTTGGAGGCGAGAACCTGCGCCAGCATCGGGTCGGACTGAAGCTCGGTCTGCGCCTTCTCCATTGCCGCCGGGTCGCTCGACAGCATCTTCACGCGGTCGAATTCGGAGGTCTTGCTCTTGTCGGCCTCGAGCGAGGAGAGCGTCACCACGGAGACCTGATCGGCGGAGATGGAACCCGTCGACATGGAATCGGAGGCCATGGGCTCGGCGGTGCTCTGCGCATAGGCGATGCCGGCGATCGGCGAAGCGGCGAGAAGCGAGGCAAGGGCGATTGTCACTGTCTTCTTCATTGGAATTCTCCACTGTTTCGTTTGCAGGAAGCAGGAAGAAAACGGAAGGAGCCGCGCTTGGTTCCTGACCTTTTGCGGCAATTCCGAGGCATTTTACCTGAAACTACGCGATGAAGGCCGCAAGCAAACGAAAACACCCGGCCGCAATCCGGCCGGGCGCCTTGCAAAAAAGGGTTCGCGCCTCAGGCGGCCTGTGCCAGTTCGTCCGCGATGACGGTGTCGAGGTTGAGGAAGCAGACCATCGACTTTTCCAGTGCCACGATGCCGCGGCAGAAGGCGCGCTGGGCTTCCGGGATGATCTCCGGCGCCGGCTGCAGCGCCTCGCTCTTGATGGTCATCATGTCGGAAACCTGCTCGACGAGGAGGCCGACGAGCTTGCCGGCGATATCCGTGACGATGATCGCGGAACGCTCGGAAGGCTCAGTCATCTTCATGCCGAGGCGGCAGGCCATGTCGATGACGGGGATCACCGCGCCGCGCAGGTTGATGAGGCCGAGCACGTAGGGCGGCGTATGGGGCATCGGCGTCACGGGCGCCCAGCCGCGGATTTCGCGGATGGCCATGATATCGATGCAGAATTCCTGCTCCCCGAGATGGAAGGAGACGATTTCGAGATACGCGCCGGACTGCTTGATGGCATTGGACATGGGGAAACCTCTTCCCGATCGACGACGGAACGGATGCAATGCGCTGCCCGTCGTTTCCGACGCGCGGCGGACGTCATGTCCGGTGGGCCTGGCCGGCCCTTGGCGCTCAGCCCAAGATGGCAAGGAGTTCTTAAACAATAGCTAAGGAAAAGCTGCGGAAAACGGTATTTTAGGGAAATCTGACGGATTCCCGTACAGTTCACAGACCCTGCATTTCCGGTTATACTCCCGCCATGGACAAGACCGCACGCCGCTATACCCTTCTGCCGGCCGCGCTGATCGCGACGGGGCTCTGCGTCATGGCCGCCACCGCCGCCTTTGCGGGCTGGATGGAGCACGGCAGCGCGATCTTCCTCAGCCTTGCCGAATCCGGCATGTCCTGGTGCTTCTGATCACGATTGCGCGAGCCCGCCCATTGCGGCAATTGGCCCGTTTGCGCGCCCTACCGCGAGGGACTATGAAGCCGGTCAACGCTGATCAGCAGCTTCCGAAGGACCGCCATGAAGACCCTGCGCATCGTATTGTGGATTGCCGTCGCCGTCGTCGCCGCCCTGCTCGGCTGGCTGTCGCTGGAAATGACCCGGGCGAAGGACGAGGTCGCCGGCGGACCCTTCGGCGTTCCCTTCCAGCTCGTGGCCCAAGACGGCAAGCCGATCACCGAAAAGGCCTTCACCGGCAAGCCGACCGCCCTCTTCTTCGGTTTCACCCATTGCCCGGAAGTCTGCCCGACGACGCTGTTCGAGCTCGACGGCTGGCTCAGCAAGGTCGATCCGGACGGCTCCAAGCTGCAGGCCTATTTCGTGACGGTCGATCCCGAGCGCGATACGCCGGAGATCATCGGCCAGTATGTCGGCAACGTCTCCAAGCGCATCACCGGCATTTCCGGCCCGCCGGACAAGGTGCTGGAAATGGTCAAGGGCTTCCGCGTCTACTATCGCAAGGTGCCGCTCGACGAGGCCAAGCCCGATGGCGACTATACGATGGACCACACGGCCTCCGTCTTCCTGCTCGACGGGACGGGCCGCTTCGTCGGCACCATCGCCTATGGCGAGAACCCGGACACCGCGGAACAGAAGCTGGCGAACCTCATCAAGCGCTAGGAATCCTGGCGCCGGCGGAAACGATCCGCCTTTGCCTTGGCCGATGGACATGCTAGGCGGACCTGAAACAACAGGGACCCGAGCCGTGAGCGAAATCCGCCTCTACATCACCACGACCGAGAAGCGCGCGGAAGTCGCGCTCTCTCTGATGACCGACGCCTTCGAGGACGAGGGCTACGCCATCGCGACGATGGAGATCGACGAGAACAGGGACATCTGGGAAGCCTCCGTCTACATGTTCCGCGAGGACGAGGCGGAGGTCCATGCCCGCTTCGCCGCCCTGCTCGCGGATGAATTCCTCGGGGCCGAGATCCAGCGCGAGGAACTGCCGGACATCGATTGGATCGCCAAGTCGCTGGAAGGGCTGAAGCCGGTGCGCGCCGGCCGCTTCGTCGTGCACGGCTCGCACGACCGTGGCACCGAGCGGGCCGGCGAGATCGCCATCGAGATCGACGCCGGGCAGGCCTTCGGCACCGGCCATCACGGCACGACGGCGGGCTGCCTCGAAACGATCTTCTCCGTCATGCGCGCACGCACCGTCAAGCGCGTACTCGATCTCGGCACCGGCAGCGGCGTGCTCGCAATCGCCGCCCGCAAGCTCGCCCCGGTCAGGGTGCTGGCGACGGATATCGACCCGATCGCCACGCGGGTGGCGCGTGAAAACGTGCGTCTCAACGGCATAGCCGAGGGCATCGCGCTGGAGACGGCGCCGGGCTTCCATTCCACAGCCTTCCGCCGCCACGGCCCTTTCGACCTCATCATCGCCAACATCCTCGCCCGCCCGCTGATGCGCATGGCCCCGCAGCTTGCCGCGCAGCTCGCACCGGGCGGCGACGTCATCCTGTCGGGCATCCTCGCCTCGCAGCGCTGGAAGGTGCTGGCCGCCTATAACGGCGCGGGCCTCAGGCACGTGCGCACCATCTGGCGCGAGGGCTGGGTGACGATCCACCTCGACAACCGGCGCTGAGAGAAAAGCAGGCAAAGAAAAAGGCGGTGCCAGAGGCACCGCCTATGGACCGGCAAGCCGGCCATGCCCGCGAGCTTGAGGAGGAGCGCTCAAGCGGGCCTATGCGTTCCGAGCGCCTTCCCGGAGGAGGGAGGAGGAGTGACCGGCAAGACGCCTGATCGGAACACGTAGCTTTTCGCCTTTCGGCGATCATTCCCGAGACGAAGGACTGGAGGAACTTTCACTTCGTTTCGTTTGAAGCGCGTTTCAAGTTCGCTTCGTTGGCGCCGCTTATAATCGATTCCGAAAATCGGGACAGACCCTTTGCGACATGGGTGCCATGCGCGAGGCGCATAAGTCCAATCCAAGACCACTTCAAAGTGGCGCGACGTCTCTTCCCGCCTTTGACGCGGAGGGGCGATGGGCTAGATTGCCGGCACGATTCATCGCCTTAGCGGAAGCCTTCCATGTTCCAGAGTTTCGACGTCACCTCCACGCCGCAATATGGCCGCGAACGGACGGAGGCCCTGCGCGCCACCTTCGACGCGCTCGGCATCGACGGCTTCCTCGTGCCGCGCGCCGACGAGTTCCAGGGCGAATACGTGCCGGCCTCGGCCGAGCGCCTGTCGTGGCTGACGGGCTTCACCGGCTCGGCGGGCGTTGCGCTCGTCATGCGGGGGCAGGCGGTCGTCTTCGTCGACGGCCGCTATGTCACGCAGCTTGCCGAGCAGGTCGATCCGGATGTTTTCACCGGCGGCGACCTCGTTGGCGAGCCGCCGCATCTGTGGCTGCAGAACCATGGCCCCAAAGGCTTCCGCCTCGGCATCGACCCGTGGCTGCATACCGGCGCGGAAGTGCGCCGGCTGGAAAAGGCGCTCGCCGGCCTCGGCGGCGCGCTCGTCTTCCTGCCGCATAACCCGCTCGACAAGGCATGGACGGACCGCCCCGCCGAGCCGCTCGGCCGCGTGACGATCCAGACCGTCGGGAATGCCGGCGAGCTGGCGAAGGACAAGCTGGTCGGGATGGCGGAAGCGACGCGGAAGGCCGGCGCAGACGTGCTCGCCGTCACCGATCCCTCGTCCATTGCCTGGATCTTCAACATCCGTGGCAGCGACGTGCCGCACACGCCCCATCCGCTTGCCCGCGCCATCGTCCCGGCGAGCGGCCGCCCTCTCCTCTTCCTCGACAAGCGCAAGACCGGCATCGAGGAGGAAGCCTATCTCACCCAGCTTGCCGACATGCTGCCGCCCGCCACCTTCGACGAACGCATTGCCGCGCTTGCGGCGGAAGGAAAACGCATCCTCGTCGATCCCGACCAGGCGGCCTTTGCCATCGCGGAGATCGTGCGGACGAAGGGCGGCACGCTCGTCGAGGCCGCCGATCCCGCCCGCCTGCCCCGCGCCGTGAAGAACGCCGTCGAGCTCCAGGGCTCGGCGAACGCCCACCTCCAGGACGGGGCGGCCATGGTGGAATTCCTCGCCTGGCTCGACGGTACTGAGCCGGGTACGCAGACGGAGATCGCCGTCACCACCAAGCTGGAGGAGGTGCGCCGCCGCGTCGGCGAGCGCCAGCAGAACCCGCTGAAGGACATCTCCTTCGACACCATCGCCGGCGCCGGCGCCCATGCGGCCATCATGCATTACCGCGTGACGACCGCGAGCGACGCGCGGATCGGGCCCGGCACGATGTTCCTCGTCGATTCCGGCGCGCAATATGTCAACGGCACGACGGACATCACCCGCACGGTCGCCATCGGCGCGGTGCCGGAGGAGCAGAAGCGCTTCTTCACGCTGGTGCTGAAGGGCATGATCGCCATCAGCACGGCGCGTTTTCCCAAGGGTACGCGCGGCTGCGACCTCGATCCGCTCGCCCGCATCGCGCTCTGGAAGGCCGGGGCGGACTTCGCCCACGGCACCGGCCACGGCGTCGGCTCCTATCTTTCGGTGCATGAGGGGCCCCAGCGCATCTCGCGGCTCTCCACGCAGGAGCTGCTGGCCGGCATGATCCTCTCGAACGAGCCGGGCTACTACCGCCCCGGCAGTTTCGGCATCCGCATCGAGAACCTCGTCCATGTCCTGCCGGCGGCACCTGTCGAGGGCGGCGACATGGACATGCTCGACTTTGCCACGCTGACCTTCTGCCCCATCGACCGCCGTCTCGTCGTGCCCGCTCTGCTGACGGACGACGAGCTTGCCTGGCTCAACGCCTATCATGCCGAAACGCGCGAGAAGATCGCGCCGCTCCTTTCGGACGATGCGACGAAGGCGTGGCTGGAAAAGGCGACGGCTCCGGTCAGCCGGTGAAGTGACGCAGGATCATCACGAAGACCCAGCTCGCGCCCAGCATCGGCAGCAATGAGATGCGCAGGCCGAGGAGGAAGGCGACCGCGAGGGTAAGGCTGACGTCGAACCCGCCGGTGACGGCGGCGGGCGCGACCAGCGTCGTCAGTACGGCCGCCGGCACGGCGTTCAGCGCCGCCTCGGCGCGGGGCGGAATGGACTTCATGCGCATGATGAAGAGATAGCCTCCGATGCGCGTGAGATAGGTGGCGATGGCGCCGGCCGCGATGATCAGCAGCGTCTGCGTGTGGAACAGCGTATCCATGCTCACGTCCCCTCTTCCACGGGCTCGCCGGCCGGCTCTTCGGCCTCCTTGCGCTCCAGCGGCAGCACGGCGGCGACCGCGATGCCGGCAAGCGCCCCGAGGCTGACATGCCAAGGCGAGCCGACGAAATGCAGCGCGAGGATCGAGCCGGCCGCCGAGGCGATGACGACCGGCAGCCAGTTCGCCCGGCTGCGAAAGCCGAGCACGAGACCCATGAAATAGATCGGCAGCAGCACGTCGATGCCGATGGCTCTCGGATCGCCGATCAGGTTCCCGAGGAAGCCGCCGACGGTGGTGAGTGCGAGCCAGGGAATATAGACGCTGGCGCCGAGCACCATCAGCCACAGATAGGTGATCTTGAGGCCGGCATCGGCCCGACGCTCCGCCTCGGCGAACTGCGGGTCGATGAGCAGGAAGAACGAGGTCGCCTTCTGCCAGAAGGTGAGATGGCGGACATGCGGCGCCATGGCCGCCGAATAGAGCACATGGCGGAAATTGACGGCGAAGATGGACAGCACCACCAGCCACGGCGCGACGTGATGATTGAACAGCTCGACGCCGACGAGCTGACTGGCGCCGGCATAGAGCGTGGCGCTCATCAGCGCGGCTTCTGCGATCGTCAGACCGTTATCGACGGCGACGGCGCCGAAGAGGACGCCGAACGGCGCGGCGGCGATCGCGATGGCGAGGCCACGCTGCACGGCGTCGCGGATTTCATCTTTTCTGTCGGGGGTCATGGCTCGGCTCTGGCTTGCGACCGGGCAGCCATAAAGCAGACGCGGCCCACCGGCAAACCAATATGGCTGATGGACCGTTCAGCGGCGTTGATAGATCGGCACCGCTTGTCGACCTGCGCTGATCGATAACCGCACCGAGCCCTTCACACGCGGCATTTGCCCCTCACCCTAGCCCTCTCCCCGCAAGCGGGGAGAGGGAACGCGCCTTGAGGACGGGTATTGTTTGAGGAAACCAGTGCGGCATGCCCTTCGCCCCGCTTGCGGGGGAAGGTGGCGGCAGCCGGATGAGGCGCGGACGCTCTAAGCGCTTACACCTTCTTGAGCTGGAACGTATGCTCCGGACCCGGGAAGCTGCGGGCCTTCACCTCTTCGGCATAGGTGGCGAAGGCTTCGCTCATCACCGGCGCGAGATTGGCGAAGTGTTTGACGAAGCGCGGCTTGAAATCCGTGAAGATGCCGAGCACGTCGTCTACCACCAGCACCTGCCCGTCGCAGGCGGGTGAAGCGCCGATGCCGATGGTCGGCGCCTTGATCTCGCCGGTCACCTCGCGCGCCACCGGCTCGACCGTGCCCTCGACGACGATGGCGAAGGCCCCCGCCTCGTCGATGGCCGCGGCGTCCTTGCGGATCTTGTCGACTTCCTTGTCGTTGCGGCCGAGCGTGCGGTAGCCGCCCGTCGTGTTGATGAGCTGCGGCATCAGGCCGACATGGCCGAGCACGGGAATGCCGCGCTGCGTGAGGAAATGCACCGTCTCGGCCATTTCCGCCCCGCCCTCCAGCTTGATCGCCGAACAGCCGGTTTCCTTCAGCACCCGCGCGGCCGTGGCGAAGGCCTGCTCCTTGGACTGCTGGTAGGAGCCGAACGGCAGGTCGACGACGACGCAGGCATTCGACGAGCCGCGCATGACGGCCTGGCCGTGGGCGATCATCATCTCGACCGTCACGCCGACCGTCGAATCGAGGCCGTAGAGCACCATGCCGAGGCTGTCGCCGACCAGCATGAAATCGACATGCGGGTCCATGAGCTTGGCCACGGGCGTCGTATAGGCGGTGAGGCTGACGATGGGGCGCTGGCCCTTGAGGGCCTTGATGTCGGCAGGGGCCAGACGGCGTTTGGCGGTGTGTACGCTCATGTCGCGCTACCTTTTCACGTTTTTCGGGTCGATGACCCGGTTATCGAGGAGTTTCGTGCCCCCAAAGCGCACGAATAGCAACAAAAGAACCGGCTTTTCGCCGATGCCGGCGATTTCCGCCAGCGTTTGCGGATCGCGCACGGCGACCACTTCGGGGTGGGCCAGCGGCTCGGAGCGGAGAAAGGCAACGATTTTCTCCTCCAGCCGCCGGGCACCCGTTTCGCCCGCCGCGACCAGCCGCTCGGCCTCCTCCAGCGCGCGCGGCACGACGGCTGCGGCGGCGCGCTCCTCGGCGGAGAGGTAGACGTTGCGCGAGGAACAGGCGAGGCCGTCCGCCTCACGCACCGTCGCAACGCCAACCACCTCGACCGGCTGGGCAAGATCCTCCGCCATGCGGCGGATGATGGCGAGCTGCTGGAAGTCCTTCTCGCCGAAATAGGCTCGGTCGGGCCCTGCAATGTTGAAGAGCTTGGTGACGACCGTGGCGACGCCCGCGAAATGGCCGGGCCGCACGGCGCCTTCCAGCTCGGCGCCGAGCGTCGGCACGTCGACGACGGTTTCCATCGGCCGCGGATACATGTCCGCAACGGCGGGGGCGAAAAGATAGTGCACGCCCTCGCCTTCCAGCATCGCCTGGTCGCGGGCAAGGTCGCGCGGATAGCGCGCCAGGTCCTCGTTTTCGCCGAACTGCAGGGGATTGACGAAGATGGTGGCGACGACGATGTCGTTCTCCGCCAGCGCCCGGCGGGCGAGCGCCATATGGCCGACATGAAGATAGCCCATCGTGGGCACGAGGCCGATGGTGCGGCCATCGAGGCGGTGCGGCGCAAGGGCCGCGCGCAAATCCGCGATGGTCGTGAAGGTCTGCATCGCCGGTTCCTCCTTGCCTTCGCCCTCTTTCGTGGGCGATGCCGCCCGTGTGGCCTCTGCGGGCTGCTTCAGGGGGCGCCGTTTTCTATCTTGTGCAGCGCAAAAAGACAATCGGGAAAGACTTTGCCGCCCATCGCCTGACTCGCCGGGCAGCTTTGCGTTTTGTGCACTGTACATTTCGCCCCGCGCCCAGTAGAGAGCGCGCCAGCACGCCCGACACCGCCGGGCAAGAGTGCGGCGCAAGATCGCCGCGGAACCCGAATTCCGAAAGACCCCACATGACGAGTTTTGACGGCCTCGCCCCGGCGATGGCAAAGGCGTTGGAAAAACGCGGCTATACCACCCTGACGCCGGTCCAGGTCGCCGTCTCCGATCCGGCGATCGGCGAGGCCGACGCGCTGGTATCCGCACAGACCGGCTCCGGCAAGACCGTCGCCTTCGGCCTCGCGCTCGCCCCGACGCTGCTGGATGGCGAGGAGCGCTTCGAGCGCGCGGCAAGCCCGCTCGCCCTCGTCATCGCCCCGACACGCGAACTTGCCATGCAGGTCAAGCGCGAACTGGAATGGCTCTACGAGATGACCGGTGCCGTCATGGCCTCCTGCGTCGGCGGCATGGACATGCGCACCGAGCGGCGCGGCCTCGAACGCGGCGCGCATATCGTCGTCGGTACGCCCGGCCGCCTTCGCGACCACATCACCCGCGGCAATCTCGATCTGTCCGGCATCCGCGCGGTGGTGCTCGACGAGGCCGACGAGATGCTCGACCTCGGCTTCCGCGAAGACCTCGAATTCATCCTCGAATCGGCGCCGGAAGACCGTCGCACGCTGATGTTCTCGGCGACCGTGCCGAAGGAGATCGCGGCGCTTGCCAAGAACTACCAGCGCGACGCGTTGCGCATCTCGACCGCCTCGGAGAAGGAGCAGCATGTCGACATCGACTACCGCGCCCTCCTCGTCGTGCCGGCCGATCGCGAGAACGCCATCATCAACGTGCTGCGTTACTACGACGCGCAGAACGCCATCGTCTTCTGTTCGACGCGCGCGGCGGTCAACCACCTGACGGCCCGCTTCAACAATCGGGGCTTCTCGGTCGTGGCGCTCTCCGGCGAACTCAGCCAGAACGAGCGCACCCATGCGCTGCAGGCCATGCGCGACGGGCGCGCCCGCGTCTGCATCGCCACCGACGTCGCCGCCCGCGGCATCGACCTGCCGAACCTCGAACTGGTCGTGCATGCGGACCTGCCGACCAATCCGGAAACCCTGCTGCACCGTTCGGGCCGCACCGGCCGCGCCGGCCGCAAGGGCGTCAGCGCCCTCATCGTGCCAGTAAGCGCCCGCCGCAAGGCCGAGCGCCTGCTGCAGGCCGCCAACCTCAAGGCGAACTGGGCAACGCCCCCCTCGGCCGAAGAGATCCTGCGCCGCGACGACGAACGCCTGCTTGCCGATCCGCTCCTGACCGACGCGGTGACGGAAGACGAGGCCGCGACGGTCGATGCCCTCGTCGCAAAGTTCGACGCGCGCCAGCTCGCCGCCGCCGTCACCCGCTTCTTCACGGCCGGCCGCTCGGCGCCGGAAGACCTGATTCCCGTTTCGCT
>CBIMFD010000016.1:0-23847 GCA_966243085.1 uncultured Shinella sp.
CCGAACCGCGCTTGTGGACCTTGATCCAGACCTCGGGCGCGCTCTGATGGTTTTCGCTTAGCCAGCGGTAGAAGCTGTCCATATCGGGAAATTCCCGGATGCAGGCAGGATCGATTTCCACAGAAGCCATGATGTTTTCCTCCTTCCGCTGCTGCGGGCGTGGCCCCTTTGCATCTATCGCCGGAAACGGACGGCCGATGCCGAAGATGTGAACCGTCCGCTTCTTGCCAGTCCCTTCGCGCTTTGGCTAGCCATCAGGCTCAATCGTCAATCCGAGGGGAGTCCATCGAGAATGCCTACCGTTTGTACCCTGTCGCGCAGAACCTTCCTCCTCGGCGCGACCGCCGCGCTCGCGGGGTGCACGACCGCGCAGACGGCCGCTCTGAATGCGCCGGTTCCCCGAAAGGTCAGCTATCCGATCGTGCCGGCGAGCGAGGCGGAACTGGCGGCGCGCTATGCGGCCGTGGAAGACGGCGGCTATCTCATCCCGGCCATTCCCTACAAAGAGATCGACCCGAAATTCTATCGCCAGCGCGTGAAGGACCCGACCGGCGAACCGGCGGGCACGGTCGTCGTGGATACCGCCGCACGCTTCCTCTATGTAGTGGAGCCCGGCGGCACGGCCATGCGCTACGGCGTCGGCATCGGCCGCGACGGCTTCGCCTGGGAAGGCGAGGGCGTCATCCAGTGGCGCCAGCCCTGGCCGAGGTGGAAGGTGCCGGACGACATGATCAAGCGCCAGCCGCATCTTGCGAAATATTCCGTCGAGAACGGCGGCATGGATCCGGGCATCAGGAACCCGCTCGGCGCGCGGGCGCTCTACATCTTCCAGAACGGCAAGGACACGCTCTATCGCCTGCACGGCTCGCCGGAATGGAAGTCGATCGGCAAGGCCGTCTCCTCCGGCTGCGTACGGCTGATCAACCAGGATGTGCTCGACCTCTACAAGCGCGTGCCCTATCACGCGCGCATCGTCGTGCATCAGGGCGGGATGGGGTCTGTTTAATCAGACCACGGTCTCGCCGCCATCCACCACGAGGATCTGGCCGGTCATGTAGCTCGACCGGTCGGAGACGAGGAAGAGGATCGGCTCGGCGATCTCCTCCACATTGGCCCAGCGTCCCATCGGCACCTTCTCCCTGATATAGGCCTCGATCGCCCCGCGCCCGCCCATCTGGTCGATGAAGGGTGCGTTGAAGGGCGTGTCGACCCAGCCGGGGCAGAGCGCGTTGACGCGGATGCCGTGGCGGGCGTAGTCGCCGGCCATCTGTTTCGTCATGGCAATGACGGCGTGCTTGGTCGTCGTATAGGCGATCATCTCGCGGTCGTAGAGCACGCCGGAGGAGGAGGAGGTGTTGAGGATCACGCCCTTGCCCTGCGCCTTCATGGCCGGCATGACGAGGCGGGCGGCCATCAGGTGCGCGCGCACATTGAGGTTCCAGGAAAGGTCGAGCCCGTCGAGCGGCACGGTTTCGAGGTCGCCGGCGACCTGTGCGCCCGCATGGTTGTGCAGGATGTCGATGCGGCCGTGGCGGGCGAGGATGGAGGCGATCGCCATCTTCAGTTCCACGTCGTCGGTGACGTCGACGATGACCGTTTCGGCCCTGCCGCCCTCTGCGCGGATGAAATCGGCCGTCTCGGCCGCGCGTGTCTCATCGAGGTCGGCGACGCAGACAACGGCGCCCTCGCGCGCCATGATGCGCGCGCCCGCCCGGCCGATGCCGGAGCCCGCCCCGGTGACGATGGCGACGCGGTCTTTCAGGATCATGGATTATTCTCCGGCAGTTCGGTGGGGCGTCTTTTCCCGCATCAGGAGGCGGGCGAAGAGGATCAGCATGAGCGAGGCGACGAGCACCATGGTGGCGATGGCGTTCACCTCCGGCGTCACGCCGCGGCGGATGGAGGCGAAGACGTAGATCGGCAGAGTCGTCTTGGAGCCCGCGACGAAGAAGGCGACGATGAAATCGTCGAAGGAGAAGGTGAAGGCGAGGAGGAATCCGGCCAGCACCGAGGGCAGGATCTGCGGCAGCACGATCTGGCGGAAGGTGGTGAGCGGACCCGCATAGAGGTCCGCCGAGGCTTCCACGATGTCGCGGCCGAGCGTGGCGATGCGCGCTTTCACGATCATCGTGACGAGCGCCATGGTGAAGAGGCCGTGCGCGGCGATGATCGAGCCGTAACCGAGGCCGAGCTGCGGCGGGTTCTCGCCGGGCCAGGCCGCAGCGATCATCGGATTGACCGCACCGAAGACGGCGACGAGAGCCACCAGCGTCGCGATGCCGATGACGACGCCCGGCACGACGATGGCCGCCGTCAGCAGTCCGTCGAAGAGCGCGCGGGCACGGTTTCCCAGCCGCTCGAGGCCGAGGGCGGCCATGGTGCCGAAGGCGGCGGCGAGCGCGGCGCTGGTGAAGGCGATGATCAGGCTGTTCTGCAGCGCGGCGGTGAGGAAGGGATTGGCGAGCGCCTTTCCGTACCACTGGACAGAGAAGCCGGTGAACTCGCTCGCATTGCGCCCCGCATTGAACGAGAACAGCACCACCAGTGCGATGGGTGCATAGAGGAAGAGATAGACGGCGGTGATGAGAGCGCGCATCAGACGAGGTCCACCTGTCTTGTGCCGGAAATGCGCCAGGCGATTCGCATGGCGAGCGTCAGCACGACGACCACGATGGCGACGAGCGTGACGGCGATGGCCGAGCCGTAAGGCCAGTTGCGCGACTGCAGGAAGAGGTCGACCAGCGCGTTGCCGATGAAGAAGACCTTTCCGCCGCCGAGGAGCTGCGGGATGAGATATTCGCCGAGGAGCAGGATGGTGACGAGCGCGACGCCCGTCATGACGCCCGGCAGCGACAGCGGCAGGGTGACGGAGAAGAAGGTCGAGACAGGCCTCGCGCCGAGATCGGCGGAGGCCTCCAGCAGGCGCCGGTCGAGCTTTTCGAGGCTGACATAGATCGGCATGATCATCAGCGGCAGGTAGCCGTAGACGATGCCGAGCAGCACGGCGCCGGGCGTGTTGAGGAGGCGCACGTCTTCGATGCCGATCATGTCGAGGAGGTTGGGGATGCCCCGCGAGCCGAGGATGTACATCCAGGCATAGGTGCGCACGAGAAGGCTCGTCCAGAACGGCACGACCACCAGCGAGACGAGCAGCAGCCTGTAGCGTGGGCTCGCCTTCACGGCAAGGTAATAGGCCGCGGGATAGGCGACGAGCAGGCAGAGGAAGGCGCCGACGGGCGCCAGCATCAGCGTGTTCCAGTAGGCCGAGGCACGGGCCGGCAGGTTGGCATATTGCGCAAGGGTGAAGGCCGCCTGGTAGCCGCCCGCCGGTCCGCGCTCGCCGACGGAAAAGACCACCATGGCGATGAAGGGCAGCACGAGGAAGACGAAGAGCCAGACGGAGGCCGGCGCCAGCAGCGCCGTCGTCACCAGCCGTCTCTTCGTCGCTGTCGTCAGGGGCATTGCATCGGTCCTGTTGCGAAATTTGAGGGCCGCCCCTCATCCGGCCTGCCGGCCACCGCCGCCCCGCAGGGCGGGGAGACGGGAAAACGAAGCGACACCCTCCCGATGATCTCCCCCCTTGTGGGGGAGATGTCGGCGACGCCGACAGAGGGGGGTAGCAGCGGTGCAGCTTGGGAAGCCGATTCGGCGAAGCAGGGTGGGCGAGCTACCCCCCTCTGCCCTGCCGGGCATCTCCCCCACAAGGGGGGAGATCGGCTTGGCGGAACGGTTTCCTCTTTCCCGTTAAGCCGACTTGAACCGCGCCATCAGCTCGGCGCGGGCCGGGTCGGTCAGGGTCACGGCGGCGCCGAATTCCAGAGGCGTGAGCGCGGCTTCGTCCGGGTAGACGATCTTGTTGCCGGTGACCTCGGCGGGCAGCAGCGCGATGACGCGGCTGTCGGTGGTCGGCGCGCCATTGGCGATGTGCTCCTTCACCGCGTTCTGCGGGTCCATCAGGAAGTTGAGCAGCGCATAACCGGCCGGCTTGTTGGCGGCGCTTTTCGGGATGGCGTAGAAGTCCGACCAGATCTCGCCGCCGTCGGTGCCGAGCGTGAAGTGGATATCGGGGATGTCGCGGTTGAGCTGCGCGCCGTCATTCGTCCAGCACATGGTCATCCAGGCGTCGGTCGCGCGCATGGAGGGCTGGTAGTCGGAGTTGATGGCGTAGAGGTGCGGCTTGACCTTGATCAGCAATTCCTCGGCCTTCGCCAGTTCCTCCGGCTTGACGGAGTTGAAGGAGAAGCCGAGCGAGACGAGGGCGTTGCCGATGGTGGTGAGCTGGTAGTCATGCACCATGGCGCGGCCGTCCGCCTCCGTCATGGCGACCTCGAAGAACTGCTTCCAGCTCGTCACCTCCGTCTTCACCTTGTCGGAATTGACGGCGATGCCGGTCGTGCCCCAGTTCTTCGGCAGCGCGTAGACCTTGCCGTCGACGGCCCCCTCGTTGGTGAAGCGCGCGTTCTGGCTCTTCTGGTCGAAATTCGGCACCTTGGAAAGGTCGATGGGATCGATGAGGCCGAGGCCGGCATAGGTGGAGATCGTGTAGTTGGTGGGGACGAAGAGGTCCCAGCCGGTGCCGCCGGCCTGGAGCTTGGCAAGCATCTCCTCGTTCGAGCCGAAGACGTTGACTTCCACGGCAACGCCCGTTGCGGCGGTGAAGGCCTCGAAGGTCGCCGGATCGTGATAGTTCGGCCAGGTGGCGAGCGACATGGTCGAGCCGAGGTCTTCCTGCGCATAGGCCGCGGAATTGAAGACGCCCGGCTGCCGGGCGAGGACCGCCGCCGCAAGACCGAGGCCGGTGACGCCGAGGAAGTGGCGCCGCGTGACGGAGCCGCGCTTCAGCCGCATGAACTCGTCCGTCAGGTCACGGGCGCTTATGGGGGCATTCTCTCTGAACCATTTCGACATCACACTGTTCCCTTATCGTTGTGACGGGCCTGTTTCCTCTCAGGCCGGAAAGATATGCGTTTGACCGGGATCGAAATTGACCGCGACCCGTTCGCCCGGCGCGACGAGATCGTTCTCAGACTGGTTGTGCCGCTCGGCGGTGACGAGCATGTCGCCGAGGCCGTCGATGGCGATGGAATATTCGGCGGCCGAGCCGAGGAAGATGCGGTGCGTGACGGTGCCTTCCAGCGTGGTCGCGCCGTCGCCGCCGCGTGACAGGCGGATCGCCTCGGGCCGCAGCGCCACCGTCACGGCGCCCGGCGCAAGGCCGGCGCCCGGGGCTGGCAGCGCCGTCCCGTTGCGAAGGCGAACGGTGCCGCCCGCTTCCAGCGTGCCCTCGAAGCGGTTCGTCTTTCCGACGAAATCGGCGACGAAGAGATCGGCCGGCCGGTCGTAGACTTCCTGCGGCGTGGCGAGCTGGCGAATGCGCCCGGCGCTCATCACGCAGACGAGATCGCTCATCGACAGCGCCTCCTCCTGGTCGTGGGTGACGAGCACGAAGGTGATGCCGAGCTCGCGCTGCAGCGTCTGGAGTTCGATCTGCATGGCGGTGCGCAGCTTCTTGTCGAGCGCGGCGAGCGGTTCGTCGAGGAGCAGCACCGAAGGCTTGTTGACGAGCGCCCGGGCGAGCGCCACGCGCTGCTGCTGGCCGCCGGACATTTCATGGATACGGCGCCTGGCAAAGCCGGAAAGACGCACCATTTCCAGCGCCTCGCCGACGCGGCGTGCTATCTCCGCCTCCGCCAGCTTCGGCCGGAGCTGCCTGAGGCCGTAAGCGACGTTCTTCTCCACGTCGAAATGCGGGAAGAGCGCATAGTGCTGGAAAACCATGTTGACCGGCCGGCGATAGGCCGGGACGCCGTTGGCAAGGCTGCCGGCGATCAGCACCTCGCCCTCGCTCGGCTGCTCGAAGCCGCCGATCATGCGAAGGCAGGTCGTCTTGCCGCAGCCGGACGGGCCGAGCAGGGCGACGAAGGCGCCCTTCGGCACGGCGAGATTGATGTCCGAGACCGCGGTGACCGCGCCATAGCGCTTGGTGACCGAACGGAACTCGATGTCGTTCGTTAAGGCGGATGTCACGTCTGTTCCCTACGGTTGTTGGTCGTGAAGCGATCTTTGTCGCCTTAGCCACCGTTTGGAGGAATGCTAGTCAGCCTCCGGTGGACGGTATATACCCCGAGAGAGGTATTTTATCCGTAAACCGGGTATGGGAGGAGTATATCCGGGCAGGAGAGCTTGGGAGGCGGCGGCATCATGCGGGTGGATTTCACGGCATTCTTCCGGGCCCTGGCCGGCTGGACGGACGCGGCGGAAACCTCCGATGCGCAGGCGGGCGAGAGCCTCACGGCGCTGATGCACGCCCTCGTGCGCTTCGACGACGTCGTCATCTTCGCCTATCGCGACAAGGCCCGGCCGATCGACCTGTTCAGCACTTTCGGTGCGGACGACTACCATATCTTCGTCACGCTCTATCAGGCAGGCCCCTATCTGCTCGATCCCTTTTACCACACGACCCGCGCCGGACGGGCCGGCGTCTTTCGCATGCGGGAGCTCGCGCCGGACCGCTTCTTCTCCAGCGAATATTACCGCACCTACTATTCGCAGACCCGGCTTGCCGAGGAGGTCGGCTTCTTCGTGCCGACCGGGGACGGCGTGACGGTCGTCGTGTCGCTGATGCGGCGGGAGAAGACGGGCGTCTTCCCGGCCAGCGAGTTCGCGCTGCTCGGCGATGTCGAGCCCTTCGTTTCCGCCTTCGTGTGCGACGCATGGGGCGATCTCGCCGGGCGCTTTTCCGAGGGCGGGCGCGGGCGGCGCAGCGAGCCGGTGAGCGCGGCCGACAAGGTCTGGCGCCGGCTCAATCTCACCGACCGCGAGGCCTCGATCATCGAACTGGTGTTGCAGGGCCACTCGTCGGAATCGATCGGCCTCAAGCTCGATATCTCCACCGGCACCGTGAAGGTCCACCGCCGCAACGTCTACCGCAAGCTCGGCATCTCCTCGCAGATCCAGTTGCTGTCGATCTATCTGAAGAATCTGCAGGGGTAGTTTCCTCGTCCACCGTCATTGCGGCGGCGGAAAGAAAAAGCCCGGCATCGCTGCCGGGCTCCGTCAATCTTTTCAATGATTTGCCGTCTCGCCCTGAGGGATCGCTTCCGGCCGTTCAGGCATCGATTCAACCGACCGCTGCGAGGGCGGCCTGTGCGCGGGCGTCGAGGATCTGGCGGGCGGCGTTGGCGGCTTCCTTGCCCTTGATGACGAAGTGGTCGCGGAAGAAGGCGATGTGGGCCTCCGATTCCTGGAAGTGGTGCGGCGTCAGGACGGCGGAGAGTACCGGCACGTCGGTATCGAGGCCGACGCGGACGATGGCGTCGACCACCGTGCCGGCGACGAAGTCGTGGCGGTAGATGCCGCCGTCGACGACGAGCGCGACGCCGAGAATTGCCGAGTAGCGGCCCGTGCGGGCGAGGAACTGGGCGTGCAGCGGGATTTCCAGCGCGCCGGGCACATCGATCACGTCGACGTCCTCGGCCTTGCCGCCAAGCGCCTGCCATTCGGCGACGAAGGCGGTGACCGCCTGATCGACGATGCCGGCGTGCCAGCGGGCACGGATGACGGCGATACGGGCGGAGGGGGTGGCATTCGCATTCATAGTCTAGGCCTTTCAAGGGTTGAGCCATTTTGCAACGGGTCCCTTGGGCGAACATGCAAGGGGCGGACGCCGCCTGTCACGGCGGTTGCCTCCTGCTTGCCCTCTTCCATCCGGACTGTGACCGTCGGCTCCGGCATCGCACCGGATCTGCTGACCCTTCCATTTGCGGAAGGCGCTCGCGGGCTCCCGGATTGCTCCAGATACCGCCGGTGGGGAGTTTCACCCCGCCCTGAGAACGACAAGAGACTAGCGGGCGAACGCCCGCAGATCAAATCCGCGGGCGACGGAAAAGGCGCGATTCACGACAGATTTTTCCAAGCCGTTGCGAAGGCTTGGAACAAACACTCAGTCGCGGATGACGAGAAGTTCGCCGGCGGTGAAGCGCAGCGTCACCGTCTCGCCGACGGCCGGCGGCACGAGGCCGGGGCTGTTGAACATGTCGAAGGAGATGACGCTTGCGCCCACCGTCATGCGCGTGCGGATGACGGAACCAAGGAAATTGGTGGAGACGACCGCGCCGGAAAGCGCAGTATCGCCCTTGGCGTCAGGGGCGATGGAGCCGGCTTCCGGGCGCAGCGCCAGCGAGACGGTGTCGCCCGCCTTCACGGTGCCGAGCGGTTCGCGCAGCGTCACGCCCTGGTCGCCGATGGAGACGCGGTTGGCGGCCGGATCGACCACCTTCGCCTCGATGAGGTTCAGCGTGCCGACAAAGCCGGCGACGAAGCGGGTGGCGGGGCGGTTGTAGATTTCCGCGGGGGTGCCGATCTGGTCGGCCTTGCCGGCGTTCATGACGACGATGCGGTCGGAGATCGACAGCGCCTCTTCCTGGTCGTGCGTGACGAAGACCGTGGTGATGCCGAGCTGCTGCTGGATCATGCGGATTTCCTCGCGCAGCGACACGCGGATCTTGGCGTCGAGCGCCGAGAGCGGTTCGTCGAGGAGGAGGACCTGCGGCTTCGGTGCGAGCGCACGGGCGAGTGCCACGCGCTGCTGCTGGCCGCCGGACATCTGGTAGGGGTAGCGGTCGGCGAGGTGATCGAGCTTGATGAGGCCGAGCATTTCCTTGACGCGCGCGTCGATCTCGGCCTTCGGCCGGCCGGCGACCTTGAGGCCGAAGGCGACGTTCTCCGCGACGTTCATGTTCGGGAAGAGCGCATAGGCCTGGAAGACCATGCCGATGTTGCGCTGGTTGGGGCGAAGGTTCGCCTGGCTTCTGCCGTCGATGGCGATCTCGCCGCCCGACGGGGTCTCGAAGCCGGCGATCATGCGCAGCACCGTCGTCTTGCCGCAGCCCGACGGGCCGAGGAAGGAGACGAACTCGCCCTTCTCGATGGACATGTTGAAGTCCTTGACCACCTGGACGGGGCCGAAGGACTTCTGGATGCTGGTGAGGGTCAGGAAGCTCATGGATGGTCCTTAGACGGGGCTTTGCGCGCCCTTCTGGAAGCGAGAGACAAGCTGGATCAGGCCGAGGCAGCCCCAGGTGATGGCGAAGGCGATCACCGCGAGCGCCGCCGGCTCATAGGCACGGTTGGCGCCGAGGAGCTGCATGTAGGGGCCGAAGGCCGGGCGGTTGAGGAGGGCGGCCATGGTGAATTCGCCGATGACGATGGCGAAGGTCAGGAACGCACCGGAGAGCACCGCAACCAGCACGTTCGGCAGGATGATGCGGAAAAGGATCGTCGCCCAGCCGGCGCCGAGGCTCTGGGCGGCCTCCGTCAGCGTCGCGATGTCGATGGAGCGCAGGCCCGTATCGACGGCGCGGTACATGTAGGGCAGGGAAAGCGTCGCATAGCCGAACATCAGGAGGATGTTCGTGCCGGCGATCGAGCCCGTCAGCGGTAGCCAGCTCGACGTGTTGTAGAGCCGGATATAGCCGAAGACGATGACGATGGCCGGGATGACGAGCGGCAGCAGCGTGACGAATTCGATATAGGGGCGAAGGCGCGGCAGCTTGAGGCGAACCCAGTAGGCCGTCGGCACGACCAGCAGCACGCCGAAGAGGATCGTGAACAGCGCCATGACGACGGAATAGGTGAAGGTCTCCTGGAAGCGCGGATCGCCGAGGACGACCGCATAGGCATCCAGCGAATAGACGCCGCGGCGCATCTTCAGCGAGAAGTTGGTCATGCCCATCAGCGGCAGGATGAAATAGAGCAGGCCGACGGTGAGGGCGCCCCAGGCCCAGAACTTCTTCATTTGAGCCACCTTTCGCTCCGCGCGCGCAGCCAGATGTAGATCGTGTTGGCGATGCCCGTCACGACGATCATGCCGAAGGCGAGCGCGTAGCCGAGATGGGGATTGCCGAGCACGTCGCCGCGGATCTGCGCGAAGAGCAGGATCGGCACGATGGAAAGCGAGGAGCCGGTGAGCGCGATGGCGGTGGCGACGGCGCCGAAGGCGTTGGCGAAGAGCAGCGCCAGCGTCCCGAGGAAGGAAGGCAGCAGGATCGGGAAGGCGACCATGCGCCAGTACTGTGCGTTGGTCGCGCCGAGGATCTGCGCCGCCTCGCGCCATTCGCGCTTCAGCCCGTCGAGCGCGGGCGTGATGATGAGGATCATCAGCGGGATCTGGAAGAAGAGATAGGTGATCGTCAGGCCCCAGAAGGACAGGATGTTGAAGCCGAGCAGCCTGAGATCGATGCCGAGCTGGCTCTTGAGGAACACGGTGACGAGGCCGACCGGGCCGAGGGTCGCAAGGAACGCAAAGGCGAGCGGCACGCCGGCAAAGTTGGAGGCGACCCCGGAAAAGGTCAGGAGCGGGCCGCGGATCCATTTCGGCAAGCCGCCGAGCACGACGGCGGCGGCGACCGCAAAGCCGATCAGGCAGCCGAGAAGCGCCGAGGCGATGCTGATCTTGATGGAGATCCAGTAGGCCGAGAGGATCGACCTGGTGAAGAGGCCGTGGATGTTGTCCAGCGTGAAGCTGCCGTCGGGCGTCTGGAAGGCGCCCACGACGATGCGCATCGTCGGCATGATGAGGAACAGGAGGACGAAGATCGCAAACGGCGCCGCGCCGAGCCAATGCAGCGGAAGGCGAAAAGGCGCTCGCGCCGGCGGTCTGGCGGCAGGACTGTCTGAAGACATTGTGTTACCTCATTGGGGTGCCTCACGGCAGGCCGCAATCGCCGCCCCGGCGGTGAAGCCGGGGCGGCGGAAGACGTCGCTTACTGCACGTTCGCGCCGACGACGCTGTCCCAGGCGCCGGTGACGGCCTCCTGGTTGGCGTTCACTTCGTCGAGCGTCGGGAAGTAGGCCTTCTCATAGGACGCTGCCGGCGGCAGGGCGTCGATCAGGTCCTGCGGAACCTTGCCGGCCTTGACCATGGCGTTGAAGCGCACCGGATGGCAGTAACCCTTCAGCCAGCCGAGCTGGCCTTCGTCGGAATAAAGGTGTTCCATCCACAGCTTGGCGGCGTTCGGGTGCGGCGCGTAGGCCGAGATCGCCTGGACATAGACGCCGGCCAGGACGCCCTTCTCCGGAACGATGACCTCGGTCGGCGGGTTGCCGTTGAGGGTCTTGGCCCAGCTCAGCGCGTTGTAGTCCCAGGCGATCACGATCGGGGTCGAGCCCTGGGCGAGCGTGCCGGACTTGCCGATGACCGGGACGAAATTGCCGGCCTTGTTCATCTCGGCGAAGTAGGCAAGGCCTGCTTCGCCGGCTTCCTTGCCGGCCTTCGCATCCTTGCCGAGGCCGGCGGCCAGAACGCCGAGGATCGCCTGGTTGGAGGCGCGCGGGTCGCCGGCGAGCGCTACCTGACCGGAATATTCCGGCTTCAGAAGGTCGGCCCAGTCCTTCGGGGAGTTGGCGACGAGGTCCTTGTTCACGAAGAAGGACATCACGCCGTAATAGTCGCCGTACCAGTAGCCTTCGGAATCCTTGACGGCGTCCGGAATCTCGTCCCAGGTCGAGACCTTGTAGGGCTGGAGCAGGCCTTCGGCCTTTGCGGACGGGCCGAAGGACAGGCCGACGTCGATCACGTCCGGGGACTGCGGGCCCTTGTTGTCCTTGTTGGCCTTGATGGCTTCGATCTCGTCGGCCGAGCCGGCGTCGGGGTTCAGTTCGTTGACCTGGATTTCCGGGTATTTCGCCTTGAAGGCGGCAATGACGTCGCCGTAACCGCACCAGTCGTGCGGCAGGGCGACCGTCGTCAGCATGCCTTCCTTCTTCGCGGCTTCGATCAGTTCGGCGCTCGGTTCGGCGAAGGCGAGCGAGGAGGACGCAACCACCAGGGCGGTGGAGAGCGAAAGCAGACGTTTCGTATGTGACATCACGGGTGTTCTCCTTTTGTGTGTCAGTCAACTTCGGCGAAGCTGATACTGGTGGTGCATGAAGGTCATGTGACAGTTTTCTTTTGGTTTTTCCGGCGTGCCTTACATCTTTCCGGGCACCTCCTGGCGCGGTCTGCGAAAGAGCCGGCTGGTCTCGAAAAGTCCCTCCAGCGTCTTCATCCGGTCGCTGGTCTCCTCCCAGCCCGAGCTCTGCACCGCTTCGATCAGCGCTTCCAGAATGAACAGCGTCACCACCGAGGAATCCCAGGCGGACGGCGCCTCGATATGCACGCGGAAGACCTTTGCGGCGACCTTCGCCACGGGCGAGGCCCACTGGTCGGTGAAGAGCACGATCTCGACGCCGCGCTCGCGGGCCACCCGCCCGAGCGTTTCGACGTCCTGCTCGTAGCGGCGGATGTCGAAGATGACGAGCACGTCGCCCGCCTTCATGTTCAGCACGTAATGCGGCCAGGAACTGGGGTTGGAAGCGATCTGCGCGACGTTGGGGCGGATGACCTGGAGATGGGTGAAGAGATAGTCGGCCAGCGCCTTCGTGATACGCCCGCCGATGATGTAGATGCTGCGCTGGCGGTCGGCGAGGAGGGCAGCCGCGCCGTCGAACTCGGCGGTCTCGACCTGCGCCAGCGTCTGGCGCAGGTTCGTCATGATCGCATCGGCGAAGCGGTTGAGGATATGCGTGCCCGGCGCGTTCGCCGCCCAGCGGTCATGCTTGGAAATGGGGCTTGAGAGCGTCGCCTCCAGCTCGTGGTGAAGGCGTGCCTGGAAATCGGGAAAACCGCGGAAGCCCAGCTTCTGCACCATGCGCGCGACCGTCGGCGTCGATACGCCGGCGTTCTCCGCCACCGTCGTGATGGAGCCGAGGCCGGAGACGGGATAATTGTCGAGCAGCGATGTGGCCAACTGTTTTTCGGCGCGCGTCAGCGCATCGAAATGAGCATGGATCACATCCGACACCGTCATGGATGCTTGGTTGAGCGTCAAATTGTTCCCCTGAGCTCCGGTCTTTGCCGGAGTTTTGAAAATTAAACATCGCTGTCACAATTCGAGTCAAATGATTTTTTGAAGAGATTTTTTCATGACCCCGTTGACACCGGCAAAATGGTGAAGAATTCTTTTCATCAACGACAAGGCCGGTCGAGGGGATCAGGCTGATGGGAATTCTGACTGGAGAGGAGGGCGACCCGGTCGCCCTGGAGAACGTTTCCGCACGCGGCAGGGTGATCCTCGTGTGCGAACATGCCTCCCGTCTTCTACCCAAGGCGCTCGGCACGCTCGGTCTTTCCGAGGAGGCGCTGGCAAGCCACATCGCCTGGGATCCGGGCGCGCTTGCCGTCTCGCGGCTGCTTGCCGGAAGGCTAGACGCCACGCTGGTCTTCCAGCGCTTCTCCCGGCTCGTCTACGACTGCAACCGCCCGCCGGAATCGCCCGCCGCCATGCCGGAGAGGAGCGAGGTGTTCGAGGTTCCGGGCAATGCGGCGCTTGACGAGGCGGCGCGCGAGGCACGCACCGAGGCGCTCTACCGGCCGTTCCGCGACAGGCTCGGCGCTCTGGTGAAGAGCCGTATCCGCGAGGGCAGGGCACCGGTCATCGTGACCATGCACAGTTTCACGCCCGTCTATTTCGGCAGGCCCCGCGCGGTCGAGATCGGCATCCTGCATGATGCCGACGCGCGTCTGGCAGACGCCATGCTGGCTGCTGCCGGCCCGGCCTACGAGACACGCCGCAACGAGCCCTACGGGCCCGAGGACGGCGTGACGCATACGCTGAAGGAGCACGGCCTTTCCAACGGCGTGCCCAATGTGATGATCGAGGTCCGCAATGACCTCATCCAGGACGAAGCCGGCCAGGGGGTCGTGGCCGGCTATCTGGCGGGACTGCTCCTCGAGAGCCTGCCCGCCGTACAATAAGAAAGACCCCGGGGAGCGGCATGTCCGCGGCGCATATCCCACGCATTTCGTGGGCCTCAGACACAGGCGGCCTCGGCAATTCCGCCATGGCCAGTCGAACAGGGGAAAAACATGTCAAATTATTCAGATTCGGATAAGCATGAGGACATGCAGGTCCTGCATTCCATGGGATACGCGCAGGAACTCGAGCGGCGCATGAGCCAGTTCTCGAATTTCGCCGTTTCCTTCTCCATCATCTGCATTCTTTCCGGCGGCATCAATTCGCTCGCGCAGGCGACGTCCGGCGCGGGCGGCGCTGCCATCGGCATCGGCTGGCCGGTCGGCTGCTTCGTCTCGGCCGTCTTCGCCGTCGCCATGGCACAGATCAGTTCGGCCTATCCGACCGCCGGAGGCCTCTATCACTGGGGCTCGATCCTCGGCAACCGCTTCACCGGCTGGCTGACCGCCTGGTTCAACCTGCTCGGCCTCGTCACCGTGCTCGGCGCCATCAATGTCGGCACCTACTACTTCTTCATGGGCGCCTTCGGCACGCCCTATCTGGGGCTCGAGGACACGACTGTCACGCGCATCGTGTTTCTGGCGATCATCACCGGCGCGCAGGCGCTCGTGAACCACATGGGCATCGGCCTCACGGCGAAGCTGACGGACTTTTCCGGCTACCTCATCTTCGCCACCTCGATCGTGCTTGCCATCGTCTGCCTTGCCGCGGCCGACAGCTACGACATCGCCCGCCTCTTCACCTTCTCGAACTTCTCCGGCGAGGCCGGCGGCAATGTCTGGCCGGAGACGTCCGGCACCTGGGTCTTCCTGCTCGGCCTTCTCCTGCCGATCTACACGATCACCGGCTACGACGCCTCGGCCCATACCTCGGAAGAGACCGTCAAGGCGGCCCATTCGGTGCCGCGCGGCATGATCTCCTCCGTGCTGTGGTCGGCGCTCTTCGGCTACATCATGCTGTGCTCCTTCGTGCTGATGATCCCGTCCTCCGTGACGAATGCGGACGGCACGACGACGGACGGCATGGTCGCCGCCGCCGGACAGGGCTGGAACGTCTTCTTCTGGGCGATGGAAAGCCAGGTCAATCCGCTGGTGAAGGACATCGTCTTCCTCGCCATCCTCGTCTCGCAATGGCTGTGCGGCCTTGCCACGGTCACCTCGGTCTCGCGCATGATCTTCGCCTTCTCGCGTGACGGCGGCCTGCCGTTCTCGCGCGGGCTGTCGAAGGTGAGCCCGAGCTACCGCACGCCGGTCGCCGCGATCTGGACGGGCTCGATCCTCGCCGTCCTCTTCGTCTGGGGCTCCTCGCTCGTCTCGATCGGCGAGACGCCGGTCTACACGATCGTCGTGTCGTGCACGGTCATCTTCCTCTTCTTCTCCTTCGCGATCCCGATCGCGCTCGGCCTGTTCGCCTGGGGCACGTCGAAGTGGGACAAGATGGGGCCGTGGAACCTCGGCGAGGGTGTCTTCAAGCTCTTCGCCCTCCTGTCGATCGCGGCCATCGTTCTGATCTTCGTTCTCGGCATCCAGCCGCCGAACGACTGGGCGCTCTACATCACCGTCGGCTTCCTCGTCCTGACCGCCGTCATCTGGTTCGGACTTGAAAGCCGCCGCTTCAAGGGCCCGCCGATCGGCGACGAGGTCGCCCGCCGCCAGGCCGAGATCGCGGCCGCCGAAAAGGCCGTCGGCCAAGTCTGATCCCCTCGTGGGGGGCCGCGCCTGCGGCCCCGCCTTCCTCCGATCAATTCCGGGACCGAACCATCATGAGCATGACTTACACATTCGATGATCTGAAGAAGGATGTCGCCGAAGGCCGCATCGACACCGTCCTTGCCTGCCAGACCGACATGCAGGGCCGTCTCATGGGCAAGCGGTTCCACGCGCAGTATTTCGTGGACAGCGCCTATGAGGAGACCCATAGCTGCAACTACCTGCTGGCCACCGACATGGAAATGGACACCGTCTCCGGCTACAAGTCGACGAGTTGGGCGGCCGGCTACGGCGACTATACGATGAAGCCGGACCTTGCCACGCTCCGCAAGCTGCCCTGGCTCGAAGGCACCGCGCTGGTGCTATGCGACGTGCTCGACCACCACACCCATGAAGAGGTGCCGCATTCGCCGCGCGCCATCCTGAAGAAGCAGGTCAAGCGCCTCGAGGCCATGGGCCTCAAGGCCTATATGGCCAGCGAGCTCGAATTCTTCCTGTTCGACCAGACCTTCGACGACGCCCGCGAGAGCGGCTATCGGGACCTTCGCCTCGCCTCGGGCTACAACGAGGACTACCACATCTTCCAGACCACAAAGGAAGAGGACGTGATGCGGGCGCTGCGCAACGGCCTGCAGGGCGCCGGCATTCCCGTCGAGAACTCCAAGGGCGAGGCTTCGGCCGGCCAGGAGGAGATCAACGTGCGCTACGCCGATGCGCTCGCCATGGCCGACCGGCACGCGATCATCAAGAACGCCACCAAGGAGATCGCCTGGCAGCGCGGCAAGGCCGTGACCTTCCTTGCCAAGTGGAACTACACCGCCGCCGGCTCCTCCTCGCATATTCACCAGTCGCTCTGGAGCATGGACGGCAAGGAGCCCAAATTCTTCGACAGGGAAGCGAAATACGGCATGTCGGAGACGATGCGGCACTATGTTGCCGGCCTTCTCGCCCATGCCGGCGAGATCACCTATTTCCTCGCGCCCTACATCAATTCCTACAAGCGCTTCGTCGCCGGCACCTTCGCGCCGACCAAGGCGGTGTGGAGCAAGGACAACCGCACGGCGGGCTATCGCCTGTGCGGGGAGGGGACGAAGGCGATCCGCATCGAATGCCGCGTCGGCGGCTCGGACCTCAACCCCTATCTCGCCATGGCCGCGCTGATCGCCGCCGGCATCGCCGGCATCGAGGAACGGCTGGAACTGGAGGCGCCCTTCGTGGGCGATGCCTATGGCGGCAAGGACATCCGCGAGATCCCCAAGACGTTGCGTGGCGCCGCGGCGGCGCTGAAGGAATCCAAGATGCTGCGCGAAGCCTTCGGCGACGACGTCATCGACCACTATGTCCGCGCCGCCGAATGGGAGCAGGAAGAATACGACCGCCGCATCACCGACTGGGAGGTGGCGCGCGGTTTCGAGAGGGCGTAGAAACGTTTCGGGATTTGCCCCTCACCTGCCTGCCGGCATCCTCTCCCCGCAAGCGGGGCGAGGAACGATGGACGCGCCGCTTTCATCCTTCTCCCCGCTTGCGGGGAGAAGGTCCCGGCAGGGGGATGAGGGGCAATCGAAGCGCCAAATTTGAAATTCCGACAGAACCAACAGGAAGTCGATCATGACTGCGATCAAATGCATATCCCCCGTGGACGGCTCGGTCTATGCCGAGCGCGAGGCGATGCCGCTGGCCGCCGCCGAGGCCGTCGTCGCGCGCGCGAAGAAGGCGCAGAAGGCCTGGGCGAAGCGTCCGCTCGAAGAGCGCGTCCAGCTCGTCCTCAAGGGCGTCGCGCGGCTCAACGAGATGGCCGACGAGATCGTGCCGGAGATCGCCTGGCAGATGGGCCGCCCGGTCCGCTACGGCGGCGAGTTCAAGGGCTTCAACGAGCGCTCGAACTATGTCGCCGAGATCGCCGGCTCCTCGCTCGCGCCCATCGTCATCGAGAACTCCGAGCGCTTCGAGCGCCGCATCGAGCGCGAGGCGCATGGGCTCGTCTTCGTCATCGCGCCGTGGAACTATCCCTACATGACCGCGATCAACACGGTCGCCCCGGCGCTGATGGCCGGCAACACGGTCATCATCAAGCACGCCGCCCAGACGCTGCTCGTCGGCGAGCGCATGGTGCGCGCCTTCAACGAGGCGGGCGTGCCGGAGGACGTCTTCCAGAACGTCTTCCTCGACCATGACACGACCTCGGCGCTGATCGCCGCCAATTCGTTCGACTTCATCAACTTTACCGGCTCCGTCGAGGGCGGCCGGGCGATCGAGCGGGCCGCCGCCGGCACCTTCACGCCCATCGGCCTCGAACTCGGCGGCAAGGACCCGGGCTATGTGATGGAGGACGCCGACCTCGACGCGGCCGTCGACACGCTGATGGACGGCGCCACCTACAATTCCGGCCAGTGCTGCTGCGGCATCGAGCGCATCTACGTCAACGAGAAACTCTACGACGCCTTCGTGGAAAAGTCCGTCGCCTGGGTCTCCAACTACAAGCTCGGCAACCCGCTCGATCCCGAAACGACGCTCGGGCCCATGGCGCACAAGCGCTTCGCCGCGACCGTCCGCTCGCAGATCGCCGACGCCGTCGCCAAGGGCGCGAAGGCGCTGGTCGATCCGAAGCTCTTCTCGGCCGACGACGGCGGCGCCTATGTCGCCCCGCAGGTCCTCGTCGATGTCGACCATTCGATGGAATTCATGAAGGAAGAAACCTTCGGCCCGGCGGTCGGCATCATGAAGGTGAAGAACGACGCCGAAGCGCTCGCCCTGATGAACGATTGCAAATACGGCCTCACCGTCTCGCTGTGGACGAAGGATGCCGAGCGCGCCGCGCGCATCGCAGGCGATCTGGAAACCGGGACCGTCTTCATGAACCGCGCCGACTATCTCGACCCGGCGCTGTGCTGGACGGGCGTGAAGGAAACGGGCCGCGGCGGCTCGCTCTCCGTCATCGGCTTCCACAATCTCACGAGACCGAAATCCTACCACTTCAGGAAAGCACTCGCATGACCATCACCGCCAACTGGAGCTATCCGACCGCGATCAAGTTCGGGGCAGGGCGCATCAAGGAACTGGCCGACCATTGCAAGGCCGTCGGCATGAAGAAGCCGCTGCTCGTCACCGACCGCGGCCTTTCGACCATGGCGATCACGCAGGGCGCGCTCGACATCCTGGAAGCCGCCGGGCTCGGCCGGGCGATCTTCGCCGATGTCGATCCGAACCCGAACGACAAGAATCTCGACGCCGGCGTTAAGGCCTTCCGCGACGGCGGTCATGACGGCGTCGTCGCCTTCGGCGGCGGCTCCGGCCTCGATCTCGGCAAGGCGGTCGCCTTCATGTCCGGCCAGACGCGCCCGGTCTGGGATTTCGAGGATATCGGCGACTGGTGGACCCGCGCCAATTCCGACGGCATCGCGCCCATCGTCGCCGTGCCGACGACGGCCGGCACCGGCTCCGAAGTCGGCCGCGCGTCGGTCATCACCAATTCCGAGACGCACACCAAGAAGGTGATCTTCCACCCGAAGTTCCTGCCTTCCGTGACGATCTGCGACCCGGAGCTGACGGTCGGCATGCCGAAGGTCATCACCGCCGGCACGGGCATGGATGCCTTCGCCCATTGCCTCGAAGCCTATTCCTCGCCCTTCTACCACCCGATGAGCCAGGGCATCGCGCTCGAGGGCATGCGCCTCGTCAAGGAGTTCCTGCCGCGCGCCTACAAGGACGGAACGGACATCGAGGCGCGCGCCAACATGATGTCGGCCGCCGCCATGGGCGCCGTCGCCTTCCAGAAGGGGCTTGGCGCGATCCACTCGCTGTCGCACCCGGTCGGGGCGATCTACAACACGCATCACGGCATGACGAACGCCGTCGTGATGCCTCCGGTATTGACCTTCAACCGCCCGGCCATCGAGGCGAAGATCGCCAGCGCCGCCGCCTATCTCGGTATCCCCGGCGGCTTCGACGGCTTCTTCGACTATGTGCTGCGCCTGCGCGAAGAGCTCGGCGTGCCGGACAAGCTCTCGGCGCTCGGCGTCGGCACGGATCGCATCGACGAGATGTCGGAAATGGCCATCGTCGACCCGACGGCGGGCGGCAATCCGGTGGAACTGACGCTCGACGCTGCCAGGCGCCTCTTCGTCGAATGTATCTGATTTCTTACCGTTAACAATTGACAGAAGCCCGGAAAGCTTTGGTTTTCCGGGCTTTTTCTTTGCATGGCGCAAATCCGGCGATCGGCCTCATTAATCTTCGCGATACGGAAATTTCCTATTTGTTAACCCTATTTTGAAAGATTTCATCAAGCGGGCGCCATTCCCCCGGGTCGTCTGACGAGAGCGATGAGGAAGCTCGCAGCATTGTCCAAGAGGAAGCCATGCCAGTCATTACATTTGCCAATGCCAAGGGCGGCGCCGGCAAGACCACCGCTGCCCTGATCCTTGCAACGGAACTCGCCAGCCAGGGCCACCGCGTCACGATCCTCGATGCCGATCCGCAGCGCTGGATCAGCCACTGGCACGAGATTTCCGGCCGCCAGCGCAATATCGCGGTGATCTCCGAAGTCTCCATGGCCTCCATCCAGTGCCATATCCGCGAGAACCGGGCGGCGACCGATTATTTCATCATCGACCTTGCAGGCGCGCGCGACGCGCTGGTCGCCACCGCGATCGGCCTTTCCGACCATGTGATGATCCCCGTGCAGGGCTGTGCGATGGACGCGCGGGGCGCCGCGCAGATCCTCGAACTTCTGAAGCAGCTCGACGAGAAGGCCGGCATCCGCATTGCCCATTCGGTGGTGCTGACGCGCATGAACTCCATGGTGACGACGCGCGCCATGACGGCCATCAAGGCGCTGCTCTCCGCCCGCGGCGTCACCGTGCTCGATACGCCCATCGGCGAGCGCACCGCCTTCCGCGATATCTTCGATTGCGGCGGCACGCTCTATTCCATGGATCCGGCGAAGGTCAGCAACCTCGACAAGGCGCGCGAGAACGCCCGCCTCTTCGCCGGCGAAGTGCTGCGCCTGCTGCCCGTCCGCAAGCGCATGACGGGCGAGCGCGGTCTTTTCCGCACGCTGCGGCAGGCTGCCTGAGCAAAAGGAAAACAGGACCGCTTCTGCCTGCCGGCATCTCTCTCGCAAGACAAGGTGCTGAAGACCCCTCCGCACAAGGGGGAGGGACTTACCGCGCGGCACTCTGAGCGTTCAAAAATTTATGGAAAAGCACGCTGCCAGCCTTTCTCCCCCCCTTGTGGGGGAGATGCCGGCAGGCAGAGAGGGCCTTCATCAGTCGACGAATTCCACCGTCACGCCGGCGCTCGTCATCTTGGCGAGTTCCGTGGCGTCCCAGTTGGTGAGGCGAATGCAGCCGTGGCTCTGGGTCTTGCCGATCTTTGTAGGATCGGGCGTGCCGTGGATGCCGTAGGTGGGCTTGGAGAGCGCGATCCAGACGGTGCCGACCGGGCCGTTCGGGCCGGGCTGCAGGGTCAGAACCTTGTCGTTGGCGCCCTGTTTGAAGTTGATCTTCGGATTGTAGGTGTAGCCGGGATTGAGCGCGATGCGCTCGACCGTAACGATGCCCGAGGGAGACGGCGTATCGGCCGAGCCGATGCTGGCCGGATAGGCGGCGACCAGCGTGCCTTCGGCGTCATAGGCCAGAACCTGCCTGCGCCCCTTGTCGGCGAGGATTTTCGCGACCTTGCCGGTCTTCTTCTCGCCGATATCGACCACCTTGATGATGGTGCCGGGAATGGTGAAGTCGACGCCCGGATTGATCTCCTTGAGATAGGCTTCGTCCATGTGGAACTTCTCGGCCAGCATCTCGGTCGTCGAGGTGAAGGACATGTGCGGCAGGGCCGCCTTCTGGGCGTAGTCCGAAGGAATTTCCGCGACATAGGGGCCGGCCGCGTCGGCGGCGCTGATCTCGTAGGTGGTGAAGGCCATGCCGCCGGAAAGGCGCAGGCGCTCCAGGATGTCCTCGGCATTGTTCGGATCGAGCGTCTCGCCCGTCGCGTTCTGCCAGGCCTCGATGGCCTTGGCGACATTCGAGCCCTTGCGGCCGTCGATCACGCCCGGCGAGAAACCCTCGCGGTCGAGGAAGACCTGGAGCGCGGTGATCTCGTTGGAACTCATCTTGCCGATGGTCATGGCCGGCGCGAATTTCGGACCGGGCACGTATTCGGCATTCGGATCGGCACCGTCCTGCGGCAGGGACGCCATCTCCTCGTCGCCGTCGGAAAAGCCGGGCATAGGCTGCGAGCCGCCGAACTCGGCATCCGGCAGGGACTGGCGCTCGATGTCGCCGGGCATGGCCTCGCGCATTTCCGGCACGGAACTCGTCGTCAGGTCGTCGCCATACTCGGAGCCGGGCGCCGGCGGGAAATAGTCCGGGTTCGTCTCGGGATAGCCGCGCACCGCGCGATAGCGGTCGCGGCGCGGCCGATAGTCGCCGCCGCGGGCGAAGTAGCGGTCGGCCGGCATGGCTGTCGCGACGATGTCGCCCCAGCTATCGACCAGCACCGTGCGGCCACGGCCGTCGCGCATCCAGCGCACGCTGCCGTCGTCCGGAACGTAGTCGAGGATATCGCCTCTGGGCGTGACGAGGATCGTATCGCGGGCGAGCTGATGCTGCTGGGCGCCGGCAGGGGCGGCGGCGAATCCGAGGGCCGATGCCGCGAAAAGGATAGAAACGCTTGTTTTGAATATAGAATTCACGAGTCTTGACCTGCCGGATTGCATATATCGCGCGGACGGAACACTTCAATTCGGACCTTAATATGGAAAAACTGAATCGATGGTGAACGCAACGTCAACGCTTCCTGCAAAAACTTGCAATCCGGTGCGATGGTTCCCGCCGGAGAACGCGTATGCAGGGCATTTCCGCTTTTCTCCCATGCGCAAAAATGCTTCTGTCTCAGCCTGATCGCCCCCTCTGGAGCCCCGGATGACCTTCGCTCTTGCCGCCGATACGCCCACCCAGTCCTTCCGCCTGGACCTGACGCCGCAATCGGCGCTCGACGTGGCGGGCGCCGTCTTTTCCGGCGTCGATCTTGCTCCCGGCTCCGCCATCCCCTCGGACGGCGATCCGCGCATCGACCGGGCGCTGCCCGGCTTCCTCTTCACCTGCGGGCCGGATCATATCCGCCATCCCGTTCCGGTGGAGGAGACGGCGGACGGACGGCTCTATCCGCTGCACGGATCGCTCTCCTCCCATCCCGCCCGCGACATCCTCTTCGAGGAGGACGAGGGGGAGGCGGTTTGCGAGGGGCGCGTGGCGGTGGCGCTCGCCCATGGCGGGTCGACCGACCTTGCCCGCCGCTGGCGGGCCGACCGGCGCACGGGCCACATCACGCTCGACGACCTCGTCACCAATACCGGCGATGGCGCATGGCCGCCCTTTGCCATGTACCACATCAATTTCGGCACGGACCTTTTCGACGACGAGACGCGATTGACGGGGACGATGCTGCCGGGCGGCAGCCTTCCCTGGCGCTTCGACGAGGGCGATATGAAGATATTCTGCGTGCCGGCGGGCGGGAGCGCCGAACATGGCTGGGCGGAGATCGCGATCGGGCCGATCGCAGCGCTTGGCGGGCGCTCCATGCATATCCGCTTCCGCACCGATACGCTGCCCTATCTCCAGGTCTGGCGGAACCAGTCGCCGGGCTGCGCCGTGCTCGGCATCGAGCCCGTCTCGCACCGCCTCGCTTCACGGGCGGAGCTGATTTCAGCCGGCGAGGCGCCGGACTTTTCGCCCGGCGAAAGCGTCGGCTATGCGCTCGCCTTCGAGGTCCGCTGACGCCGCTTGCGATTGACGCCCTTGCCGTCCCGGCTTAAACGGTGAGCGCCCCTCATTGCGAAAGGACACGCCCCATGGATATCCGCGAGATCAACGACGAATATTCCGTCTCCGGCCAGATCACGGTCGAGGACCTCGACGCGATCGCCGCCATGGGCTTCAAGTCCATCGTCTGCCATCGCCCGGACCACGAAGAGGCCGGCCAGCCGGAATTCGCGTCCATCGCCGCCCGTGCCAAGGAACTCGGCATCGAGACGGCCCATGTGCCCGTCGGCCCGATGGGCGTGACGGCCGAAGCGGTGAACGGCATGGTCGACGCGCTCGACGAACTGCCGCGCCCCATGCTCGGCTATTGCCGCTCCGGCGCGCGCTCGACGAAGACCTACGAGCAGACGCAGCACATTCGCGGGTGACGCGGGAGGGGCAAGCCGCCCCTCATCCCGCTGCCGCGACCTTCTCCCCGCAAGCAGGGAGAAGGGGCAGGAGGCGATGCCTCGCTCGCTCTCTCTCTCGACGGGCGTAATTTCACGAAAACGGTTCCGCATGTCCCTTCGCCCCGCTTGCGGG
>CBIMFD010000017.1:0-23405 GCA_966243085.1 uncultured Shinella sp.
GCCCCTCATCCCGCTGCCGCGACCTTCTCCCCGCAAGCGGGGAGAAGGGATATGCCGTGATGGTTTCCCAAAAAATCGATGTCGATTTGGAGCATGGCTTCGCACCTTGCTTCCTTCTCCCCGCTTGCGGGGAGAAGGTGCCGGCAGGTGGATGAGGGGCAATCCGCTCTCGCGCAATTCCGTCAGATCGACTTCAGCGTCCAGCCGACGATATCGGCGGTGACTGTCGCGAAGGCCGCGTCCAGCGCCTTCACGAAGGCGATGTTGCCGGTGCCGCGGACAGGAACGGCGGCGCGGAAGACCCTTTGCGCCCGAACGGTGCCGTTGCGGTCGTTGAGCAGCTTGGCGGAAATCGCCACCACGGCCGTGTCGGCGCCGGAGGTCTGCACCTCGAAAGCGCGGATATCCGTCACGATCTGATAGTCGATCGCCAGCCCCTGGCCCGGCATGCCGACGCCGCCGAGCCGGCCGGTATTCTCGAACGCCTCCACCAGCCTAGCCTGCACCAACCTCGAGAGGCTGTCGCTCCATTGCGAGCGGGCGAGATACTGGATTTCCGAGGGAGACGGGTGGATGACGATCTGGTTGCTGTCGAGCGCCTTGAGCGCCGAGGGCGGGGGCACGAGAATCTGCCGGTTCTTCGCGGAAGGTCCTTCCACGGCGGCGGCGGCGGAAAGATTGAACGTATCGTTCTTCGCCGGCGCGCTGCCGCAGGCCGCAAGGGTCGCCGCCAGAACGGCAACAAGAGCGGCGCGCGCTGCCGTCCCGTTCCGCAACAACTCCATACCCGTTACCGTCATGTCATCCCTCGAACCCTGAGGTCACTTGTGTAGCAGCGGCACGGCAACCTGTCACCGCTCGCCGCCGGACAAACGGGCCTGCGCCGCCGACCTCTCTTCCGTTGTGGGGATAGCGCCACACTTTGCCGCTCAGCGCCGGGTGCGTCCGTCATATTCCTTGACCGTCTCGCCGCCAAAGAGCAGGCGCTGCGGGTTGCGCTCGAAGCCGGAAATGGCGCTGTCGAGATTCTGGATGGTGCGGCGCGTATCGAGCACCAGCGCCTCGACGTCGCGAAGGCCCGAACCCGAGAAGCGCTGCAGGCCATCGGCGATGGGGCCGATGCGCCCGTTCAGCGTGTCGGCCGCCTGCTTGATGGATTGCAGGGTCGCCTTGGCTTCGGCGAAGAGCGATTCGGAATCGCCCTCGCCCAGGAAACCGTCGAGCTTGGCGAGCACGCCGTCGACGCGCGAGGAGGCCGCGTTCAGCTTGTTGGCCATCTGCTGCACGTCGGTGATGATCTGATCGATATCCTCCTGGCGCTCGCCGATGCTGTTTGCGACGCCGGTAACGGAGGCGATGGCCTTGCGCGCATCGGCGGTGGCGACCGAAATGTTGTCGATCGCGCCGCTGACCTTCTGCTTGTCGACGGCGGCCACCAGGCCATCCACCTTGTCGAGCGTCGCCGTCGCGTGCTCCCCGAAGGCCTGGAAGGTCTCGGCGGTCTTGCGGAAGCCCTCCACGGTGGCCTTCACGTCGCCCGAGGCGGCCGCGATGTCCTTGCTCACCTTGTCGACATTGCCGACGAAATCCTCGACCTTCTTCGGATCGACTGCCCTGATGAGCGAGTCGACCGAGGCGAGCACCGTGTCCAGCCGGCCGGAAAGGTTCTTGAATGTCTCGGAAAGCCCGCCGACGCTCTGCAGGAACTCATCGATATTCTCGCCGTTGCGGGCAAGCGAGCCGGAAAACTGCTCGGCGTTCTTGATCGTGGTCGTCAACGGCCCGCGCGCATCCGCAACAAAGCCCTGGATATCGGTGATCGCCGCATCGGCGCGCTTCAGGATCTTGTCTGCCGTCGAGAGAATGTTCGTCACGCTCGACTGCTCGGCCTCGAGCACGGCGGCGCTTTCGTCCTCGAAGGCCTGGCGCAGGATATTGGGATCGCCGGCATTGCCGCCGGAAAGCTCCACATAGGCCGCGCCCGTCAGGCCCTGTACTTCCAGCACGGCCGAGGTGGACTGCTTGACCGGCGCACTGGTCGAGACCTCAGTCATGGCGATCGAGAAGCGCGGGTCTTTCGCGTCGATGGCAAGGCTGCGCACGGAGCCCACCGGAATGCCGTTGAAGCGCACCGGCGAACCGACGGACAGGCCGTTGGCCGAGCCCGGAATGCGGATGGCGAGCTGCGCCATCTCACCGCCCCGGCCGTACTGCGACATCCAGTAGACGAAGAAGAAGGCAGCCGCGATGACCAGCACGGTGAAGAAACCGACGAGGGCGTAGTTGGCTTTCGTTTCCATATCCGTACTCGCAGCTCCATCCGCCGGGGCCGAACGGGTCCCGGCTATCCCTTCACGTCTTTCGCACGATCGATCGCGCGCGCTTGCCCTGGAAATAGGACTGCACCCACGGATCGTCGAAGGCCAGCATGTCCTCGATCGTGCCTTCGACCAGAACCCTCTTCTGCCCGAGCACGGCGACGCGGTCGCACACCGAGAACAGGCTGTCGAGGTCGTGAGTCACCATATACACGGTCAGTCCCAGGGTGTCGCGCAGTTTGGCGATGAGTTCGTCGAATTCAGCCGCGCCGATCGGGTCGAGGCCGGAGGTCGGCTCGTCGAGGAAGACCAGCGCCGGATCGAGCGCCAGCGCGCGGGCGAGCGCGGCGCGCTTGATCATGCCGCCGGAAAGCTCCGAGGGGAACTTGTCCGCCGCTTCCGGCGCAAGGCCCACCAAGTCGATCTTCAGCCGCGCCAGGTCGTCCATCATCGCCTGCGGCAGGTCGAGATATTCGCGCATCGGCACCTGGATGTTTTCCTTCACCGTCAGCGAGGAAAAGAGCGCGCCCTGCTGGAAGAGGACGCCGAGCTTCATGTCCAGCGCCATGCGCTCGGCATTGCTCGCCTTGTCGAAATCCGTGCCGAAGATGCGGATCGTGCCGGAACGGCGCGGCAGGAGGCGCAGCACCGTACGCATCAGCACGGACTTGCCGGTGCCGGATGCGCCGACGAAGCCGAGGATCTCGCCGCGATAGATATCGAGATTGAGCCTGTCGAGGACGATATGGCTGCCGAAACCCACCGTCAGGTCCTTGACCGACAACAACACCTCGCCCTGATTTGCCGAAACCGGATCCATATGCGTTCCTAGAAATCGATGGCGGCGTAGAACATGGCGAAGAGACCGTCGACGAGGATGACGACGAAGATCGCCTTCACCACGGCGGCCGTGACGTGGCGGCCGAGCGATTCGGCGCTTCCGCCCACCTTCAGTCCCTCCACGGAGGCGACGATGCCGATGATCAGCGCCATGAAGGGCGCCTTGATCATGCCCGAGACCACGGTCGAAAGGTCGATCGCCTCGCGCAGACGCGACTGGAACGTGTCGAAGGTGATGCCGGAATAGGACCAGGCGATGAAGGCCGCGCCGCCGAGCGCGGCGAAATTGGCGAGGATCGTCAGCAACGGCAGCGCCACCGTCAGCGCCACCAGCCGCGGAAAGACGAGGACGCCGATGGGACTGAGGCCCATGACCTTCAGCGCGTCGATCTCCTCGCGCATCTTCATCGAGCCGATCTCGGCGGTGATCGCGCTGCCCGAGCGGCCGGCGATCATGATGGCGGTGAGCAGCACCCCCACCTCGCGAAGCTGGAGGATGCCGACGAGATCGACGACGAAGACTTCCGCGCCGAAATAGCGGAGCTGGAACGCGCCCTGCTGGGCGATGATCGCGCCGATGAGGAAGGACATCAGAAGGATGATCGGCACGGCGCGTACGCCCATATGGTCGATCTGGTGCACGATCGCCGCCGGGGAAACGCCGCTCCTGCGGCCGAGCTTCAACTGCGCGCCGCGCACCGCCGAGCCCAGGATGAACATGGCCGCGACCGCATCGTTCCAGACATCGATCACGATGCGGCCGACCGGCGTGAAGATGTGCTCGAACAGCGTGCCCTGCCCGGCCTCGCTCTCCTGCGGCTCGGCAAGCTCGGCCGGTAGCGCGCCGACGAGATCGGCATAGCGCGCGCCTTCCCGCTCCGTGACGCTCACGTCACCGCCGCCGGCCTGACGCTCGGTGATCGCGCGGCGCAGAAGCCAGGCGCCGGACGTGTCCATCTCGCTGACGCCGCCAAGGTCGATTTCGAGAGCGCCGCCCCCGCCGCCCGCCACGTCCGCGAGCCGTTTCGCGGCCGCGACGGCGGTCGTGTTGATCCACGGGCCGGAGAGACGCCAGATCTCCCCGTCCGTGCCCGGCAGGCTCTCGCTCGTGATCTCGGGGGAGGAAGTGGCGGTCAAGTCTCTTGCATCTTCCCGTGCTTGGGACAACATGCGCCTGTCTTACCGGCTTGCCGTCCGTCTGTCACCGAACGAACCGGCAAAAGCCCCATCCCGCCTCGTTTTTTTTGAGGCTCGTCAGGAACGATCCCATGCGCAGAACCCTTCTCGCCATTCCGGAAACCTTCCCGATCGCCGGGACCTTCACCATTTCGCGCGGCGCCAAGACGAAGGCCGAGGTGGTGACCTGCACCATCGGTGCCTCCGGCGTCGTCGGCCGCGGCGAATGCGTGCCCTATGCCCGCTACGGCGAATCGGTCGAGGGCGTCCTTGCCGCCATCGAGGCGATGCGCGGCGTAATCGAGGACGGCATCGGTCGCGAGGACCTTCTCGACCTCATGCCGGCAGGCGCCGCACGCAACGCCGTCGACTGCGCGCTCTGGGACCTCGAGGCCAAGCTGTCGGGCGTGCCGACCTGGCAGGTGCTCGGCTCCACGGCGCCGGGCAAACTCGTCACCGCCTATACGCTCTCGCTGGGCGAGCCGGAGGCGATGGAGCGGCAAGCGGCGAGCGAGGCGTGGCGGCCGCTCCTGAAGATCAAGGTGGGCACGCCGGACGATGCGGCGCGCCTCAGGGCCGTGCGCGCCGGGGCGCCGCAAAGCGCGATCATCGTCGATGCCAACGAGGGCTGGCGGCCGGAAAACCTCGCCCACCATTTCGCGCTGTGCGCCGAGACGCGCGTCGCGCTCATCGAACAGCCGCTTCCGGCCGGCGGCGACGCGGCGCTGCGCGGGTATCGGCGGCCGGTCCCGGTCTGCGCCGACGAGAGCGTGCACCGCACGGAGGACGTGGCGGGCCTTGCAGACCGCTACGACGCGATCAACATCAAGCTCGACAAGGCCGGGGGGCTGACGGAGGCGCTGGCGCTGCGCGCGGCGGCGCGGGCGCACGGTCTCAAGGTAATGGTCGGCTGCATGGTCGGCACCTCGCTCGGCATGGCGCCGGCCGTGCTGCTGGCGCAGGACGCCGACTTCGTCGATCTCGACGGCCCGCTGCTGCTCGCCGAGGACAGGAAGCCCGGCCTCCACTACGACGGATCGGACGTCTACCCGCCGGAAGCCGCCCTCTGGGGCTGACTGCCGGGCTGGAGCGCCGCAAGGCGCCCGGCGACGACGAAGACGAGGCCGGCCGCGGCGACGGCCGACATCAGATAGAAGCCGTGCACGCCGTACCAGTTGTAGGCGTAGCCCGAGACGAAGGTGGCGAGCGCCATGAAAACGCCGGTGTAGAAGAAATAGAGGCCCTGCGCGGCCGCCTCCTGCTCTTCCGCGACCCGCTCCACGAGGCGGCTCTGCACGCTTGCATGAAGGATGGCGAAGGTGAAGGCGTGCGTGCATTGCAGCACGAAATAACCGGAAAAGCCCATGTCGAGCGGGAAGACGAGCCAGCGGCCCACCGCCATCATCGAGCCGAAGATCATCATGGCCCACAGGCTGAAACGGCGGCGAAGGCGCACGGCGAAAAGGAAGAGGATCACCTCGGCCAGGACCCCGACGCTCCACAGGATGCCGATATCCGTGCCGCTGAAGCCCAGCTTGCGCCAGTAGATCACCGAGAAGGCGTAGAGCATGGCATGGCTGGCATTGACCAGCGAGACGCCGATCAGCATCAACTGTACGTCGCGCTGGCGGAGCGTACCGCCCGCCGGCACGGAGGCGATCGCCGCGATGGGCGACGGCCGGCGCGGCTTGCCGATCTTCGGGACGATCAGCGCGCCGAAGACCGTCAGCACGAAGGCGGCGGCCATCGCCGGAAGCACCATCCCTCCACCGTAGAGTCCGGCGAGCCATCCGCCTGCCATGGTGGCGAAGATGAATGCGAGCGAGCCCCAAAGCCGCATGCGCGCATAGTCGAAATTCCAGCGCCGCACGCCGGAAAGCGCGATGGCGTCGGTGATCGGCACATAGGGCGAGTAGACCGCGCCCTGCAGCGTATAGAGGAGGAGGACCGGCCAGAAGCCGCTCACGCCGAAAAGCGCGAGCGCCGTCGCGAGCGACAGTGCGCCGGACCACAAGAGCACGATGGAGCGCTCGCCCAGCCGGTCGGCGATCACGCCGGCGACCGGCGCGGTGAAGACGCGGATGAAGAGCGGCACCGCCAGCACGATGCCGATCTCGAAATCGTTCATCGAAAGCGTTTCGAGCCAGACCGGGAAATACGGCAGCGCGATGCCGTTGACCATCATCGGCGCGCAGAAGACGAGCGCAAGGCGCACGGCGAAGAACGGCGGCGCGCCGGCGGTCGGGGAAAACCCGGAAGGGGACGTCATTGGCGGGGAACCTGCGTTGGATCGCTCCCGGCTCTACCACGCCGCCCTGCCCGCGCCAATCCGCTATTTCTACCAAGTCGCCCGGGGGGCTACGCGGCCTCGGGTGCAGCGAGCGCCGGCATCTCCCGCGAGACCGGCAACACCGCGGCGGGTGCGGATGCGATCTTCTGCCAGGTGATCAGCTCCATCTCCCCGTCGTGATGCTCCGCGATGGCCGTGCAGCTTTCCACCCAGTCGCCGCTGTTGATGTAGCGGATGCCGTCGATCTCGGTGATGACCGCGTGATGGATATGGCCGCAGATGACGCCGTGGGCATCGTTGCGCCGGGCCTCTTCGGCAACGACCTTCTGGAACTCGCCGATGAAGTTCACCGCCGTCTTCACCTGCTGCTTGGCCCAGGAGGAGAAGGACCAGTACGGCAGGCCGAGCCGGCGGCGGACGGCGGCGAAGACGACGTTGATGGCGATCGCCGCGTCATAGGCCCAGTCGCCGAGATAGGCGACGACGCGGGCATGGCGCACGACCACGTCGAACTCGTCGCCGTGCAGCACGAGATAGCGCCGCCCGTCGGCCGCCTCGTGGATGATGCGGTCGGCGACCTCGACCCCGCCGAAATGCGTGCCGGGGAAATCGCGCAGGAACTCGTCGTGGTTGCCGGGAATGTAGATGATGCGCGTGCCCTTGCGGGCCTTGCGCAGGAACTTCTGCGTCACGTCGTTGAAGGCCTGCGGCCAGTACCAGTTGCGCTTCAGCCGCCAGCCGTCGACGATGTCGCCGACGAGCACGATGGTTTCGGCCTCGTGGTGGCGCAGGAAGTCGATCAGGAAATCCGCCTTGGCCGCTTTCGAGCCGAGATGCACGTCCGAGATGAAGAGCGTGCGGAAATGGCGGACATCGGGATCGGCGGGGGTCACGGTCATGCATCTGTCTCCGGGTGGCCGGCCGCCGCGATCGTCGTCCGAAGGGGCGGCTTTCATCCCGTTGAAAACCAGACTCCTGTTTCAGATTGATGACACACCTATGCAATTCCGATCGACAAATAGCCATTGCACAGGGCGCCGATTGCGGCTTTATGGAAGACTCACGGAACTTCACGGCGCGGCGCTTCCATGTCCGGAAAAGTCGCAGGAAAAACAATATAGGGCAGGACAATATGAGCACGGGTGACAAATCGAGGACGCAGAACGGCCCAGCGAGCGGCGATATCGACCAGCAGGCCCTCTTCTTCCACCGTCACCCCCGCCCCGGCAAACTGGAGATCACGCCCACCAAGCCGCTCGGCAACCAGCGGGATCTCGCGCTCGCCTATTCGCCGGGCGTCGCCGCGCCTTGTCTCGCCATCCGCGACGATCCGGATACCGCCGCCGACTACACGGCCCGCTCCAACCTCGTCGCCGTCGTTTCCAACGGCACGGCCGTCCTCGGCCTCGGCAATATCGGCCCGCTCGCCTCCAAGCCCGTGATGGAGGGCAAGGCCGTCCTCTTCAAGAAATTCGCCGGCGTCGACGTCTTCGACATCGAGATCGATGCGCCGACCGTCGACAAGATGGTCGAGGTCATCTCCGCGCTGGAGCCGACCTTCGGCGGCATCAACCTGGAGGACATCAAGGCGCCGGAATGCTTCGAGGTGGAGCGCCAGCTTCGCGAGAAGATGGACATTCCCGTCTTCCACGACGACCAGCACGGCACCGCCATCATCGTCGCCGCCGCGGTGCTGAACGGGCTGGAGCTCGCCGGCAAGTCGCTGCCTGAAGCCAAGATCGTCGCCTCCGGCGCGGGCGCGGCCGCCCTTGCCTGCCTCAACCAGCTCGTCGCCCTCGGCGCGAAGGTGGAGAATATCTGGGTCCATGACATCGAGGGCCTCGTCTACAAGGGCCGCGAGGCGCTGATGGACCGGTGGAAGTCCGTCTATGCGCAGGAGACCGACAAGCGCGCCCTTTCCGAGACCATCGACGGGGCGGACGTCTTCCTCGGCCTTTCGGCCGCCGGCGTGCTGAAGCCGGAGCTCCTCCAGCGCATGGCCGAAAAGCCGCTCATCATGGCGCTCGCCAACCCGACGCCGGAGATCATGCCGGAGGAGGCGCGCGCCGCCCGCCCCGACGCGATGATCTGCACCGGCCGCTCGGACTTTCCCAACCAGGTCAACAACGTCATTTGCTTCCCCTACATCTTCCGCGGCGCGCTCGATTGCGGCGCGCGCACGATCAACGAGGAGATGAAGATGGCGGCAGTGCGCGCCATCGCCGCGCTCGCCCGCGAGGAAGTGTCGGACGTGGCCGCCCGCGCCTATTCCGGCGACACGCCGAGCTTCGGCCCGAACTACCTCATTCCCTCGCCTTTCGATCCGCGTCTCATTCTGCGCATCGCGCCGGCCGTGGCGCTTGCGGCCGCCGAAACCGGCGTCGCCTCCCGCCCGATCGGCGATTTCGACGCCTATCTCGATCAGCTCAACCGCTTCGTCTGGCGCTCGGGCTTCATCATGAAGCCGATTTTCGCCGCCGCGAAGAAGGCCGAGAAGAAGCGCGTGATCTTCGCCGAGGGCGAGGACGAGCGCGTGCTGCGCGCCGCCCAGGTTCTGCTGGAAGAGGAGATCGCCCGGCCGATTCTCATCGGCCGCCCGCAGATCATCGAGACGCGCCTCAAGCGCTATGGCCTGCGCATCCGCCCGCACACCGATTTCGAGGTGGTCAATCCCGAGGACGACCCGCGCTATCGCGATTATGTCGACGACTATTTCCGCATCGTCGGCCGCAAGGGCGTGAACCCGGAAGCCGCCCGCACCATCGTGCGCACCAACCAGACGGTCATCGGCGCCCTCGCCGTCAAGCGCGGCGAAGCCGATGCGCTGATCTGCGGCGTCGAGGGCCGCTATGCCCGGCACCTGCGCGACGTCAGCCAGATCATCGGCAAGAAGGACGGCGCGCTCGATTTCTCCGCGCTCAGCCTGCTGATCTCCCAGCGCGGCGCCCTGTTCCTCACCGATACCTATGTGACCTGCGAGCCGACGGCCGAGGCGGTCGCGCAGATGACGGTGATGGCCGCGCAGGAAATCCGCCGCTTCGGCATCACCCCGCGCGCCGCCCTCGTCTCCCACTCCAACTTCGGCTCGCGCGATTCGGAAAGCGCCTTCAAGATGCGCCGGGCAATGGGCCTGGTGCGCGAGATGGATCCGACGCTGGAGGCGGACGGCGAAATGCACGGCGATGCCGCCATTTCCGAAGCCCTGCGCCATCGCGTCATGCCGGATTCGGCGCTGACGGGCGAGGCGAACCTGCTCGTGTTCCCGAATCTCGACGCCGCCCATATCACGCTCGGCGTGGTGAAGATGACGACGGACAGCCTGCATGTCGGCCCGATCCTTCTCGGCGCCGCCATGCCCGCCCACATCCTCTCGCCCTCCGTCACCTCGCGCGGCGTCGTCAACATGGCCGCCCTCGCCGTCGTGGAAGCCTCCAACCCGTCGTCGTGACGTTCAAGGCATCGTCCGGTAGCCCTTCACGGCTACCGGGCAGCGTCGGCGGCTCGTTGGAAGGCGTGAGGCACTTGTCCGATCACGCCCCCCGCAAGCTCCAGCCGGCGCGTGATGCCGATCGCCTCCAGGAACGCCTCGTCGTGACTGACGACGAGGAGCGCGCCGTCATAGGCCTGCAGGCCCGCCTCCACCGCCTCGATGGCCTCGATGTCGAGATGGTTCGTCGGCTCGTCGAGGATGAGCAGCGCCGGCGGGCGCTTGCCGCCGAGAACCGCGGCGAGGCCGGCGCGCAGGAGCTGGCCCCCGCTGAGGCTGCCGGCGATCTGCAGGGCGGAATCCGCCCGGAACATGAAGCGCGCGAGCGCCGCCCGGCAGGCATTCTCGTCCGCATCCGGATTGATCCTCAGGAAATTGTCGCGGATCGACAGCGCCGGGTCGAGCAGGCTGACGCGCTGGTCGAGCATGGCGGCATCGGCAAAGAGGCGCACGCTGCCCGCAAAGGGCGCAAGCCGCCCGGTGACAAGCGCCAGCAGCGTCGTCTTGCCCGCCCCGTTCGGCCCCGTCACCGCCACCCGCTCCGGTCCGGCCACGGCGAAGGAAAGGTCGCGGATCACCGGCCGCTCCGGCATATAGCCCGCCGTGACGCCCTCCATGCGCAGCACCGCCTTGCTGGCGGGAAGCTGCGTCGACGGCACGGTGACGGTAAGCGGCTGCAGAATTTCGATGCGCTCGCGGGCATCGGCCACGGCCTCCGCGGCCTGTCCCTGCCGGCTTTCGGCAAGGCGTGCATTCGTTCCGCCCGTCAGCTCCGCGCGCTCCTTCATCCCGCCGAGAACGATACGCGGAAGATCGCCGCGTGCCTTCTTGCGCCGCCCCGTGCTGTCCTTGCGCGCCTTGCGCTCGGCGAGCGTCTGCATGGCCCGGGCGATGCCGGCGGCCTCCTTCTCCGCATCCGCGAGGTCGCGGTGCGCGGCGGCAAGCTCCAGCGCCTTGCGCGCCCGGTAGGCGCTCCAGTTGCCGCCGTAGCGGGTGGCGCCAAGGCTCGTCAGCTCGACGATGGCGTCCATGGTTTCCAGAAGTTCACGATCGTGGCTGACGACGACGGCGCCGGCCCGCCAGCCGGCCAGCATGTCGATGACCGCGCGCCGTCCCTCCCGGTCGAGATTGTTGGTCGGCTCGTCGAGCAGCAGGAAATCCGGCTCGCCGAAGAGGAGCGCGGCAAGCCCGGCGCGGGTGCGCTGCCCGCCGGAAAGCGCGGCGAGCGGCGTTTCCGGCCCCGCCTCCAACCCGACGCCGGCGAGCGCGGCGGCAAGGCGCGCCTCCAGCGTCCAGTCGGCCTCGGCGAGCGCGGCGGCATCCGCCTCGCCCCGCCCGGCGCGGGCAAGTAGGGCGAGCGCGTCGGTGATGCCAAAGAGGCTGGCGATGGTTTCCCGCGGGCCCACCTGCACGCTCTGGCGCAGCACGCCGAGCGTGCCGTCCACCGCGACGGAGCCCGCCTGCGGCGACAATTCGCCCGCGGCAAGCTTCAGAAGCGTCGTCTTGCCGACGCCGTTGCGGCCGACAAGCCCGGCGCGCTCGGCGCCGAAAGTCAGGTCTAGATCGGAAAGGAGTGTGCGGCCGTCAGGCGTCGACCAGGTGAGTTTGGAAAGGGTGATGGAACGCGGCATGGATACGGTTTTCCCCGATGACAAAACGAAGTCGGTTTGCGGTCGGGTTGAAATCCATGACGTACCATCCGGTCGGTGCTGCGCTGGCGCCAATTTAGGGACCGGTGCCTCTTCTTGCAAGGCGGACGGGCGCCGCGCCGTTAATCACAAATGCGGGAGCACGTTGCGCCGGGGGCCATGAAGCCTATGATAATGCCCCGTATCGCCACGCTTGCCGAGGGAAAGAGGAACGTGAGGGGATTGACCCGCCTCCTGTCTGTCATCGCTGCCGGCGTGCCGCTTTTTCTTTCGGGCGGCGCGGTCGCAGGCGTGTGCGAGCGCATCCAGAGGGACATCGCCAACCTGCCGACGGTGATCGTCGATACCGCCAGCGTCCGCAAATATGCCGGCGCCATCACCCGCCAGAACCTCCAGCTCCGCAAGGCGAAAAGCGACCAGCGCCGCCTCGGCTGCACGAGCGGCAGCATCATCGTGATCGGCGGGGCGAATGCCGATGCCTGCGCGACGCTCTCCACCGTCATCGGCAGGATGGAGCGCAATCTCGAGATCCTCGACAAGAAGCGCCGCGAATTTGCCGGCGGCGTCTCCTCGCGAGGCGAGCGCGGCCGTCTTCTCGCCGCGCTGGAGGAGAACGGCTGCAACGACGGTGTCGAGGTCATGCCCGTCGCGGCGACAGAGACGCTGCGCACGCTGGAGGAAAGACGCACCCTGCCGCTGGGCACCGCGCCGGAAGGCAGCGAGCGGCTGCAACTGCGCCGGCTCGGCAGTTCGGGCCACGGCAACCTGCGCACCGTCTGCGTGCGCACCTGCGACGGCGGCTTCTTCCCGATCTCCTCCAATGCTTCGCCGATGGATTTCCGCCGCGACCAGCAGGTCTGCGCGATGATGTGCCCGCAGACCGAGACCGAGCTCTTCTATCAGTCCATGTCCGAGGGGCAGGAAACCGAAGAGATGACCTCCACCGTCACCGGCCGATCCTATGTCGACCTGCCGAACGCCTTCTCCTACCGCACGCGCGATCTCTCGAAGCCCGGAAGCTGCGGCTGCAACCTTTCGGCCTACTACCAGGACATGATGAAGCGCGAGAAGGCCGCCAAGGGCGAGACGGATGCCGCGAAGGAAGGCTCCGTCACCGACATCCGCACCCTGCCCAAGGCCGAAACCGCGAAGAAGCCCGTGACGGTCGAGGAACGCGACTACGATCCGTCGAAGCACAAGGTCCGCACTGTCGGACCGGCCTTCCTGCCGGCGAGCGAATCGGCGATCGACCTCGGGCGCCCGGCCGACGCCGGCGTCAACTGACGCCCGCCTCCGGCCACCGCTCCTCGAACACCAGCTCTTCCAGCGGCAGGCGCTGGCGCCAGCCCTTCACGGCAAGCTCCGGCTCGCCGTAGAGCCGGTCGACATAACCGACGCAGAGCCAGGCGACGATCTCGACATGCTCGGGAATGGCGAGCGCCTGCCGGATATCGCTGTCATGGAAGATGCTGACCCAGCCGACGCCGACGCCCTCCGCCCGCGCGGCCAGCCACAGGTTCTGCACCGCGCAGACGGTGGAATAGACGTCCATGCGCGGATTGTGCGTGCGGCCGAGCACGACCGTGCCGCCGCGCGTCGGATCGCAGGTCATGCAGATGGAGAGCGGCGCCTTCAGGATGCCTTCGAGCTTCAGCGCGCGGTACGCGGCCTGCCGCTCGCCGGCAAACATTTCGGCCGCCTCGGCATTGGCTTTCAGGAAGGCGGCATGCACCGCCCGCCGCGTCGCCTCGCTGCGCACCAAAAGGAAATTCCACGGCTGCATGAAGCCGACGGACGGCGCGCTGTGGGCGGCGTGCAGCAGGCGGCCGACGAGATCCTCCGGCAGGGGCTCGGGCAGGAACTGGTCGCGCACGTCGCGGCGCGTTTCGATGGCACGGTAGACGGCCTGCCTCTCCTCACGGGAAAAAGCGCCCGCCCGGACCAGATGGTCCAAGGGTTCGGTTCGCATCGTCATCTCCCCAACAATGCGTGCAACCTTCCGCCGTCCGCGCGGGTGCGGTCTATCTTGCCAGGCCGGTCTTCTGACTTCGGTTCGCGCGGCGAAACCTGCCTTCCCGGTTGAAAAACCAGTGGCAAAAGCCTGATTGGATTCAGGCTTTGGAGGTCCAGCCATCCCCGTCACAGCGTTGGGCACGTTCCGGCCTTGGATCTCTCCGCACCGGATTCCCGATTCTCCCGCGAAAGCGGGCACCTGACGGGAAGGATATGCGCACGGCTTCGCCGTCCGATCAAGCCCTGTTCAGGCGGCGCGTACGGCGGCCGCCTCGGCGATCTCCTCGCTGCCGATATCGCCGGCATGGACGGCGCGGTTGCGCCCGCCGTTCTTGGCCGCATAGAGCGCGGCATCGGCCATCGCCATGACATCGTGGACCGAACCTCCGTGCTCGGGGAACCTGGCCATGCCGGCGCTGCCGCCGATCACGAGAAGCTGGCCGTCATAGGCGATGGGGACCTGCGTGTCCCGCACGAGGCCTTCGGCAAGCGCCAACAGGTCGTCGCGGCTGCAATCGCCCGGAAGCAGCACGCAGAACTCGTCGCCGCCGAGGCGGGCGACCGTGCCCCGCGCGCCGATCCTGTCGGAGAAGCGCCGGGCGACCGCCTGCAGTACCGTGTCGCCGGCCGCATGGCCGTGCCGGTCGTTGACCGCCTTGAACCTGTCGAGGTCGAGCGCGAGGATCGCGAAGGGCTTGCCCTCGCCCTTGCGCACCGCGCGCGAGATCTCCTCGTCGAAGCCGCTGCGGTTCCTGAGGCCCGTCAGCGGGTCGTGCCGGGCGAGGAAGGCGTTCTTCGCCTCGCTGCGCTGCAGCGCCCTGACGAGGGCGGAGAAGCGTACGGCGACGAAGAGCATGACCGCCGCGAAGGCCACCACGAAGATCGCGATCTGTGGCACCGCCGATCGCCAGACGAACGAACCCGGCATATTGGGCCGCCAGGAGGCGACCATGGGATTGTAGCCGTCGTCGCCCACCGGCGTCATCAGGAGGTCCGGGTCCTGCGTCACGATCGGCGTGAAGCCGAGATCGTGCACGCCGAGGCGGCTTGCCGTGTTCGCCAGCATCTTGCCGGAGACGGGCTTGACGGTGACGAGCAGGATCGGCTCGCGGCGGCTTGCGGGAATGTAGAGCGTCTTCGGAATGACCGCCTGCACGACGACGATGCTCATGACGCGGTCGATGAGCCGCATGCCGGTGACGTAAATGTTGGGCAGCGCCGGGGTCAAAAGGTCCGGATCGCGCCTGGCGCGGGCGATCTGCCAGCCGCCGCGGTCGGGCGAAAGCGCTGCGCGGTAGGCCTGTTCGGCCCGGCGCGTCAGGTCGCTCACCCAGTAGAGCTTTTCGCGCGCCCTGCGCTCGGAAACGGCCTTTCCTTGATGCACGCCAAGGATGGCCTCGCCGTCCGGCGAGGTGAAGATCATCCAGGAAAAACCAAAATCGGCCCACATCCAGTCGCGGATCCGATCGCGCACGAACGCATGGCCCGGCATGCCGTCCTCAAGCTCCTGGAAGGTCTTGTCCCAGAAGGAGATCTGGCTCTGGTACTGGACGACCTGGTCGATCTGGTGGCTGAACTCGTTGCGCACCAGCGTGCGCTCGGTCTCGGCGACGAAGCTGTCGGCCCGTTCGATGGAATAGTCGAGCACGAAGCAGTTGGCGGCTACGAACAGGCCGACGATCATCACCGCCGCCACCCGGATCGTCATACCGAGCCCTCGCCGGCGTGCCACGCGCCCATCTTCCATTCTGCCCGCCATACTTGCCTGCCTGTTCCCGCCGGATTTCCCGGACTTCGTTGCGGGAAGACTAGCCGGCGGACGGCAAGATTCATTTAAGCGGGCTGGTGAGCGAATGCTTAATAAGCCGGCGCATAGCGCACGAAGGCGAACTCCGTGCCGTCCGGCGACCAGTTCGGCACGTTCATCGTGCCCTGCCCGCCGAACAGCTCGAAAAGGACCCGCGCGTTGCCGCCGTCGGGGTCCATCAGCCGCAGCCGGACGGTGAGGTCGCGCGGATGGTCGAACACGTCGCCGTCATAGGAAAGCACCAGCAGGTGCCTGCCGTCCGGCGAAGGATGCGGAAACCAGTCGCCATAGGGGCTGTCGGTGATGCGCGTCGGCTCGCCGCCGTCCGGCCGCACCCGCCAGATCTGCATGCGGCCGGTGCGGCTGGAATTGAAGTAAATCCATTCGCTGTCGGCCGAATAGTCCGGCCCGTCATTGCGCCCCTCGCCGAAGGTGAGCCGCCGCTCCTCGCCGCCGGTGACGGGGATCGTATAGATATCGAAGAGATCGTCGCGAATGCCGCAATAGGCGAGCGTGCCCCCGTCCGGCGACCAGCCGTGCCAATAGGAGGGCAGGTTCGGCGTCGCAAGCCGCGGCGTGCCGCCTTCCGACGGCAGCAGGTAGATCGCCGACTTGCCGAACTCCACCTTGTCGCTGATCGCAATCAGCGCGCCGTCCGGCGAAATCCCGTGATCGTTGTTGCAGCGAGTGGCAAAGCCCGTGTCGATCTTCACCGGCCTGCCGCCATCGAGCGGCAGACGATAGAGCAGCCCGTCGCCGTTGATGATCAGGAACTGCCCGTCCCGCGAAAAATTGGGCGCCTCCACCAATCGCTCGGTCTGCCAGACGACGCGGCTCTCGCCGGTCGCGATATTGTGGATTTCGACAGAGCTGCGCACGACGTTTCCCATCTGGCTACCAACGACCACCTCGGAACGGCGTGGCTGCCATCGCCACCTCCGCAAAACCTGCGGACGATAGCAAAAGGCGGCCATACGGCAATCCTGCCGGGCCGCCCTTTATCAGCAAGGGTTAACGTATCCCTGTTCTACCCCCGGTCTCGGAAGCGGTTGGTAATGGGATAACGGCGGTCGCGGCCGAAATTCTTCTTGGTGATCTTCACGCCGGGGGCCGACTGGCGCCGCTTGTATTCGGCGATGTAGAGCAGGTGCTCGATGCGATGGACCGTCGCCTCGTCGTGGCCGCGCGCGACGATCTCGTCGGTGCCCATCTCCTTCTCGACGAGGCATTCGAGGATGTCGTCGAGCACCGGATAGGGCGGCAGCGAATCCTGGTCGGTCTGGTTGGGGCGCAGTTCCGCCGAGGGCGCCTTGTCGATGATGTTGGCAGGGATGACCTCGCCGGACGGCCCGAGCGCGCCCGGCGGCACATGCGCGTTGCGCCAGCGCGACAGGGCGTAGACCTGCATCTTGTAGAGGTCCTTGATCGGGTTGAAGCCGCCGTTCATGTCGCCGTAGAGCGTGGCGTAACCGACCGACATTTCCGACTTGTTGCCGGTCGTGACCACCATGGAGCCGAACTTGTTGGAGATCGCCATGAGGATCGTGCCGCGCGCGCGGCTCTGGAGATTCTCCTCGGTGATCCCTTCTTCCGTGCCCTCGAAGAGCTCGGAGAGCGAAGAAAGGAAACCCGTCACCGGCGCCTCGATGGGGACGGTGTCGTAGCGGCAGCCGAGGGCCCTCGCGCAATCGGCGGCGTCCTTCAGCGAATCCTTCGAGGTGTATCGGTAGGGCAGCATAACGCAGCGCACGCGCTCCTCGCCGAGCGCGTCGACGGCGATGGCCGCGCAGATGGCCGAGTCGATGCCGCCCGAAAGGCCGAGCACCACGTTCTTGAAGCCGTTCTTGTTGACGTAGTCGCGGAAGCCGAGGAGGCAGGCGCGATAGTCGGCCTCCTCGCTTTCGGGAATGTGCGACATCGGCCCGCCATCGCACACCCAGCCGCCGTTCTGCCGCCTCCAGGTGGTGAGCGCGATCGCCTCCTCGAACTCGCTCATCTGGAAGGCGAGCGTCTTGTCGGCGTTGAAGGCGAAGCTCGCGCCGTCGAAGACCAGTTCGTCCTGCCCGCCGAGCTGGTTGGCATAGACGAGCGGCAGGCCGGTCTCGATGACCTGCCTGAGGACGATCTGGTGGCGCACGTCCACCTTGCCGCGATAATAGGGCGAGCCGTTCGGCGAGAGGAGGATTTCCGCGCCGCTCTCGGCCAATGTCTCGCATACGCCGAGTTCGCCCCAGATGTCCTCGCAGATCGGGATGCCGAGGCGCACGCCGCGGAAGTTCACCGGCCCCGGCATGGCGCCCTGGTCGAAGACGCGCTTCTCGTCGAACTCGCCATAGTTCGGCAGGTCCACCTTGTCGCGGACGGCGATCACCTTGCCGGCATCGAGCACGGCGATGGCGTTGTAGCGCCCCGTCTCGTCCTGCCGGGGAAAGCCGATGACGACGCCCGGCCCGCCGTCTGCCGTGTCGGCGGCAAAATCGTCGATCGCCCGGCGGCAGGTCTTGAGGAAAGCCGGCTTGAGGACGAGGTCTTCCGGCGGATAGCCGGAGATGAAGAGTTCTGTCAGGAGCAGGAGGTCGGCGCCCTGCCGGGCGGCATCCTCACGCGCGGCGCGCGCCTTGGCAAGGTTGCCGGCCACGTCGCCGACGGTCGGGTTGAGCTGCGCGACGGCAATGCGCAGCGTCGTCTTTTCAGTCTCGGAAGTCATGTCTGCGGACCCGTTTCCTCATGGTGTCCGATCCTGCGGCCGCACGCGGTTGCCGCATCTCGAACGGTCGACAAGCTCTTTAGAGCATCGGGGACGTTTTGGGAATGAAGCGCGGCGCCGATTGCGGGCGCTCCTTCCGCAAGTCCTCGTTTTTCAAGGCTTGTTAGATCATGGCGACATAGCCGCGGCAGGAACCAAACCGCGCGCGGAACGTTGGAGAAACCATTCATCTTCTGTTCAAGATGACATCCGTATGACAGATACGCGAAACTTTTATGAAATCTGGAGACGGCTTTGGCAATCTTTACACCCGCAGCCGTGGCGATCGAAACCACGGAAGAACCTGCCGGCAAGGCAGGCTTCCTCACGCGCCATGCCAGGGCGCTTGCCGTGCTGCGTTCGCTCGCCGTCTCCGCGCTTCTCGCCCTTCTCACCGTCACCGCCGTGGAACTCATCACGCGCGGCTCGCTCGCCCAGACATGGACGTTCCTGACCAATCCGCAGCAGCCGGGCTGGACGACGGTGGGCGTGTTCTTTCTCGTCTTCCTCGCCATCGACGCGCTGATCGGCCGCCAGCACAAGGGTGTGCTGATCGTCCTGCCGGTCGTCGCGCTGATGGGCTTCATCTCGCAGCAGAAACAGGTCTTCCTGACCGACCCGCTCTATCCGACGGACATGCTCTTCGGCCGCCAGATCCTCGAACTGATGCCGGTTCTGGTGAAGGACCGGCCGTGGACGGCCGCCGGCCTTGCCGTCGCGCTCGTCGTCGCCGTCGTCGGCCTGGTCGGCCTGCTGATCTTCGCCTGGCGCCGCTTCCGGCCGCTGACGGTCAAGGAGCGCCTTGCACGGCTTGCGCTCGCGCTGCCGCTGCTTGCCGGCTTCGTCTCGATCATGGACTACAACGACTTCTCCTGGGTCCGCGACCGGCTGAAGGTCTTCCCGATCATGTGGGACCAGGCGGAGAACTATCGCCACAACGGCTTCGTCATGGCCTTTGCGATCAACCTGCCGATGGCCAACGTGAAGGCGCCGGCCGGCTACATGACCGAGGCCATCGACAAGATCCCGTCGAAGCCCGTGCCGGCCGGAACGACGCACCGCTCCAAGCCTGACGTCATCGTGCTGATGAGCGAGTCCCTCTGGGATCCGACCCGGCTCGACACCGTCAAGCTCTCGGAAGACCCGATGCCGGTGATCCGCGAGAACCGCAGCGGCTCGATCTTCTCGCCGGAATTCGGCGGCCTCACCGCCAATATCGAATTCGAGGCGCTGACGGGCTTTTCCAACGCCTTCCTGCCGACGGGCAGCATTCCGTACCAGCAATATGTGCGCAAGCCGATCCCCTCGCTTGCCACCTTCTTCCGCGCGGAAGGCTATACGGCGCGCGCCATCCACCCGTTCTCCGGCTGGTTCTGGAACCGCACGAGCGTCTACAAGGCCTTCGGCTTCGAGACCTTCAAGGACGTCGACAAGATGCCGCCGCTGGCAAAGCGCGGCAACTTCACCTCGGACGAGGCGCTGACGAAGGAGATCATTCGCCAGGCGAACAACCAGGAAGACCCGTTCTTCTTCTTCGCCGTCACGCTCCAGGGCCACGGCCCCTATGACGACGGCCGTTACGCCAGGACGGACATCAAGGTCGACGGTTCGCTCAATGCCCGCGACACGCGCATGCTGGCGAGCTATGCGCAGGGCGTGAAGGAAGCCGACAGCAGCCTGAAGATGCTGATGGAATGGGCGAAGCAGCGCGACCGTGAGACGATCATCGTCATCTTCGGCGACCACCTGCCGCCGCTCAACACGGTCTACAAGAACTCCGGCTACATGAAGGGCGTCACGGCCTCGCGCAAGGGCACGCCCGCGCAGATGAAGAAGGAACACGAGACGCCGCTCGTCATCTGGTCGAACAAGACCGGCGTCGACAAGGAGATCGGCACGATCAGCCCGGCCTTCCTGTCCTATTACCTGCTCAAGGAAGCAGGCTTCGAGCACCCCTACTACACCGGTTTCCTCGGCGCCGTGCAGGACAAGCTGCGCGTCATCGACCGCTACATGCTGATCGACGCCGAGGGCAATGCCATGCCGGACTGGGCCCGCCAGAAGGCTGTCGATCCGCTGGTGCGCGACTATCGCTTCCTCCAGCACGACATCATGTTCGGCAAGCAGTATGGCCTCGAACGCTTCTTCAATTCCCATGCGGAACTGATGTCGGCAGGCTCCTGACATCCTGTTGCAACCGACGATATACGTTAGACCCAAAAAATCAATCTATAGGAGAAATTAAGATTCGCGGGGCACGATATGCGTGCATCCGCCTTCCGGATGCGGGAATGCCACGTCGCCAGACAATCCCAAGGAGGAGATGTCATGCACGCCCTCACCCGCCTGTCCAAGGATCGCGCCGGCACCTCGGCTCTGGAATTCGCGATCATCGCGCCGCTCTTCTTCCTCACGCTCTTCACGCTGATCGCCTACGGCATCTATCTCTCCGTCACCCATTCCGTGCAGCAGATCGCGGCGGATGCGGCGCGCACGGCGGTGGCCGGCCTCAATCCGGCCGAGCGCGTCACGCTGGTAAACCGCTATCTCGACGCCTCGCGCCTCGACTATTCCTTCATCAACCGGGCGAAGATGCATGTCGAGGTCAGCGACGATCCCGGCAATTCAGACCAGTTCACCGTGACGATCACCTACGATTCGAGCGACCTGCCGATCTGGAAGCTTTTCACCTTCGCCCTGCCGCAGGAGAAGATCGAGCGCTATGCGACGGTGCGCGTGGGAGGACTGTAAGATGCAGCCGCCCCGCCTCCTCGCGGACCGCTCCGGCAATATCGGCACGCTCGCCGCCCTCAGCCTGCCGTTGATGGTCTTCTCCCTCGCCCTCGGCGTCGACTACGGCTATTTCACCGTGCAGCGGCGCCAGTTGCAGGCCTCCGCAGACCTTGCCGCCATTGCCGCCGCATCGAGCGTCGGCGAGGCGGAAAAGTCGGCGGCCGTCTATTTCGCGCTCAACAAGCTTTCCGTCTCCGTCACCGGCAGGGACGGGCTCGTCATCCCTCCGGCGGTCACGCTCGCGAGAGACGGAATGCCGCTCGCGGCCGCCCATGTCGAGCGCGGCCGCTACAGCGCCGATCCCGATATCGCGCCGGAAGAGCGCTTCAAGCCCGCTGGCGCGGATGCCGACGCCGCGCGCGTCACCCTCGCCCGGCCCGCCGACCTCTTCGTATCGGCGATGTTCCTGCCCAAGCCGCCGCTACTTTCCGCGACGGGCACGGCGTCGCGCTCGAAGATCGCCGCCTTCTCGCTCGGCACGCGCCTTGCCAGCCTCAACGACGGCATCCTCAATGCCCTGCTCGGCCAGCTTCTCGGCACGAACCTCTCGCTGAAGGCGATGGATTACCGCGCGCTCGTCGATACGGACATCTCCGTCCAGCCCTTCCTCAAGGCCGTCGCGACCCGCCTCGACCTGACGGCGGCGACCTATGAGGACGTTCTCCAGGCCGGCCTGACCATGCCCGAGCTTCTCGCCTCGATGGGCGCGGTGCAAGGCCTTTCCGGCCCCGTGCGCTCGGCGCTGCGACTCATCGAGCAGGCAACGGCCGGCAGCAAGGTCAAGCTGCCGCTCTCGCGCATCCTCAATCTCGACCCCAAGAAAGGCCTTGCGGTCGCGACCGGCGGCGACTGGGCGATGTCCGTCAACGCGCTGCAGATGGTTTCGGCCGCCGCGGGGCTCGCCAATGGCGACAAACAGGTGGCGCTCGACGTCGGCGCCGGCGTTCCCGGCCTTGCCGGCGTTAAGGTGAAGCTCGCCATCGGCGAACCGCCGGTCGAAACGCCCGCCCATCGGCTCGGCGCGCCCGGCAGCGCCGTTCGCAGCGCCCAGACCCCGCTTGCCGTCGAGGTGAGCATCGACGGTCTCACCGCCCTTGCGGGCCTGCGCGTGAAACTGCCGCTCTATGTGGAGGTCGCCGCCTCGGAGGCAAAGCTCGCCGATATCCGCTGCCTCGGCGGCACACCGGAGAATGCGGAGGCTGCGGTCGATACCGTGCCGGGCGTCGCGGAGATCGCGATCGGCAAGGTCGATCCCTCCGTCCTTTCGGATTTTTCCGACGAGCCACGCGTCGAAAAGGTCCGCATCGTCGATTCCGCGCTGCTTGCCGTCGACGCGCTGGCGCATGGCGAGGTGAAGAACCTCGGCAAGACCCGCCTCACCTTTTCGCCGAGCGAGATCGCGGCGAAGACGACGAAGACCGTATCGACGCGCGACACGCTCACCTCCGCCGTCAAGACCCTGATCGGGGACATGGACGTGGAGGTCGATATCAAGCTCCTGAACCTCGCGCTCAACACCTCGCTCGTCACGAAGGCGCTCGCCTCGACGTTGACCGCCGTGACACCCGCCATCGACGAGCTTCTCTACAACCTGCTCCTGGTCGTCGGCGTGAGGATCGGCGAGGCCGACGTCACGGTGACGGGCGTGCGCTGCCAGCGCCCGGCCCTCGTGCAATGAGGGTCACCTCCAGTGCGGCAGTTGCGGCGCCCCGTCGCCGATCTCGTAATAGTCGCCCTTGTCGGCGCAGAAGATGTGCATGCCGATCTTCAGCCCCGTGGGCTGGTCGAAGGCACCCGCCATGAGCGAGGTATAGTCCGAGCCGTCTCCCTTCCAGAACAGCACGGAGCCGCAGGTGCGGCAGAAGCCGCGGCTGGCCATGTCGCTCGCCCTGAACCAGGTGACGTTCTCGCCGCCTTCCACCGTCAGCCGGTCGTCCTCGACATTGGTGGCCGCATAGTGATGGCCGGACTGCCGCCGGCACTGGCTGCAATGACAGGCGATGACGTCGCGCAAGGGGCCGACGGTGCGGAAGCGCACCGCCCCGCACAGGCAATGTCCTGTATGTTCCTCGCTCATTCTTCCTCCCAAACGAAAACCGGGCCAGCTTTGCCAGCCGGCCCGGTCCTGTCAATTTCACATTCCTGAATGCTTGCATCAGCTCCGCTAATTTACGGAACCGAAGCGTGAACGAAACGCGATCAGCCGTTCACCACCATGCGCTTTTCGTCGCGGCCGCCCTTCATGCGCTCGGCAAGAAGGAAGGCGAGCTCCAGCGCCTGGTCGGC